>NZ_JBIVKT010000007.1:0-315207 GCF_044750905.1 Streptomyces sp. NPDC088762
AAGCGGGCCTTAGTGCGCGAGCCGAGGAGACGTCCCGGAGGGACCCCGCGACCCCGACCGGCAAACCGCTCCCGTCCGGGGACACCACCCCAGCCTCGCCGGCGTTTGAGGCGCGGGGGCGGAGTCCCCGGAGCGGTGGCGGCCAGTGCGCGGCGGGGCCGGTGGGTTGACTTCGAACGGCCGCGATATATCGTGTTACTCAGAAGACGCGATATGTTGCGTGCTTCGTCGAGCCCGTCCGTGAACGCACGAGGAGGATCAGCCCCATGGCAGAGCAGTCGTCACCGTCGACGTGGCACATCGCCGAACCGCAGAAGCTCGCCTTCGAGGAGCCGGTGGCCGAGCTCCGCGTCCGCCTCGTGGGCGGCACGGTGAACGTCGTCGCCGCCGAGGAGGGCCCGGCCCGCCTCGAGGTGACCGAGGTCGACGGACCGCCGCTGTACGTCGTGCAGGAGGGCGGCATCCTCACCGTTTCGTACGAGGACCTGCCCTGGAACGGCGCCCAGGGCTTCAAGAAGTGGTTCGAAGCCAAGCCGTGGAAGGCCTGGTCGGGTTCCGGCCGCAAGGCCTGGGAGCGCAGCGCCGCCGTCACCCTCACCGTCCCCGCCGCCACCCGCGTGCAGCTGGCCGCGGTCGACGCCGTCTCCTTCGTCTCCGGCATCTCCGGCGGCACCGACGTCAACGGGGTCTCCGGCGACGCCACGCTGGTCGGCCTGTCCGGCCGGGTCAAGGCGCACACCGTCTCCGGCAGCGTCGAGGCCCAGTCCGTCACCGGCGACCTCGGTTTCCACTCGGTGTCCGGCGGCCTCACCGTCGTCGACGGCGCGGGCGTGAGCGTACGGGCCGACTCGGTCAGCGGTGACATGCTCATCGACCTGGACCTCGACCCGGCCGCCCCGCGCCCCGTCGACATCGCGCTGAACTCCGTCTCAGGCCAGGTCGCGATCCGCCTCCCGCACCCCGCCGACGCCCGCGTGGAGGCCAATACCGCCACCGGCGGCGTCTCCAACGCCTTCGAGGACCTGCGGGTGTCCGGCCAGATGGGGGCCAAGCGGATCACCGGAACCCTCGGCTCCGGCACCGGCACCCTGCGGGCCACCACGGTCTCCGGCTCGATCGCGCTGCTGCGCCGCCCGCAGGCCGACGCCGACACCCCCGCCGCCCCGCTCGTGCTCGACAAGAAGGTGCTCTGACATGCCGCCCGTCTTCGCCCACGGCCGCCTCCGCCTCTACCTCCTGAAACTGCTGGACGAGGCCCCGCGCCACGGGTACGAGGTGATCCGCCTGCTGGAGGAACGCTTCCAGGGCCTGTACGCGCCCTCCGCGGGCACCGTGTACCCGCGCCTGGCCAAGCTGGAGGCCGAGGGTCTGGTCACGCACGCCACCGAGGGCGGGCGCAAGGTGTACTCGATCACCGAGGCGGGCCGCGCCGAACTGGCCGACCGCAGCGGTGAACTCGCCGACCTGGAACTGGAGATCCGCGACTCGGTCACCGAACTCGCCGCCGAGATGCGCGACGACGTCCGGGGAGCGGCGGGCGACCTGCGCCGCGAGATGCGGGCGGCGGCCTCCGCGTCGCAGACCCGGGTCGAGGACGAGTCCTGGAAGGCGGCCAAGGAGGAGCTGCGCAAGGCCAGGCAGGAGTGGAAGGAGCAGGCGCGCCGGGCGAAGGACGAGAGCCGCCGCGCCCGCGAGGAGGCCCAGCAGGCCCGCCGCCAGGCCAAGGAGGCCCAGGAGCGGGCGCGCGAGGAGGTCCAGCGGATCGCGGGCCAGCTCCAGGAGCAGTTCGCCAAGTCCGGCGGGGTCCTGGGCAGCCTCGCCGGAGCCTGGCTCGGCGGCAGCGCCCCGTCCGCGACGACCGCCGCCACCGCCACCGCGCCGGCGGACACCGACTGGGCCGGTGACCTGATGCCCACCGGGGACCCGGCGCGCGACCTGGACCGGCTGCTGGACCGGTTCCGCGACGACGTGCGCGACGCGGCCCGGGACCACGGGGTGTCGGCGGGCCAACTGGCCCGGGCCCGTGCCGATCTCGGGGCGGCGGCCGCCCGGCTGACGGCGACCTTGCGGGCCCTGCAGTAGCCCGGCCGCAGGGCCGCTGCCCGGGGCCCCGCCCCGGACCGCGCGCCTCAGCCGCCGGCGGGGCCGGATCGGGGCCGGCCGTCAGGCTGCCAGGCCCGCCTCGGCCGTGGCGTAGGTGACCCCGTGGTCCGCCAGGACCTCGGCGGCCGTCCCGGGCCGGGACGTCAGGGCCAGGAGCAGGTGCAGGGTGCCGATGTGGTTGTCCTTGCGGCCCAGAGCGATCCGGAGGGACTGTTCCAGGACCTTCTTCGAGCCCGCGGTGAAGGGCACCCGGTAGCTGCCGGTGCGGTCGTCCGGCTCCTCGCGTCCCAGGGTCGAGCGGAGCGAGGCGCCCAGGGACCGCCTGCGCGGCGCCGGGGCCGAGAGGACGCCCTCGCCGTGGGTCTCCTCGATGCGGGAGACGATCTCCGTGAGGTCGATGCCGAGTCCGGCCAGCGCTTCCTCGTCCGCCCTGGACATGCCGCCCCGGCGGCGGGCCGCCGCGAGGTCGGCGGTCACCGCCCTGCGGTCCACGCCCAGGGGGTCCAGGGCCCCTTGGGTCAGCAGGGCGAGCAGCAGGTGCTCCTCGGTGACCGTGGCGGCCCCGGTCTTCCGGGCCTCGGTCATGGCGCCGGTCACGGTCGACCGGGCGTCCCGGGTGAATCGTTCGAACATCAGAGCCTCCCGTACTTCTTGTGCACGGCCTGCCGGCTGACGCCCAGCTCGGCCGCGATGTCCTGCCAGGACCACCCCTGCGCGCGGGCACTGCGTACCTGTACGGCCTCCAGCTGCTCCAGCAGCCTTCGGAGGGCGGCAACGGCACGCAGGCCCACGCGCGGGTCGCGGTCACCGGCCCGTTCGGCGAGATCGGTTGCTTCCGTCATGCATGTCAATTTAGGTTGACGCGGGAGGGGTTGTCAACCCTGATTGACATCGACTGTCGGGCCGTCAGGCGGTCGGTGATCAGACGGTCAGGACGACCTTCCCGAACAGGTCGCCGGACTGGAGCTTCTCGAAGCCCTCGCGGGCCCGGTCCAGCGGCAGCACCTCGTCGATGACCGGACGCACCCCGGTCGCCGCGCAGAAGGACAGCAGGTCCTCCAGCTCGTCCTTCGAGCCCATCGTCGAGCCGACGACCTTCAGCTCCAGGAAGAAGATCCGGGTCAGCTCGGCGTGCGCCGGCCGGTCCCCGCTGGTCGCGCCGGAGATCACCAGGGTGCCGCCCGGGCGCAGCGACTTCACCGAGTGCGACCACGTGGCCGCGCCCACCGTCTCGATCACCGCGTCCACGCGCTGCGGCAGCCGCGCGCCCGGCTCGTACGCCTCCACCGCGCCCAGCTCCACGGCCCGCTTGCGCTTGGCCTCGTCCCGGCTGGTCGCGAAGACGCGCAGGCCCGCCGCCTTGCCGAGGACGATGGCGGCGGTCGCGACCCCACCGCCGGCGCCCTGGACGAGGACGGAGTCCCCCGGGCGCACCCCGGCGTTGGTGAACAGCATCCGGTAGGCCGTCAGCCAGGCCGTGGGCAGGCAGGCGGCCTCCTCGAAGGAGAGCTCGGCGGGCTTGCGCAGGACGTTCCAGGCGGGGACGGACACCTGCTCGGCGAAGGTCCCCTGGTAGCGCTCGGTCAGGATCGAGCGGGGCTCGTCGGGGCCGACCCCGTGGCCGCTCTGGCCGATGACGGAGTGCAGGACGACCTCGTTGCCGTCCTGGTCGATCCCGGCGGCGTCGCAGCCGAGGATCATGGGGAGTTTCTCCTCGCCGAGACCGACCCCGCGCAGCGACCACAGGTCGTGGTGGTTGAGGGAGGCGGCCTTGACGTTCACGGTCACCCAGCCGGGACGGGCCTCGGGCGCTGGGCGCTCGCCCAGTTCAAGGCCGGTCAGCGGCTGGTCACGGTCGATTCGGGCGGCATAGGCAGCGAACATGCCGCGACGCTACCGCCGGGTAGCCGACGGGTTCCAGCCCTTCCGGCAACACGATGGTGAGGCGTTCGCCGCACTGGCGCCCCCTTCCGGGAAACGCGGAGGCCCGGCCGGAGGGTTCCGGCCGGGCCTCTACCCGTACAGCTCAGCGCGGCGATCAGGCCAGGCGGGCCACGCCGTCGGCCTTGGCGGCGGCGGCGACGGCCGCGGCGACGGCCTCCGCGACGCGCTCGTCGAACGGCGACGGGATCACGTAGTCGGCGGCGAGCTCGTCACCCACGACACCGGCGATGGCGTCGGCGGCGGCGATCTTCATGCCCTCGGTGATCCGGGTGGCGCGCACCTTGAAGGCACCCGCGAAGATGCCCGGGAACGCCAGCACGTTGTTGATCTGGTTCGGGAAGTCCGAACGGCCGGTGGCCACGACCGCCGCGTACTTGTGCGCGACGTCCGGGTGCACCTCCGGGTTCGGGTTGGCCATGGCGAAGACGAACGCGTCCTTCGCCATCGTGGCCACGGCCTCCTCGGCGACGGAGCCGCCGGAGACGCCGATGAACACGTCCGCACCCGCCAGGGCCTGCTCCAGCGAGCCGGTCTGGTTGGTCTTGTTGGTCAGGCCCGCGATCTCCGCCTTGACGTCCGTCAGGTCGGTGCGGTCGGCGGACACGACGCCCTTGCGGTCGGTGACGCACACGTCGCCGATGCCCGCGTCCACGAGGATCTTGGCGATGGCGATGCCCGCCGCGCCCGCGCCCGCGATCACGGCGCGCAGGTCGCCGAGGGTGCGACCGGTGAGCTTCGCGGCGTTGCGCAGGGCGGCCAGCGTCACGATGGCGGTGCCGTGCTGGTCGTCGTGGAAGATCGGGATGTCCAGCGCCTCCTGGAGGCGCCGCTCGATCTCGAAGCAGCGGGGGGCGGAGATGTCCTCCAGGTTCACCCCGCCGAAGGACGGGGCGAGGCGGATGACCGTCTCGATGATCTCGTCCGTGTCCTTGGTGGCGAGCGCGATCGGGACCGCGTCGACACCGCCGAACTGCTTGAAGAGGATGGCCTTGCCCTCCATCACGGGGAGGGAGGCCTCGGGACCGATGTCACCGAGTCCGAGCACGGCCGTGCCGTCGGTGACGACCGCGACCACGTTCGACTTCCAGGTGTACTCGTTCACCAGGTCGGGCTGCTCGGCGATGGCGGTGCACACCTTCGCCACGCCGGGCGTGTACGCCAGGGACAGGTCGTCCTTGTCGTTGACCGGCACCGTGGCCTGGATGGCCATCTTGCCGCCCCGGTGCAGTGCGAACACCGCATCGGGGTTGTTGTCCGTCGCACTGTCACTGCGAGGGTTGACGATCTCCGCTGCCACTTCGTGTGACCCCTTAGGTCCTTTTGTTCATTGAGGGTGGCCACTCCTGGTTAAGGGGTGGGCGGGCACCGCGTCCGTACTCCGCATCGACGGTTGGCCCGTCTCCGCGAAGGGGAGGTTCGTACGCGCGGGCGCGCCGCACGCGCGCCCTGAGCCCCGGATGAGGGGTGTAAGGATCTGTTCTACCCGAAGAACACTCACCCAGACGAGTCGATTCCTGCTCGACCATAGGCTGCTTGTCCTGGTTTTGGCTAAAAGTCCAAACCTCTCTGTCCAATGGGCG
Source organism: Streptomyces sp. NPDC088762 (assembly GCF_044750905.1). Taxonomy (NCBI): domain Bacteria; kingdom Bacillati; phylum Actinomycetota; class Actinomycetes; order Kitasatosporales; family Streptomycetaceae; genus Streptomyces; species Streptomyces sp. NPDC088762. Next base: position 5,628 of record NZ_JBIVKT010000007.1, read on the forward strand.
AGACGCACCGCAAGAACTGAGCAAGAAAGGCCTGATCGCGGCGGTTCCTGCGGTCTTGAGGGACCTTGCCCGCAGTCCTGTTGGGTGATCCAGGGTGTCCGTTATCTGATTTTGACCTGATGGGCAGCCTGAATGCGCCAGTCCGAATGGCAAGATGCCGTAATCACACAAGGTCGCGACACGCGAAGGTGCGTGCCCGACCGTTTTTCGGTGCTTTTCCACCAGCCGGAGGAACCAGCTCATGACCGCAAGCATCACCCGTCGTACGACCGCCGCCCGGTCCCGGATCGCCGCGGTCGGCGCGATCGCGGTCGCCGGCGCCCTGATCCTGACCGGCTGTGGCGACCAGACCGAGGGCGGTTCCGCGACCAAGGAGAAGACCAGCGACGCCCCGCTGTTCTCCAAGCTGCCGAAGAAGATCCAGGACGCCGGCGTCATCAAGGTCGGCACGGACGCCGCCTACGCCCCGATGGAGTTCACCGAGGGCGCCAAGATCGTCGGTGTCGACCCCGACATCGCCGAAGCGCTCGGCAAGCAGCTCGGTGTGAAGTTCCAGTTCACCTCCGGCACCTTCGACGGCCTGATCACCTCGCTGGAGACCGGCCGCCAGGACATCGCCATGTCGTCGATCACCGACAACAAGAAGCGCCAGGAGGGCCTGGACGACAAGGGCGCCAAGATCGGCAAGGGCGTCGACTTCGTCGACTACTTCTCCTCCGGTGTCTCGCTCCTCGTCAAGAAGGGCAACCCGGAGAACATCAAGTCCCTCGACGACCTGTGCGGCAAGACGGTCGCCGTCCAGCGCGGCACCACGTACGAGGACACCTTCAAGGCCCAGGCCGAGAAGTGCGGTGACAAGAAGCTCACCATCGAGGCCTTCGACACCGACGCCGAGGCCCAGACCCGCGTCAAGGCCGGCGGCGCCGTGGCCGACCTGAACGACTTCCCGGTCACCGCGTACACCGCGAAGACCTCCGGCGGCGGCAACGACTTCGAGGTCGGCGGCCAGCAGGCCGACGTCGGCCTCTTCGGCATCGCGGTCTCCAAGGAGAACACCCAGCTCCGCGACGCCCTCAAGGAAGCCCTCGACGCCATCATCAAGGACGGCTCCTACGCCAAGGTCCTGGAGAAGTGGAACGTGAAGGACAGCGCCGTGCCGTCCGCCACGGTCAACGCCGGCAAGTGATCCGAGAGCTCCACTGAAGGGCAGTCATTGTGACTGACAAGATCGACAAGGGTCCGGCCGCGACTCCGCCGGCCGGACCCGGCGCCTCGGGTACCCCCTACGAGGCCATCAAGGCCATCCCCGTACGGCACTACGGCCGCTGGATCAGCGCCGTGGTCGTCGCCGTACTCCTCGCGTGGCTCGTCTACGCCTTCTCCCAGGGCAAGATCATCTGGGGGACGGTCGGCGACAAGCTGTTCGACCCCTCCGTCATCTCCGGCCTCGGCAACACGGTGCTCATCAGCATCACCGCCATGGCGCTGGGCCTCGTGCTCGGCATCCTCTTCGCGGTCATGCGGCTCTCGAAGAACCCGGTCACCAGCTTCGTGGCCTGGCTGTACATCTGGTTCTTCCGCGGCACCCCGGTCTACGTGCAGCTGCTGGTCTGGTTCAGCCTCCCGCTGATCTTCCAGTACATCAACCTGGGCCCGATCTACAAGAACGAGACCGTCGACGTCATGACGCCGTTCATGGTCGCCCTCCTGGGCCTCGGCCTGAACGAGGGCGCCTACATGGCGGAGATCGTCCGGGCCGGCATCCAGTCCGTCGACGAGGGCCAGAGCGAGGCCTCGCACGCGCTCGGCATGACCCAGACGCAGACCATGCGCCGGGTCGTGCTCCCGCAGGCGATGCGCGTGATCATCCCGCCGACCGGCAACGAGTTCATCAACATGCTGAAGACCTCGTCCCTGGTCTCGGCCGTGCAGTACACCGAACTCCTGCGGGCCAGCTCCAACATCGGCACCACGGCCGGCGCGGTCATCGAGATGTACTTCGTCGCGTCCATCTGGTACCTGGCCCTGACGAGCGTCTTCAGCGTCGGCCAGTACTACCTGGAGCGCCGCTACGCCCGCGGTTCGCTGCGCAGCCTGCCGCCCACGCCGTTCCAGCGGCTGAAGGCCAACCTGAACATGTTCCGCCGTACGGAGGTGGCGAAGTGACCGCCCAGCCGATGGTCAAGGCAGAAGGCGTCCACAAGTCGTACGGCGCCGCCCACATCCTGCGCGGGATCGACCTGGAGGTCGCGCCCCGTGAGGTCTTCTGCCTGGTCGGCCCGTCCGGCTCCGGCAAGTCGACCTTCCTGCGCTGCATCAACCACCTGGAGCGCATCAACTCCGGGCGGCTGTCGGTCGACGGCGAGCTGGTGGGGTACAAGCAGAAGGGCGACAAGCTCTACGAGCTGAAGGACAGCGAGGTCGCGGCCCAGCGCCGGGACATCGGCATGGTCTTCCAGCGCTTCAACCTCTTCCCGCACATGACGGCCATAGAGAACGTCATGGAAGCACCGGTCATGGTCAAGGGCGAGTCCAAGGCGGTGGCGCGCGAGCGCGCCGTGCGCCTCCTGGACCGGGTCGGCCTCGGCGAGAAGGGCGGGAACTACCCCTCCCAGCTCTCCGGCGGCCAGCAGCAGCGCGTGGCCATCGCCCGCGCGCTCGCCATGGAGCCGAAGCTGATGCTCTTCGACGAGCCCACCTCGGCCCTCGACCCGGAGCTGGTCGGTGACGTCCTCGACGTCATGCGCGACCTCGCCGAGTCGGGCATGACCATGATCGTGGTCACCCACGAGATGGGCTTCGCCCGCGAGGTCGGCGACAACCTCGTCTTCATGGACGGCGGCGTGGTCGTCGAGTCCGGCAATCCGCGTGACGTGCTGGGGAACCCGCAGCACGACCGGACGAAGGCGTTCCTCTCCAAGGTGCTGTAAGCGCCGCGGAGGGCGGAAGGGCGGTACGGGTCTCCCGTACCGCCCTTCGTCGTCCGGCCCGCGCCTACCGCACGTGGCTACTTCAGGCCCAGGACCAGCGCGTCCGAGGGCGAGCGCCAGACCGTACGGGCCTCCGCGAAGCCCGCGTCGAGGAGGGTGCCGGTGTGCCAGGCCTCGGAGGGCGTGTCGCCGTCGGCGTGCTCCCCGTAGATCTCGAAGCGCCGCTTCACCGGCTCGGCCAGCACCGGGTCCGCGGCCGCCAGGGCCCACCACTCGCGCCAGTCCACCGCCCCCGAGGCCTTGGCCCGGTCCATTGCGGCGTGCCGGTGCGCGTGCTCGGCGGCGTCGATCCGCGGGGTGGCCGGATCGGGCATGTGGTCGGCGTTCATGAACACCCCGCCGGGGCGGACCAGCGGCGCGAGCTGCCCGTACAGGACGGCGAGGTCCTCGCTGTGCAGCCAGTGCAGGGCCGTGGCCGTCAGCACCGCGTCGTACGTGTCGTGGGGAAGGGCCGCGCGCCAGTGCGGGTCCTTCAGGTCCGCGGTCACGAACGAGACCCGCCCGTCACCCGCGAAATGCCCCCGGGCGATGGCCAGCAGGGCCGGGTCGAGATCGACGCCCGTGGCAGTGGCTTCCGGGAACCGCTTGAGGACGCGGTCCGTGATACTTCCCGTACCGCACGCGAGGTCCAGGACCCGGGGGGCGGGGCCCACCAGCGCCTCGACCATGTCCAGCATCACCCGGAACCGCTCCTCGCGGTCGGGCATGTACCACTCCTGCTGACGGTCCCAGCTGTCCTGCCAGGCCTGCCAGTAGGCACGGGTTTGCGCCGTTCCCGTCGTTCCTGTCGTACCGGTCATCCCCAACCCCTTCATACGTAATACCCTCGAAGACGTCTCAGCCGTTACCGGAGACGATAATCCGCAGCCGTAAGGACTACAAGTGGAACTGGCCCATTACTCGGACTTCGCCGTGCGCCTGGTCAACACCGAGGAGCCGGCCCGCAACAAGGACTCGCTCACCTCGGTGGACGCCGTCCGCGCCCTGTTCGGCGCCAGCGAACAGATGGCACGCCGCGTCACCGACACCGACGTCACCCGCTTCCGCAACGTACGCGGGCGGCTGCGCGCCGTCTTCGAAGCCGCCGACGGCGGAGACGAGGTCCTCGCCGTCGACCTGCTGAACTCGCTCCTCATGGAGTTCCCCGTCAGCCCCCAGGTCTCCGGCCACGAGACCCTCGGCGACGACGGGCGCCCCGACTGGCACATCCACCTCGCCGAGCACCCCTCGAACGCCTCCGCGGGCTACGCCGCCATGGCCTCCATGGGCCTGGCCTTCGCCCTCACCGAGCACGGCCCCGACCGCCTCGGCCTGTGCCAGGCCGCGCCCTGCCGCAACGCCTACCTCGACACCTCCACCAACCGCTCCCGGCGCTACTGCTCCGACCGCTGCGCCACCCGCGCCAACGTGGCGGCCTACCGCGCCCGCAAGCGGCTCGAGGCCGAGGCGTCCGCCCACAGCGGGCGCAGCGCCGAAGCCGCCCAGGACAGCCGGGCCCTCAGCGAGCGCTGATGCTCCTCGCGCGGCCGGAAGCGCAGGACCGCCGTCGCCAGCACCAGCTCGTCGGGGACGGGCCCGTAGACGGTGCTGTCGCCGGTCTCGTTGTACGGGTTGTCGCCGAGCACCCACCAACAGCCGCCCGGCCGCCGCTCCACCGCCCGCTTGATCACCAGCAGGTCCTGCTGGAAGGGGTGGCGCAGTACCACCACGTCACCCGGCCGGACGCCGGCCCCGTACCGGACCAGCACCTGGTCCCCGTGGTTGAGAGTGGGCGTCATCGACGGCCCCGACACCTCCACCACCCCGAACTGCTTCCGCGGGCGCCTGTTCTCCACCATGCGCGTCCTCCTCGTCACCCCCGCATGCTGCCGTACGGTTCCGTACATTCGCTCACCGGTCCGCACCCGACCCTGGACTTTTGTCCCAAGCCCACGGGGGCGCCCGCGAAATCCGGATTCCGAGCGAGTAATCTCCCCCTTGAGAAGACGATCACGAGGAGGACACACTCCATGCTTTCCCGCCTCTTCGCCCCCAAGGCGAAGGTCTCCGCCCACTGCGACCTGCCGTGCGGCGTGTACGACCCTGCCCAGGCCCGCATCGAGGCCGAGTCCGTCAAGGCCGTGCAGGAGAAGTACCAGGCCAACGACGACGCCGACTTCCGTGCGCGCGCCATCACCATCAAGGAGCAGCGCGCCGAGCTCGCCAAGCACCACGTCTCGGTGCTGTGGAGCGACTACTTCAAGCCCCCGCACTTCGAGAAGTACCCGCAGCTGCACACCCTGGTCAACGACACCCTGAAGGCCCTCTCGGCCGCCAAGGCGTCGAACGACCCGGCGACCGGCGCGAAGGCCCTTGAGCTGATCGCCGAGATCGACCGCATCTTCTGGGAGACCAAGGCCGCCTGATCCGGCGCCTCGCAACCCCGTCGCGCTGGTCAGAGCGCGCACGAGAACGGCCCGACTGCTCCCCGCAGCCGGGCCGTTCTCACATTCGTCTTCCTCTTCCTCGTCCTCTTCCGCTCACTCGTCGTCCGCGTCCTCGTCGTCGTCCAGCCGGGCCAGCCAGGTGGCCAGGCGTTCCACCGGGACCTCGAAGTCCGGGTTCAGGTCGACGAAGGTGCGCAGCTGCTCGGCCAGCCACTCGAAGGTGACCTCCTCCTCGCCGCGCCGCTTCTCCAGCTCCTCGATGCCGCGATCGGTGAAGTACAAGTCGGGCTCCGTGCCGTGATGAGGGTGTTCAGGGGGCGTTTCCCGCCAGGATAATCCGCCGACGCGAAGACACCTGCCGCCCGAGGTGACCGAGCGGTAGCCTGGATGCCTCACGAGCGGGGGGCGCGGATGACGGACGGGCGCACGGTCGGCTCCGCGCGCGCCTTCGAGCTTCTCGAGCCCCTCGTCCAGGCGGCGACCGTACGCGTTCACGCCCCGTCCGCCGGGTATGAGACTCCCGGGACCGGACCCACCTGGGGCAGCGGGTTCTTCATCGCCCCCGGCTGGGTCCTGACGTGCGCGCACGTGGTCGGCGAAGGGGGTGCTGCGGTGCGTCTGACGGGGCGCGAGGTCGGCATCACCTTCTCCTCCGGCGGCAACGGCGGCACGGGGACCGTCACCGGACGCGTGGAATGCGTACTGCCCGAGCGGCTGGAGGAACGGCGGCCCGGCCGGCGGGCCCTGTGGGACCTGCCCGACCTCGCGCTCATACGGGTCCTGGCCCCCGTCTCCCACGCCTGCGTCTGGCTGACCGACCGCTCCAAGCCCCGCTTCGACGAGGTCGCCTACTTCGGCTGCACCGAGGACCTCGGCACCCCCGAGATCACCGGCCGCACCACCCGGCTGCGCGGCACCGCCGGCCACGGCGCCGCCATCCGGCTCGGCGACGACGACGAGATCGAGCCCGGGATGTCCGGCGGACCCGTGGTGGACCTGGCCCGCGGCGAGGTCGTCGGCGTGGTCAAGGCCCGGCGGCACACGGGCGGCGGCGGGCTCGCCGTCTCCGTCGTCCAGCTGCGCACCCTGCCCACGGCCCCGCGCGGCCAGATCGGGCTCTACCGCCGGGTCATGCAGGCCCACGACCGGCACCACTACGACCAGCATCTGAGCGATCTCGACAGCCGCCGGACCTGGACCGACGTGCACGGCGAACTCCCCGTCGAAGCCGACCCGCTCGACGGGCGCGGCCGGCTCACCCCGGGCGAACGCACCACCCTGTACGGGCTGCTCGCCGAACTGCCCCCGCCGGGCTCCTCGGAGGTCGTACGGGCCCTCGTCGAGTCGGCCCGCGGCGAGGAGCCGGACCCCCATCCGCTCGCCCCGCTGAGCTGGCGCGACGGGCTCGGGCTGCTGCACGACCCGCCGGGCGGGACGGGGGAGGCCGCGGCGATGCTCCGCTACGCGACGGACGTGAGCGTGGCCGACTACCGCGAGCCCCCCGCCCCGGGCGCCGACGAGGACCTGTGGGACTGGGTGCGGGCCACCGCCGAGCGGCTGTGGCGGCCGCTGCGCCGCGAGCTCGGCGAGCGCCACGAGCGGGGCCTGGCCGACCGGGAGCGGCGCCGGCGGGCCGCGGCCGGGCGGGCGGTCCGCGGCCCGGCCCGGCCGGCGGGCCGACTGCCCACCGGGGCGTCGGTGCTGCTGGAGTTATGGCCCCACGGCTGGGAGGACGTCTACGACTGGGCGGTCTCCGTACTGGCCGGCCCGGCCCACCCCGGCCGGCTGACCCCGGTGGACTCGGGTGTACGGGTCCCCCCGCGCGGGCTGCGCGAGGCGCTCGGGGCCCCGCTCGCCGAGGGGTTCAGGCGCTGCGACACCCACGAGACGGCGGCCCTGCTGGAAGTGGCCGTCGAACCCGAGCTGTTCGGGGTCGCGGTCGACGAGTGGGTGCTGGCCGGCGGGGCGCCGCTGGGCGTGCAGCGGCCGGTCGTGCTGCGCCACGCCCGCGGGACGGCGAGTCCCCATGCGGCCGCCCGCTGGGCGCGCGTCCAGGCCGGCCCCCTGCTGGACCACCGGTCCGACTGCGTGCGGGGGCGCCCGCGCAGCCCGTCGGCGCCGTGGCTCGCCGCGCTCCCGGACAACACCGTGCCGGTGCACTGCCGGGCGCCCGGGCTGGAGCCCACGCGCGGGGCCCTGCACGCGGTGCGCGACGCCGGCTACGGGGTGCTGGTGTGCAGACGGCCCCCGGCCGATCCGGGGGTCTCGTGCGCTCCGTTCCACCGCGGGCTGCGCGAGGAGCTGGCCGAGGCCGGCCGGGGCGAGGCGCTGCCCCTGCGGCTGCAGACGCTGCGCGGCCGGGCGTTCGGGGCGGACCCGGACGCGTACTGGGCGGCCGGGATCGCCCTCGTCTGGGACGACCCCGCACGTGCTCTGCCCGAGGACGAGCCGCTGCAGGGGGACCTGTGACCGGCAGGAGGGAGCAGCACCCGTGAACGACGAATGGCTCATCTACCGCGGTGTCGGCGAACCCCACGACGGGATAGACGCCCTGCCCGATCCGCCGCCCTGGCGGGACTTCGACGGCGGCCCGGTGGGAGAGGAGGGCGGCCCGGCCGCGGCCGCCCCGGTGGCCGACGGCAACATCGCCCGGCGGCTCGGCGCGCACCGGCAGGCCGCGGAGCTGCACCGGCCCGAACCGGAGGAGCTGGAGGCCATCAACGCCGCGCTGTACCTGCGGCGGCCGCTGCTGGTGACCGGCTTCCCCGGGACGGGGAAGTCCACCCTCGCGCACGCCGTCGCCCACGAGCTGAAGCTCGGGCGGGTACTGCGCTGGCCGGTGGTGTCGCGGACCGTGCTGCAGGACGGGCTGTACCGCTACGACGCCCTGGCCCGCCTCCAGGACGTGCAGCTCGCGGCGAGCGGCGGCTTCCCGGGCAGGACGGGGGCGGACGCGTCGGCTGCGGGCGCTCCCCGCGGGGCGCGGGCCGGGGCACCCGGCGGGGTGCCCGGCATCGGGAAGTACATCCGGCTCGGACCGCTCGGCACCGCCCTGCTGCCCACCGGGCGGCCCCGCGTCCTGCTCATCGACGAGCTCGACAAGAGCGACATCGACCTGCCCAACGATCTGCTGAACGTGCTGGAGGAAGGGGAGTTCGCCCTCCCCGAACTGGAACGCGTCGCCGACACCGAGCCCGAGGTGCAGGTCCTCACCGACGACGGGACGAAGGTGACCGTCCGGGGCGGCCGGGTGCGCTGCCGGGCCTTCCCCTTCATCATCCTGACCAGCAACGGGGAACGGGACTTCCCCGCCGCCCTGCTGCGCCGCTGCATCCAGCTCAAGCTGGGCCAGCCCGGCGAGAAACGGCTCGCCACGATGGTCCGCGCCCACCTCGGCGAGGAGGCCGCCAGGCTCGGGGCCGACCTCATCCGGGAGTTCCTCAGCCGCTCCCAGTCCGAGCTCGTCGCCGCCGACCAGCTGCTCAACGCCCTCTACCTGACCCACTACGCCGCCCCGCCCACCCGGGAGGACCTCGCGGACCTGCTCATCCAGCGCCTCGACCGCCCGAGGTGACGGGCCGTGACCCCCGACCGGCCGCCGGTACCCCCCGGCATCCGTGACCTGGCGGCGCTGCTGCGCGCCGCCGGGCTCGACCCGTCCGCCGAGGAGCTCGCCGACGCGCTGTGGCTGGCCGGGCGCATCCGGCGCCCGGGGCCCGCAGAGCCCGGTACGCGCGAGCCGCCCGCGGAACCGGAGGCCGAGGATCCGATCGGCCCGCCCGTGGCGCCCGTGCGGCCCGGGCCGGAGCCGGAGGACCCGGTCAGGCTCCACGTCCCGGGAGCGCGCCGCGCCGGCGAGGCCGAGGCCGAACCGGCCGGCGAGGCGCCCGCCGAGCGCGCGGTGCCCGTACGGGTGCCCGCGGCGGCCGCGCTGCCCCGCATCCTGGACATCCAGCGGGCCCTGCGCGCCCTGCAACGGCACCGGCCGCCCGGTCCGCCCACCCGCATGGTGCTCGACGAGGAGGCCACCGCCGAGGCGAGCGCCCGAGCCCTCGGAACGGTCGTCCCGGTACTCCGGCCGGAGAGCCGGCGCGAGGCGACCGTACGGCTGGTGATGGACGCGTCGCCGTCGATGGCCGTGTGGCAGGACATGTTCGAGGAACTGCGGTCCGTGTGCGAGCGGCTCGGCGCCTTCCGGGACGTCCAGGTGCACCACCTCCACCGGCTCGCGGACGGTACGGCCGCACTCGGGCGCGGCCCGGTCCCCGGCCCCGGACTGCGCTCGGGGGACCAGCTGCGCGACCCCACCGGACGGGCCCTGACCATGGTGGTCTCCGACTGCGCCGGACCGCTGTGGCGCGAGGGCACGGCCCAGCGTCTGCTGTACCGCTGGGCCGAGTGCACCCCGTGCGTGGTCGTCCAGCCGCTGCCCCAGCGGCTGTGGGGCCGCAGCTGGCTGCCGACCGAGCGGGGCACGCTCTCCCGGGCCGAGGGCGGCATCGGCGGCAGCGGGGCGAAGCTGGAATTCCGCGCGGACCGGCGACCGCAGCCCGGGCGGCCCACGGGAGGGCTGACCGTACCGGTACTGCCGCCGAGCGCCACCGCGCTCGGGGCCTGGGCGCGGCTCGTCGCCGGCCTCGGCACCGGGCCCGTACCGGCCGAGGTGGGCAGGGTCCTGGCCGACCACCCGGGCGCGCCGCCGCCCCCGCCGCGCGCCGTACGCCCGCCGCGCGAGCTGGTGGCCCGGTTCCGTTCCTCGGCCGCGCCCCGCGCCGTGCAACTGGCGGTGTACCTGTCGGCGGCCCCCCTGACGCTGCCCGTGATGCGGCTCGTGCAGCGCACGATGCTGCCCGACTCCGAGCCCTCGGACCTGGCGGAAGTGCTGCTCGGCGGGCTGCTGCGGCGCAGCACCGAAGTACCCGGCCAGTGGTACGAGTTCGTACCCGGGGTGCAGGACGTCCTGCTGGGACCGCTGGGGCGGGACGAGGCCGCGCTGGTGCTCAAGCACTGCTCCGAATACGTACTGGCCCACTTCGGCCGGGGCGTACGCAACTTCCCCGCACTCGCCGTGTCACAGCTGACCGGAAAGCCCCCGGCGCAGGCCGGCCCCGCGCCCGGCGACCCCGAGCGGGCCCCCGCCGGGCGGCTCCCGCAGGCCTTCGCGCAGGTCTCGGCCAAAGTCGTGCGGCGCTATCTGCCCGGGATGCCGGACGAGGGCCCGGCGGCCCCCGAGCCCGCGGCTTCGGCACCCGGCAGGGCCGGTGCGGTCCAGGCGGCCCGGGACCGGCTTGCCGACGGGGAGGGAGACGGGGACGGCGACGCCCGGGCCCTGTACGAGGCCGTGGCGGTGCTGCGCCGGGCCGTGGCCTCGCCCGCCGGCCCGGCAGACCCGCCCGAGGAGGCCGAGACCGAGCTGGCGGGGGCACTGCTGCGGCTGTGGACGGCGCAACGCGACCCCGAACTCCTCGCCGAGGCCGAGCGGGCCCTCACCGGCCTCGCAACCGCCCCGGCGCGGGCGCTGCTCGGCCGGGTGTACTACGAGCGCGCCCTGGTGGCGGAGCCCGACGCGGGACTGCTGGCCGCGGCCGACCGGGAGTTCGCCGCGGCGGGCGCCGCCGCCGGCCCCGGGCTGCGGCAGGACTGCGCCGTGCGGAGGGCCGAGACCCTGATCCGGCTGAGCGCGCTGCGCGACGACCCCGGCCCGCTGCGCGAGGCGCGGGCCGCCCTGGAGCCGCTGGCCGGCCCCGCCGACGGGACCGCCTCCCACCCCGAGCCCGGACGGGCCCTCGGCCGCGTGCTCCTGGCCCTGCTGCCCCGCACCCCCGACCCGGCCGAGCGCACCGCCCTCGCCGAACAGGCCGCGGCCCGCCTGGCCCTGGACCCCGCCGCCGGACGCACGGCCCGGGCGCGGGCGCGGGTGGAACTGGCCGGCGCCCTGCGCCACCTGCCCGGACGGCTGGAGGAGGCCGCCGCGCAGCTGGAGGAGGCCCTCGCCGAAGCCGGCGGGGACGCCGAGCTGCGGGTGGCCGCCCTGGTGTGCCTGGCCCGCGTCCACCGGGCACGGTACGCGCGGGACGCCGACCCGGCCGCCCTGGAGGACGCCGCCGAGGCCTACGGGCGGGCCCGGCGGCTGATCCCCCGCGACGGGGAGGCCTTCGGGGAACTGCTGCCCGAGTGGGGCGACGTACTCCTGGACCGGGCGCGGGCCGCCGAGGGGCGGCGGTTCACCGGAGCCGCCGTACGCGTCCTGCGCGAGAGCCGGGCCGCCGTACCGCAGTCCGACCCCGGGTCGGCGCGCCGGCTGCTGAGGCTGGCCACCGGGCTGCGGCTGAGGCACGCCTACGAGGGCGACCCGGTGGACCTGCGGGAGGCGGAGTACCTGCTGGAACTGGCCGTCCGGCACAGCAGCGACCCGCTGGAACGGGCCCGGGCCTGGCGGGACCACGGCGACGTACAACAGGAGATCCACCGCCACACCCGGGCCCCCGACCGCCTCGACCGGGCGGTGGACTCCTACCGGCGGGCCTGGCGGGCCGCCCTGGAGGCCGACAGCGGGGAGCGGCGGGCCACCGGCACCGCCCTCCACCTGGCCGCCCGCGTACAGGAACTGCGCGGGGAGGTACTGGAACGCCTGGCCCGGCCCCGCGCCGCCCTGGACGCGTACCGCTCGGCGCTGGAGCTGTGGGCGCGGCTGTCGGAGGAGGACGGCGTGGGCGGGGAGGGCGCCGCGGACACCGAAGGCGACGAGGGCGGCGGGAGAGGGGGCGGCGGGAGACGGGCCGGCGGAAGACGGGCCGGCGAACGGTCCGAAGCGCTCCGCGCACGGGTCCGGGCCCTGGAGGCAGGGCTCTGACGGCGGCCCGGCGCGCTTGTTTCCGCGTACCGGCCGGAGGGAAAGGGCAGTGGACCATCGAACTCGGGAAGCAACAGGGGGGCAAACCGCTCATGGTGACGAAACATCAGGACGTGGTGGCACAGAGCCCCGCGTGCCCCGCACGTGTGGCACAGAGCCCCGCGTGCCCCGCACGACTCCCGGACCTGTCCGGGCTCGACCTGGCCGCGCTGCGCGGGATCGACCATCCCGTGCTCGCGCAGGTCATCGAAGGCATGGTGGAGCGGGTCACCCACCCGGCCGAGATCCTCAACGCCTTCGACTCCGGTGTCGCTTGACCGGGCGCCGTGCCTGACCCCTCCCGGTGCGCCTGGAGTTGACCACTTTCCGCCGTTAGCCGGGACCGTCCGCAGGGCAGGGATGGACCGTCCGCAGGGGAGGGTGGAGGTGGGGCGATGAGGCACACGCACACGAGCGACGCCGTGCTGCCCGCGCACCCCCCCGAGCCGCCGCAGTCCGTCCACGACCGGCACGCCCGCCACGCCCCCTGGCCCTACACCCGGCTCGACGTCGCCGCACTGCGCGCCGCCGGACACCGGCCCCATCCCATACGCCAGTTCGTGCTCAAGACGCGCAGCCGCTGCAACCTCGCCTGCACCTACTGCTACGTCTACGAGATGGCCGACCAGAGCTGGCGCGGCCGGCCCGCCGTCATGGCCCCGGCCACCGCGGCCCGCGCCGCCGAGCGGATCGCCGAGCACGCCGCCGCCCACTCCCTGCCCCGCGTCGACCTCGTCCTGCACGGCGGCGAACCCCTGCTCACCGCCCCCGCCCGGCTGGCGGAACCCGTCGAGGCCGTCCGGGCCGCCGTGACCCTGGCAGCCCCGCACACCCGGATCACCGCCACCGTCCAGACCAACGGCACCCTGCTCACCCCCGGCCGCCTCGCCGCGCTCGCCGCCGCCGGGATACGCGTCGGCGTCAGCCTCGACGGAGGACTGCCCGCGCACAACGCCCGGCGCGTGGACCACGCCGGACGCCCCGGATTCGACGCCGCCGCCCGGGGCCTGCGGCTTCTGGCCCGGCACCCGGACAGCTACGCCGGAGTCCTCTGCGTCATCGACCTCGAACAGGACCCGGTGGAGACGTACGAGTCCCTGCTCACCTTCGCCCCGCCCAGCATCGGCCTCCTGCTGCCGCTCGCCAACTGGAGCTCACCGCCGCCCGGCCACCGGCCGCCCGGCGCCACCCCGTACGCCGACTGGCTCGTCGCCGTCTTCGAACGCTGGTGGCACGACGGGGTGCGGCGCACCCGGATCCGGACCTTCGAGGAGATCATCGCCCTGCTGCTCGGCCTGCCCGCCGCCACCGAAACCCTCGGGCTCGCACCCGCCGCCACCGCCGTCGTCGAGACCGACGGCTCCATCGAACAGGCCGACTCCCTCAAGTCCGCCTACGAGGGCGCGGCCGACACCGGGATGACCCTCGCCACCCACAGTTTCGACCAGCTCCTGGACCACCCCGGGCTCGCCGCCCGCCAGCTCGGCCGGGACGCGCTCGCCGCCGGATGCCGGGCCTGCGAGCTGGTGGAGGTGTGCGGCGGCGGCCACTACCCGCACCGCTACCGCGCCGGCGAGGGCTTCCACCGCCCGTCCGTCTACTGCGCCGACCTCCAGGTCCTGATCCGGCACATCGCGGCGGCCCTCGCCACCGCGACCCGCCAAACCGGCCCGCCGACCGAGGCCACCCCGCCGACCGAGGCCACCCCGCCTGCCCCGCCCGGCCCGCCCGTTCCGCTCGCCCAGTCCGCCCAGTCCGCCACGCCCGTTCCGCCCGGCAAGGCCGCCCCGCCGTCCCCGCCCGGCAAGGCCGTCCCGTCCCGTCGCCCTCCCGCCGCCCGCGCGGCTGCGGTCACCGGCGTGCCCGCGCCCGCGCGGCCCGCCGGCCCCGCTCGCGCTGGCGGCCCCGCACGGCCGGCGGTCGCCTCGTGACCGCCGCCGCGCTCGCCGCGTTCACCGTGCCCTCCCGCACCCTGCGGGCCCTCGCCTCGACCGAACCCTCCGCCGACGGCACCCGCCTGGTGCGCGACGTACGCCGGTCCAAGCGCCTGGTCCTGCTGCGCGCGGTCCTCGACGGCGCCCCCGGCGGCCGGTCCGGGGAGACCGCCGACCACTGGGCCCTGCTGGAGGAGGCCGAACGGCACGACCCCGGCGCCGTGCACGACGTACTCCACTACCCGGCCACCGGGGTGTGGGCCGAGGAGACACTGCGCCGACTGCACGCCCCGTACGGCCCCCCGCCCGACCTCGGCCACCTCGGGGCCCTCGCCGTCGCCGCCGCCCTGCGCGCCGGGATCGCCTTCACCCAGACCCTGCGGCCCCTCCACGGCCGGCTCGTCCTGCCCACCCTCGGACTGCTCCGCCCGCAACGCCCCGGCCGGCTCACCGTCACCGAACGCTCCTGGGACCCCCAGGACCCCGCCACACTGCCCCTGCACACCCTCCCCGGCGGCAGGACCGCGCTCGACGACCTCGACCCCTACCGGGCACCCGGCCCCGGCCGGCCGGCACCCGTACGCCCCGCCCGCCGCCTCACCCCCAAGGGGCACAAGCGCTGGGACACCCAGTGGTCCGGCGCGCTCACCCTGCTCCAGCGGTACGACACCGCCCGCGCCGAGGAGACCGTCCAGCTGCTGCGCTCCGTCGTACCGCTGGCCGGCGGCTCCCGCTCCAGCGGCGCCACCCTGCCCGCGGCCGCCGGCTCCGTACTGGCCCGCGCCCAGGCCCCGCCCGCGCTGGCCGCCACCCTCGTCCACGAGGTGCAGCACGGCAAACTCACCGCGCTCGCCGACGTCCTGACCCTGCACACCGCCGACCACACCCCCCGGCACTGGGCCCCCTGGCGCAGCGACCCCCGCCCGCTGGAGGGACTCCTGCACGGCGCCTACGCCCACTTGGCCCTGGCCGGATACTGGCAGCGCGCCGCCCTCTACGGCGCCCGCGGCGCCTGGGCCCAGCACGCCCGGATCCGGGCCCAGGTCGCGGCCGTCCTGCCCGTCCTGCGCGGGCACGACCGGCTGACCGCCGCCGGCCGCGAGTTCACCGACGCCATGGCCGCCGCCGAGCGGGCCATGGACGACCTGCCGCCGCCCGGCGACCAGCACGCCGCCGCCCGCAGGGCAGTCGACCGCGAGCGCCGCGCCTGGTGCGAGGAACACCCCGAACTCGCACCGTTCGCGGCGGTCTGACGGGGCGTCCGCTGCGGTACCTTTTCAAACCCGTCCACGCCCGGATTCCAGGGAGACGGCCGAATGACCACCGGTAGCCGGCAAGACCCAGGCGTTGCCCCGCACCCGCAGCGCTTCGTCATCAGCTTCGCGGGATTCAACCGCCCCTGGGCCGTGTGGATCGCCCACCGACTGGAGGAGCACGGCCACCGCGTCTCGCTCCAGCGCTGGGACCCGCAGAACAGTCCCGGCCTCGCCCAGGCCCTCGACGACCTCGCCCGCTCCGGCAGCCGCGTCCTGCTCGTCCTCAGCGAACGCTACTTCTCCGCCGGCACCCACACCGACGAAGAGTGGAACACCGCCCTGCGCACGGTCACCGACCGCCACCCCGACCGGTACGCGGCCGTCTGCCTTACGGACGCCCCGCTGCCCAGCGCCGTCGCCGTACTGGAGCAGACCGACCTGTGGGGCCTCGACGCGTACGAGGCGGAGTACCGCGTGCTGCGCCGCCTGGAGCTGCCCACCGACCGGATCGGCACCGATTCCGGCCGCCGCGGCCCCCGCTTCCCCAACGACCCGCCCGAGATCTGGGGCCGCGTCCCGCGCCGCAACCCCCGCTTCACCGGCCGCAACGACGTCATCGGCACCCTGCGCGCGGCCCTTGCCGAGGCCCCGCCCGGCGCCTCCACCGTCACCCTGCTGGGGCTGTCGGGCGTCGGCAAGACCCAGGTGGCCACCGAGTACGCCTACCGCTTCGCCTCCGAGTACGACATCGTGTGGTGGGTCCCCGCCGAGGACCGGCCCACCCTGCGCGAACGCCTCGCCGACCTGGCCCCCGCCCTCGGGCTGCCGCGCGGCGCCGGCAGCTACGGCGAACAGATCCGGGCCGTCCTGGAAGCGCTGCGGCGCGGCTCCCCCTACGGCCGCTGGCTGCTCGTCTTCGACGGCTGCGACAACCCCGACGACCTCACCGACCTGCTGCCCTCCGGTGCCGGCGACGTCATCATCACCTCCCGCAACCGCGAGTGGGCTTCCCGCCACACCAACCTCGTCGAAGTCCCCCTCTACGCCCGCCCCGAGTCCATCACCTTCATCCGGCGCCGGGCCCTGCGGCTGACCGCCGAGGAGGCCGACCAGCTCGCCGAGGCCCTGGAGGACTACCCGCTTGCCCTCGACCAGACCGCCGGCTGGCTCGCCGACTCCCCGCTGACGGTCGGCGACTACCTGGCGCTGCTCCAGCGCCGCCTGGACTCCCGCGAGGCCGTCACCGTCTCCGACGACTACCCGCTGCCCTTCCCGACCGCCCTCGCCATACTGCTCAACAACGTCCGGGAGAACTTCCCCGACGCCCTCGCCCTGCTGCGCCTGTTCGTCTTCTTCGCGCCCGGCCCGGTGCCGCTGAGGCTGCTGCGCGAATTCCCCGCCGACGACGTGCCCGAACAGCTCGCCGGGCTCATCAACGACCAGATCCGGTGGAACGCCGCCCTCAACAAGCTCGTCCAGTTCTCCGTCGTCCGCCTGGAGTACTCCGACCTGCCCGTGGAGGAGGGCGGCGGCGGGCTGGAGACCGTACAGCTGCACCGCATGGTCCACGGCATCGTCCGCGAGAACCTCTCCGAAGACGAGGCCGAACCGCTCGCCCGCGCCGTCCGCCAGGTCCTCGCCGCCGCCGACCCCGGCCGGCCCTCCGACTCCCGGCTGTGGCCCCGCTACGCGGAACTCATCCCGCACCTGACCCCCTCCGGGGTGCTGAGCAGCAGCAACCCGCGGATCCAGAACTTCCTGCTGCACTGCCTGCGCTACCTGATCCTCGCCGGGGAGTACCGCACCTGCCTGCGGCTCAGCGAAGAAGCCGACCAGATCTGGCGGGCCGGCCTCGGCGAGGACCACCCCAAGGTCCGCGAGCTCAGCTACCAGTACGGCGAAGCCCTGCGCAACCTCGGCCTCTTCCGCCGCGCCGAAGCCCTCACCCGGGCCCGCGCCGACCAGCTCATGCAGGAGCGCGGCCCACGCGACCTGGAAACCCTGCGCGCCACCAGCTCGTACGGCGGCGTCTTGCTGTGCATCGCCCGGTTCGAGCAGGCCAAGGAGATCTTCGAACACGGCCTCGCCACCTACCGGGAACTGCTCGGCGAGGACGACTCCACCACCCTCGCCGCCCAGAACAACCTGGCCGCCACCTACCGCCTCCTCGGCCGCTACCAGGACTCCTACGACCTCGACCTGGACACCCTGCGCCGCCGCGAACGCGTCCTGCGGGCCCAGCACATCTCCACCCTGTCCTCCGGCATCGCCTGCGCCATGGGCCTGCGGCTCATGGGCCGCTACCGGGAGGCCCAGACCCGCCAGGAGCAGGGCGTCAAGCTCAACACCCAGGTCCTCGGCCCCAGCCACCCGCAGACCCTGCGCGCCGAGCACAACCTCGGGCTGTGCCTGCGCCGCTCCGGTGACATCCCCGGCGCGGGCCAGCGGCTGCGGACCGTCTGGGAACGCGCCACGAGGGTCTTCGGCGTCGACTACCCGTGGACCCTCATGGTCGCCTCCGACTACGCCACCTACCTCAGGGAGTACGGAGACCTCAGCGAAGCCCGCCGGATCTCCGAGGACGTGGTCCGCGGCTACCAGTCCCAGCTCGGCCTCGCCCACCCGTACAGCATCGGCACGGTCGGCAACCTCGGCCTGGTGCTGCGCGCCCAGGGCGAACGGCTGGAGGCACTGAACCTCGCCGAACAAGCGCTGGTCGGCATGCGCGGCGCCCTCGGCGACCGCCACCCCTGGACCCTGGGCTGCGCCCTGAACGCCACCGGACACCGCAACATCACGGGCCGCCTGGAGGACGCGCTGGACCTGAGCCGGGAGACCCTGCGCACCTGCGAACAGGTACTGGGCCCGGACCACCCGATGACACTGAGCGCCCAGATCGCCCTGGCGGCGGACCTCCGCTCGGTCCGCCAGGACGCGGAGGCGGGCAAACACGAGGAAGCGGGTATCAGGTCCCTGACCCGCACCCTGGGCCCCCAACACGTCCACACGGTCTCGGCCAAGCAACAGACGAGGCCGTACTGGGACTTCGAACCGCAGCCGTAGGGGGGTGGGGGTTGGGGGGTACGGGGCTTGCGCTCGGGCGGGGCCTTCGCCCCCCTCTCACCCCCCTGCCGAGCGGCGGCTGCCCACCCACCGCGCGCGGCGGTGGGAGCGGGACGGGGTGACAGGTGCGGCGGGGGAGGGGAGGGCGGAAGCGTGCGGGGCGGGACGGGGAGGTGAAGCGGCACCCAATGGTCGGCACCCACTTGCCCGGAATCAGTGTGGGTTTGGGGGTTTCCCGTCAGTCCCATCGTCTCTCCGGTTCGGGCCGGTCCCTCAAGGGCGCTCCCTGCGGTCGCGTCGCTTCGCGATGGCCTACGGCCACCCTTGACCGACCGACCCGAACCGGAAAGCCGAAAGACTGCCGGGAAGCCCCCAAAAGAACGATCCACGGGTCCATGCCCATATGCGGGCCCGCCAGGGATGCGCGAGCCCGCTCCCCCAATCCGGCCAAGGCCCACCTGGAGGGCTGGACGGCGCCCAGGCCCGGGCACCCATGCGGCCCCAAGCCCGGGCCCGCAAGCATGCACATTCCGGGCCGGGGGCGGCTCTACCTGCACGAAACGGCGGCGAGAAGCCCCTCCGCGCCCACCAGCGCGTCAAATCGCTACGCGCTCCTCATTTATCGGCGTCCGGCGGCCGTCTGGGGCTGGGAATATGCCGCCACAAATCGCTACACAGCTGAGGTGACCTGGCGGCGATCAGCCCGCCATGGGTTCCTCATAAGCCGCCACAAATCGCTACACGGCTGAGGTGATCAGGCGGCGATCGGCCCGTCATGGGCTGCTCATAAGCCGCCCACGGCGAGTAGGCCCGCGGTGGACGGGCGCCTGCGGGCCACCGGGCGCGCCTACCAGGGGAAGAAGTTGGGCCGGCAGGCGCCTGCGGGAAGTGGATGGCACCCGGCGGCAGGAATGGGCTCCTTGGGGCTTCAGGGGAAGTGGGCGGCGCCCACGACGTCACATGTGCCCGTGGGCTGGCGGCTGCGGTCGGCCGACTGCCATGCACAGCCAGCCGACTGCCATTCGGAAGCCCCCAGCGACACAAATGAAGCCCTTGGGGAGCCTCTTGGGGTCGTTTTCTCACGAAGAAAGGGTCAGACGGAGCGTGAGAGCGGATGTCTCAACCTCTCACTCCGCCAAGACGCTTCACAGCCCCCAACCAGCCACCAAATAGGGACAAACTACCCGCTGTCGCGGTCTCGGAGACGCTTGTAGCGATCTTGGGCGGCTTATGTCCAGCCCCAGACGGGCGCCGAACGCCAAGCCGCGAGAAGCGCGTAGCGATCTGACGCGCACCGCCCGTCTGACCTGCCCCGATGCCCGTCTGACCGCTGTCTGGTGACGCTTCGGCTGCCCCCGGCCCGGAACATGCCTGCCTGCTGGCCCGGGCGGAGGCTCTCTGCCCGGGGCTCGGCGCCGTCTAGCCCTCCCCGGTGGCCTTGGCCGGATTGGGGGAGCGGGGTCGTCTGCTCCCTGGCGGGCCCGTATATGGGCTTGGACCCGTGGATCGTTCTTTTGGGGGCTTCCCGGCAGTCTTTCGGCTTTCCGGTTCGGGTCGGTCGGTCAAGGGTGGCCGCAGGCCATCGCGAAGCGACGCGACCGCAGGGAGCGCCCTTGAGGGACCGGCCCGAACCGGAGAGACGATGGGACTGACGGGAAACCCCCAAACCCTTACTGATTCCGGGTAAGTGGGTGCCGGTAGGCGAAGCTCCCGACTCGTGTTCGGGTACCGGTCCGCCGTGCCGCCGCGCGCGGTGGGTGGGCAGCCGCCGCTCAGCAGGGGGGTGAGAGGGGGGCGAAGGCCCCGCCCAAGCGCAAGCCCCGTACCCCCCAAACCCCCACCCCCCACCCCCCAACCCCGAAGGCCCGACCCCCCTTCGGGGAGCCGGGCCTTCCGTGGTGCTGAGCTCAGCGCAGCGATCAGGCCTCGAAGACCTCGTTCAGGAGGAGCTGCTGCTCCGCCTGGTGGCGCTTGGCCGAGCCGACCGCCGGGGACGAGCCGTGCGGGCGGGAGATGCGGCGCAGGCGCTCGCCGGCCGGGACGTCCGCGCCGACCGCCAGGTCGAGGTGGTCGATCAGGTTCAGCGCGATGAACGGCCACGCGCCCTGGTTCGCCGGCTCTTCCTGGGCCCAGATGTACTTCGCCGCGTTCGGGAACTTGGCGATCTCCGCCTGGAGTTCCGCACCCGGGAGCGGGTACAGGCGCTCGATGCGGATGATGGCGGTGTCGGTGATGCCGCGCTTCTCGCGCTCGGCCTCCAGGTCGTAGTAGACCTTGCCGGCGCAGAAGACGACCTTGCGGACCGCGTTCGCGTCCACCGTGGAGTCGCCGATGACCGGGCGGAACGAACCGGTCGTGAACTCCTCCGCCTTCGACGCCGCAGCCTTCAGACGCAGCATCGACTTCGGGGTGAAGACGATCAGCGGCTTGTGGTGCGGGTTGTGGACCTGCCAGCGCAGCAGGTGGAAGTAGTTCGACGGCAGGGTGGGCATGGCCACCGTCATGTTGTCCTGCGCGCACATCTGGAGGAAGCGCTCCGGGCGGGCGGACGAGTGGTCCGGGCCCTGGCCCTCGTAGCCGTGCGGGAGGAGCAGCGTGACGCCGGAGGTCTGGCCCCACTTCTGCTCGGCCGAGGAGATGAACTCGTCGACGACGGTCTGAGCGCCGTTGACGAAGTCACCGAACTGGGCCTCCCAGAGGACCAGCGCGTCGGGACGGGCCAGCGAGTAGCCGTACTCGAAGCCCATGGCCGCGTACTCGGAGAGCAGCGAGTCGTAGACGTTGTAGCGCGCCTGGTCGTCCGACAGGTAGAGCAGCGGGGTGTAGTCCTCGCCCGTCTCCCGGTCGATGAGGACCGCGTGGCGCTGGCCGAAGGTGCCGCGGCGGGAGTCCTGGCCGGACAGCCGGACCGGGGTGCCCTCCATCAGCAGCGAACCGAAGGCCAGGGTCTCGCCCATGCCCCAGTCGATGGTGCCCTCGTCGATCATCGCCGCGCGGCGCTGCAGCTGCGGCAGCAGGCGCGGGTGGACGGTGACGCCCTCGGGGATGTTGACCTGGGACTCGGCGATGCGCTTGACGACGTCCTGGGAGATGGCGGTGTTCACCTTGACCGGGAACTCCTGCGCGGTCTGCGCGGGCGTTGCCGGGGCGCCGGCGGCCGGAGCCGTCGCGGCCTCGCGGACCTCCGCGAAGACCTTCTCCAGCTGGCCCTGGAAGTCCTGGAGCGCCTGCTCGGCCTCTTCCAGCGTGATGTCGCCGCGACCGATGAGGGACTCGGTGTACAGCTTGCGCACCGAGCGCTTCTTGTCGATGAGGTCGTACATCAGCGGCTGCGTGAAGGCCGGGTTGTCGGACTCGTTGTGGCCGCGGCGGCGGTAGCAGATGAGGTCGATGACCACGTCCTTGTTGAACGCCTGGCGGAACTCGAAGGCCAGACGGGCCACGCGGACGACCGCTTCCGGGTCGTCGCCGTTCACGTGGAAGATCGGCGCCTCGATCATGCGGGCCACGTCGGTCGCGTACATCGAGGAACGCGAGGATTCCGGGGCGGCGGTGAAGCCGACCTGGTTGTTGATGACCACGTGCACGGTGCCGCCGGTGCGGTAACCGCGCAGCTGCGACATGTTCAGCGTCTCGGCGACGACGCCCTGGCCGGCGAAGGCCGCGTCACCGTGCAGGGCGACGGGCAGGACGGTGAAGTCCGTGCCGCCCTTGTTGATGATGTCCTGCTTGGCGCGGGCGACACCCTCGAGGACCGGGTCGACGGCCTCCAGGTGGGAGGGGTTGGCGACGAGCGAGACCTTGATCTGCTCGCCGTCCAGGCCGGTGAAGGTGCCCTCGGCGCCGAGGTGGTACTTCACGTCGCCGGAGCCGTGCATGGACTTCGGGTCGAGGTTGCCCTCGAACTCGCGGAAGATCTGCGCGTACGACTTGCCGACGATGTTCGCCAGCACGTTCAGGCGGCCGCGGTGGGCCATGCCGATGACGACCTCTTCGAGGCGGGCCTCGGCGGCCGAGTCGATGACGGCGTCGAGCAGCGGGATGACGGACTCGCCGCCCTCCAGGGAGAAGCGCTTCTGGCCGACGTACTTCGTCTGCAGGAAGGTCTCGAAGGCCTCCGCCGCGTTCAGGCGGCGCAGGATGCGCAGCTGCTCCTCGCGCTCCGGCTTGGTGTGCGGGCGCTCGATGCGGTCCTGGATCCAGCGGCGCTGCTTCGGGTCCTGGATGTGCATGAACTCGACGCCGGTGGTGCGGCAGTACGAGTCGCGCAGCACGCCGAGGATGTCGCGCAGCTTCATCATCGACTTGCCGGAGAAGCCGCCGACCGCGAACTCGCGCTCCAGGTCCCACAGGGTGAGGCCGTGCTCGGTGATGTCGAGGTCGGGGTGCTTGCGCTGCTTGTACTCCAGCGGGTCGGTGTCGGCCATGACGTGGCCGCGGACCCGGTAGGAGTGGATCAGCTCGAAGACGCGGGCGGCCTTGGTGACGTCGTCGTCGTGCGAGGCGTCGATGTCGCGGTTCCAGCGGACCGGCTCGTACGGGATGCGCAGCGACTCGAAGACGGAGTCGTAGAAGCCGTCCTCGCCGAGCAGCAGGTTCGCGACGATGCGCAGGAACTCGCCGGAGGCCGCGCCCTGGATGACCCGGTGGTCGTAGGTCGAGGTCAGGGTCATGACCTTGGAGATGCCCAGCTTGTTCAGGGTGTCCTGCGAGGTGCCCTGGAACTCGGCGGGGTAGTCCATGGAGCCGACGCCCATGATGACGGACTGTCCGGGCATCAGGCGGGGCACGGAGTGCACGGTGCCCAGGCCGCCGGGGTTGGTGAGGGAGCAGGTCACGCCGGTGAAGTCGTCCATCGTCAGCTTGCCGACGCGGGCGCGGCGGACGATGTCCTCGTAGGCCTGCCAGAACTCGAAGAAGTTGAGGGTCTCGGCCTTCTTGATGCCGGCGACGACGAGCTGGCGGTCGCCGTTGGGCTTCACCAGGTCGATGGCGAGGCCGAAGTTCACGTGGTCGGGCTTGACCAGGGTCGGCTTGCCGTCCTTCTCCGCGAAGGAGTAGTTCATCGACGGCATGGCCTTGATGGCCTGCACCATCGCGTAGCCGATCAGGTGCGTGAAGGAGATCTTCCCGCCCCGGGCGCGCTTGAGGTGGTTGTTGATGACGATGCGGTTGTCGAACAGCAGCTTCACCGGGACGGCGCGGACGGACGTGGCCGTCGGGACGTCGAGGGAGGCGTTCATGTTCTTGGCGACGGCAGCCGCCGGGCCGCGGAGCGTCACCAGCTCGGGGCCCGCGGGGGCCTCGGTGGTGGGCGCGGCCTTCTGCGGGGCTACGGCGGGGGAGGCGGGCGCGGCCGGTGCGGCGGCCGGGGCCTGGGAGGTGACAGTCACAGCAGGGGCACCAGAGGGGGTGGCAGGAGCAGGGGCAGGAGCTGACACAGGCGGAGAGGTCGGCGGCGCGGCGGCGGCGCGCGCCGCCCCCGTGGCGGCGGCGTCGGAGACCTGCGGTGCTGCGGCGGCGGTGCCGGCGGCCTGTGCGGAGGCGCCGTCCGTCGTCGGGGACTTCTTGGGCTCCTCGGCCTTCACCGGAGCGGGAGCGGCTGCGCCCCCCGGCTTGTAGTCGGCGAAGAAGTCCCACCAGGCCCGGTCGACCGAATTCGGGTCCTGGAGGTACTGCTGATAGATCTCGTCGACGAGCCACTCATTGGCGCCGAAGCCTGAGGCAGGGGTCTTCCCGCCCTCTGCTGCTTCGGTCGTGGTGCTCGGGTTACTGGGGGACTGTGGCGACACGGCGGCAACCGCCCTCTTCCGCTTCACAAGGTATGGACAGCGGGAATAAAGGCTACGCCTCCTGGGGGGTGTGATGCAGACCGGGCGGGACTTCCGTCATGCAGGTCACATCGAACGGCGGGTTTCGCCGCCTTGAATGGCGGGAAACAAGCGTGGTTCGGGTAGGGGGCACCGAGGTTGCGGCCCCCATGGCTTCGCACCCCTGACGGACCCCGGGCACGTGTGGCCGAGATCATGTCCTTCCCAGTCGAACCCTACGTCAACCAGCCACCGGTGAACTGCCCGGAAGGGTGACGAGGATGCGGCAGCCCCGTGACGATTCGGCCACTCCGATCCGCCCGCCGTGCAGCTCCACGGCCCAGCGGGCGATGGCCAGGCCCAGGCCCGTGCCGCCGTCGCCGCCGCGCGCGCTGCCCCGGTTGAACCGCTCGAAGACCCGGTGCCGCTCCGCCTCCGGGATGCCGGGGCCCTCGTCCCGTACTTCCAGCGCCAGGCTCCCGGGCGCGTCGCCGGCCCGGGCGCGGACGGTGACCCGCCCGTGCGGGGGGCTGTGCTTGACCGCGTTGTCGATCAGGTTCGCCACGACCTGGTGCAGGCGCTCGGCGTCCGCGTACGCCGTCAGCTCGGACGGGAAGACGTCCAGGTGCAGGTGTACGTCGTTGCGGGTGTGCCCGCCCGAACCGGACAGCAGCCCCGGGCGGCCGGCGGCCGCCAGCCCCGACTCCTTCAGCACGCCCGACAGGTACGGCCACACCTCGAAGCCGCGGGCCTTCAGCGGGACCACCCCGTTGTCCACCCGGGACAGGTCCAGCAGGGTCTCCACCAGGCGGCCCAGGCGCTCGGTCTGCTTCAGCATCGTGCGCATGGTCTCCGGATCGGCGGCCGAGACTCCGTCGACCACGTTCTCCAGGACCGCCCGCAGCGCGGCGATCGGTGTGCGCAGTTCGTGCGAGACGTTGGCGACGAGCTCCTTGCGGTGCCGGTCCACCGCCTCCAGGTCGTCCGCCATCAGGTTGATCGTGGCGGCCAGGTCGCCGAGCTCGTCGCGGCGCCCCGCCCCGCGCACCCGGCGCGTGTAGTCCCCCTGGGAGATCCCCCGGGCCACCCGGGTCATCTCGTCCAGCGGCGAGGTCAGGCTGTGCGCCACGAACTGGGTGATCAGCATCGAGGCGATGACCGAGAAGACGGTGATGAACCGCAGCTCGGTGTCGGTGCGCAGGGCCACCAGCAGCAGGCCCGTCGTGATGAAGACCGAGACCACCACGAGGGTGCCCAGCTTGGTCTTGATCGAGAACGGCGAGAAGGTCTGCAGCCCCCCGGCGGGCCGGTGCCGCTGCCGGTCCCGCTGCCGCTCGCCCCGCAGCTTCTGCCGGTCCTGCTCCCGCTGCCGCGCCGACGGGGTGCTCACGACTGGGCCGGGGTCTCCAGGGCGTACCCGACGCCGTGGACCGTACGGATCCGCTCCGCGCCGATCTTGCGCCGCAGGGCCTTGATGTGGCTGTCGACCGTACGGGTCCCGGACGCGTCGGCCCAGTCCCACACCTCGGCCAGCAGCTGCTCGCGCGAGAGCACCGCCCGCGGGGTCCCGGCCAGGCACACCAGCAGGTCGAACTCGGTCGGCGTCAGGTGCACGTCCTCGGCCTGGACCCGGACCCGGCGCTGCGCGTGGTCGATCTCCAGATCGCCCAGCCGCAGCGTGGCCCCGCGCGGGGTGTGGGCGGCCAGCGCGGCCCGCTCCACGCGCCGCAGCAGTACGTGGACCCGAGCGGCCAGCTCGCGCATCGAGAACGGCTTCGTCATGTAGTCGTCCGCGCCGACCCCCAGCCCGACCAGCAGGTCGGTCTCGTCGTCACGGGCGGTGAGCATCAGCACCGGCACCGGCCGCTGAGCCTGGACCCGGCGGCAGACCTCCAGTCCGTCGAAGCCGGGCAGCATCACGTCCAGGACCAGCAGCTCGGGCAGCCAGCTCTCGGCCGCGGCGACGGCGGCAGGCCCGTCGGAGGCCGTCTGCACCTGGAAGCCCTCGGCGCGCAGCCGCGCGGCGATCGCCTCGGCGATGGTGTGGTCGTCCTCGACGACGAGTACCCGCCGCTGGGCGCCGGGGGTCGCCGAGGTGTTGTTGTGGGTGGTGTGCGTCTGTTCCATGTCCCGGTCCGCCCCTGAAGATCTGCGTGGTGGGGTGCAGCGTAGAGGAGGCACCGGCCTGCGGCTATGTCGGGTTCAGACAGGGTATTTGTACGGAACGCCCTGGTAGAGCGGGTGATGTACCGGGTGCCGCACCCCCCACGGGAACGGCACCCGGCGGGCGAGGCGGTCAGGCGCCTCGCGTTGTGCGGGCCCTACAAGGGCAGCCCGTGGCCGTGCGCGAAGACCGGGTCCTCCGTGTCGTTCGGCACGTCCGGGCGGGACGCGGCCACGGCCGCCATCGAGCGCGGGAGCTCGAAGGGGAGCCGGCCCTCGGGGACGGCGCGGCCGAAGGCCACGTCCAGCAGGGCGTCGTCCGAGGCGCCGTAGTCGGCGATCAGGGCCGCGGCGCGCTCGGCGATCTCCGGGATCACGGCGGGCCGCTCCAGGTTGATGCAGACCAGGGTCGGGACCGCGTCCAGGAGGGCCAGGATCTCGGCCAGCTCGGGCGCGGGGAAGGCCAGGGAGCCCGAGTGGAAGAAGGACTCGAAGAGGTTCTCGCGGGGCTCGTGGGGGGTACGCAGGCGCAGAACGGCCAGGTCGGCGGCGGCCGGATCGGCCACGACCTCCCCGTGCGCGGCGGCGACGGCCTCGTCCACCCCCCGCAGGTACAGCTTCGGCTTCGGCGTCCGCCCGTGCGGAAGGGGCAGCAGTCCCCGGGGGTTGGTCAGGACGGTGAGCGAGCGGCGCTGGGCCGCGGCGCCCATGGCCGCGAAATCGGACCGGCCCACCGTCTCGGCCGCCGCGTCCGGATCGACGTACGGGTTCTCGAACAGGCCGAGCCGGAACTTCTCGCGCAGCAGCCTGCGTACGGAGTCGTCGATCCGGGACTCCGCGATGCGCCCGGAGCGGACCAGCTCCACGACGACCTCGGGGCACTGTTCGCCGCCGAACTGGTCGCAGCCGGCGTCCAGGGCGCGGGCGGCGCGCTCGGCGACGCTCAGGTGTTCCACGCCCCAGGCGCGGGCGGGGTGCATCTGGCCGAAGATCGCCGCATCGGTGAGCAGTCCCCAGTCGGTGCACACGATCCCGTCGAAGCCGAGCTCCTCGCGCAGCAGCCCGGTGACCACGCCCTTGTTGAAGCCGAAGCCGACCTCCTCCCAATCCGTCCCCACCGGCTGGCCGTAGTACGGCATCATCTGCGCGCAGCCCGCGGCGATGGCGGCCTTGAAGGGCTCCAGGTGGTGCTCCCGCATGCCGCCGGGATAGACCTGCTCCTTGCCGTGCGCGAAGTGCGGGTCCTCGCCGTCCTTCTGGGGGCCGCCGCCCGGGAAGTGCTTGACCATGGCGGAGACCGATGCGGGGCCGGGTTCCGGGCCCTGGAGGCCGCGTACGTAGGCCCGTACGAGCTCACCCGTCAGGCGGGCGTCGGAGCCGAAGGTGCCGGACTGGCGGGCCCAGCGCGGCTCGGTGGCCAGGTCGATCTGCGGGTGCAGGGCGACGCGGAAGCCGACGGCCAGGTACTCGCGGCGGACGGTGTCCGCGAAGCGGTGGACCAGCTCGGGGTCGCCGACGGCGGCCAGGCCGAGGGCCTCGGGCCAGGCGGAGAAGGCGCCGGAGTTGAAGGAGGCGCCGATGTTGTCGGTGAAGGCGTGGCGCGGGTCGGTGGAGAGGGTGACCGGGATGCCGAGGCGGGTGGACGCGGCCATCTCCTGGACGGCGTTCTGCCACCGGGCCATCTCGCGGGCGCCGTAGGTGCCCAGGAGGTTGAAGTGGGTGAGGAGGCGGCCCTCGATCAGCTCGGGCGTGGTGAAGGGAAGCATCGAGCCGTCGGTCTCGGTGACCGGGGTGCCGTCCGGATTCATCATCAGCATGGAGTGGAAGAGCTGGCCGGCCTTCTCCTCCAGCGTCATCCGGGAGAGCAGGTCCTCGACGCGCCGGTCCACGGGGAGCGCGGCGTCCTTGTAGGCGGGGGTGGCGTTCACGGCCGGACTCCTGGGAGCGAGGGGAGGCGAGGGCGCCCAGGGTAGGCGCGAAAACCTTGCGCCCACTAGGTTTTCAAAATGTGAGGTGGATCACTCCCCGTGGGTGGCCGAAATCGGCGGTCTAGGGTGGTCGGCATGGCACAGGACAAGGCGCGAACGGCCCCGAGGGCCACCGCCCCGAGGAGCGCGGGCGCGGGCCGGGGGACCTACGCGGTGGGCGACGCCCGCCGGCAGAAGATCCTCGACACCGCGGTCGAGCACTTCGCGCAGTGGGGCTTCCATGCCTCCTCGCTGGCCCGGATCGCGGCCGGCTGCGGCATCACCCAGGGCGGGCTGCTGCACCACTTCCGCAGCAAGGAGGACCTGCTGCTGTCGGTGCTCGCGCAGAGCGAGCGGCACGACGAGGAGCGCCTGTTCAGCGAGCCGGCCGCCTCGGTCGCCGCGCACTTCGACACCCTCGTCGCCCTCGCCGCCGACAACGAGCGGCGGCCCGGCCTCGTCCGCATGTTCAACACGCTGGTCGGCGAGTCCGCCAACCCCGGGCACCCCGCCCACGACCACTTCCGGCAGCGCTACGCCCGCGTGCTCCGCCACACCGTCGAGCTGCTGGAGGCCGGCGTCGCGCGCGGCGAGCTGCGGGACGGCACCGACTGCGAGGCCGTGGGCCGGGAGGTCCTCGCCGTCATGGACGGCCTGCAGATCCAGTGGCTGCTGGACCCCGGAAGCGTGGACATGCCGGCGCGGCTGCGGGCGTACCTGGACCGGCAGCTGCGGGAGATCGCCGACAGCCGCCCGGCTTCCTAGTTCGTGAAGGGGGGCAGCGGGGCCAGCACCTTTTCGAGGGCCGGCGACAGGGAGCCCTGATCGGCGGCGACCTCGTACCCGCCGTGCACGAAGGCGTAGAAGAAACCGTCGTAGATCGCGGGGCTGCTCGTCGCCAGGCGCGGCAGACGGGCGAAGTCCGCCTCCTCGAGGGCGGCGCGCAGGGCGTCGAGGTCCTCGGGCTTCAGCCTGCCGGAGCCTTCCTCCTGCGCCTTGCCATCCAGCCGGGTCCACGCCCCGTCGCCCTTGACGATGAGGGTGTGCGTCTCGCCGGCGAAGCCGCCGCTGCGGCTGACCCGGAGCAGGGTCTCCTCCGCGGAGGGGGGCTTCGAGGCGGCCGCCGATGCCGTGGGTGCGGTGGGGGCCGCCGATGCCGTGGGGGCCGCCGGGGGCGCCGAGGTGGCCCGGGGCGCGTCGCCCTCGCCGCCCGGACCCGAGCCCGATCCCGGGCCGGACGGGCCGCAGCCCGCCAGGACCGCCGCACCCACCACCGCGGCCACCGTCACCGCCACCATCCGGAACGCTCGCACACCCACCTCCGCAGGTACTCGGCCCGAACCCCGAGTATGGAGTGCCCACCCCCGTCACGACAGCCAGGAGACCGCCATCCGCCGCCGCATCACCCCCTGGCGCGTGCTGCCCCCGCTGCTCGCCGTCCTCCTCGGCCTCTGGGGCCTGGAGCGCGGCGGCAGCATGTGGCGCGACGAATCCGTCACCTGGCAGGTCGCCCACCGGCCGCTCGGCGCGCTGGGGGAGCTGCTGGGCCGGGTGGACGCCGTGCACGGCCTGTACTACCTCCTGATGCACGGCGTGTTCCTGGTCTGGGACGGCGGCACGTGGGCGCTGCGCCTGCCCTCCGTCGCCGCCACCGCCCTCGCCGCCGCCGGGGTGGCCGCCATCGCCCACCGCCTCGCGGGGGAGCGGGCCGCGCTGCTCGCCGGGCTGGGGTACGCCGTCCTGCCGCCCGTGCAGATGTACGCCCAGGAGGGGCGCTCGTACGCCCTGGTCGCCGCGGCCGTGGTGTGGGCGACGTACCTGATGCTGCGCGAGCGGTGGGCGGCGTACGCGGTGGTGCTGGCGCTCGGCTGCTGGCTCCACGAGTTCGCGGCACTGGCCCTGCTCGCCCACGCCTTCACCGCGTGGCGCTCGCGCGGCTGGCGGATCGCCGCCGGGGCCGTCACCGCCCTGCTGCTGCCGCTGGCCCTGGTGAGCGCCCGCCAGGCCGCGCAGCAGCTCGGCTGGCTCGGGCGACCGGGATGGCAGGACTGGGCGGCGTACGGGGTGCTCGCCGGCGTGGTGCTGCTGCTCGCGCGCGGCGCCGGGGACCGGGACCTCGTACGGGTGGCCGTGCCCCTCGCACTGCTGCCGCCCGGGCTGCTGATGGCGGTCTCGCTGCTGCACCCCTGGTACGTCGACCGGTACGTGCTCTACGCACTGGCCGGGCTCGCCCTCCTGGCGGGGGCCCGGCTCGCGGCCGCCCGCGGCTGGTGGCCCTGGCTGCTGGTCGGGGTGCTGCTCGTGCCGTGCGTCTTCTGGTCCGCGTGGCTGCGTACGCCGGAGAGCCGCAAGGACGACGCCCTCGCGGTGGCCGCCGCCGTCCGGGAGCGGGCCCGGCCCGGGGACGCGGTGGTCTTCCTGCCGTCGCGGCGGCGCGAGTGGCTGCTGTCCTCGCCGCGGGTGTACGAGGGCCTGCGCGATGTGGCGCTGGACCGCTCCCCGGCCGCTTCCCGCAGCCTCCAGGGCACCGAACTGCCCTCGGCGCGGATCCGCGAGGCACTGATCGCCTCCCCGCGGATCATCGCCCTCCTGGACCCGGCGGGGCAGCCCGTGGACCCGTACCCGCGCGAGGCGGTCAAGCGGCAGACGCTGGCGGCCTGGTTCGACCTGTGCTCGATCGCCGAGGTCCGCGGCGCCCGGGTGGCGGTGTACGCCAGACCGGACACCTGCCCTTGGCCTCCCGGCGGGTGACCGGCGGATGGGCGGCGGCGCGGGTCCCGGCAGCGCGCCCGGCAGTGCGCCGCCACGCCCCCGGCCGCGCCTCGTGCCTGCCGGCGGGCGGCCCCCGGGCTCCGGCCGGCTGCGGGCGGAGGAAGATGGGGGACCCGTGCCGCGCAGGCGGCGGGCCCCGCCGCCCGGCGGAGCGGCCGCCGCACCCTTCCGGAGGTGCCGAATGAACACGCCCGCGACCGCCGCCCTCCCGCCCGGCCCGCTGGTCGGAGCCGACTGGCTGGCGGAGCGGCTCGGGGAGCCCGGACTGGTCGTCTTCGACGCCTCCGTGGGCGCCCACCGCGGCGCCGGCCGCCGCATACCGGGCGCCCGCCCCTTCGACCTCGACGGGGAGCTGTCCGACCACACGGCCCCCGCCCCGCACACCATGCCCGGGACCGCGGAGTTCACCGAGGCGATGCGGGACCTGGGGGTGGACGACACCTCCACCGTCGTCGTCTACGACGGCGCCGGCATCTACTCCAGCGCCCGCGCCTGGTGGATGCTGCGCGCCATGGGCTTCGACCGGGCCGCCGTCCTCGACGGGGGCCTGCCCGCCTGGACCGCCGCCGGACGGCCCGTGGAATCCACCGCCCCGGCGTACGAGGGCCCCCGCGGCTCCTTCACCGCCCGCCCTCGCACCGGGCTCCTGGTCGACGCCGCGGCCGTCACCACCGCCCTGGCCGACCCGGCCGCCGCGGTCCTCGACGCCCGCACCCGCGAGCGCTTCGCCGGCACCGCCCCCGAACCCCGCCCGGGCCTGCGCGGCGGCCACATGCCGGGCGCGCTCAACCTCCCCTTCGGTGAACTCCAGGGGCCCGACGGCCTGATGCGGTCGCCCGCCGAACTCCGCGACGCCTTCGAGGCCCTGGCCGGCGCCCGCGAACGGCTCTACCTCAGCTGCGGATCCGGAGTGACGGCCTGCGTCCTTGCCCTGGCCGCCACCCTTGCCGGCTATCCCGACCCGGCCGTGTACGACGGCTCCTGGAGCGAGTGGGGCCTCCCTTCGCCGGTGCGCCCCGTCGTCACCGGACCGGCCGTCCCGGCCCCCGCCCCCTCCTGACGGGCTGCGGCCTGTCGCGCCGAGGCCTGGGGTAGCCCCACCAGGAGCTCGGGTGCCGGCACCATCGGCCGGCCGGGGCCGCGGCGGGAGGAGCGGCCCATGACCTCTTACGCGGCCTCAGTTCGTGTCGCCGGTACCGCCGTCACCGCCCTCGGGGTCGGTGTGCTGCGCCCCGGCTGTTCGCCCCGGGCGAACGGGGGTTGGGGAACATTGAGCCGCGCATGTGCATTGAGTCGGCATAGCTCAACTTCACTGCCGGAGGGAAGATCATGGCTTCGACGTCCGTAACGCTCACTCTGCCCGTGTTGCCGCTCGACGACGAGGTCGTGCTGCCTGGGATGGTCGTACCGCTGGACCTGTCCGACGCCGAGGTGCGCGCGGCCGTCGAGGCGGCGCAGGCTGCGGCGGGGAGCGGGAAGCCCCGGGTGCTGCTCGTGCCGCGGGTCGACGGGAAGTACACCGGGACCGGAGTGCTCGGGACCGTCGAACAGGTGGGTCGGCTCTCCGACGGGGACCCCGGGGCGCTCATCCGCGGTCGCGGGCGGGTCCGGATCGGCGCGGGGACGACCGGGCCCGGGGCCGCGCTCTGGGTCGAGGGCGAGACCGTGGACGAGAAGGTTCCCGATCCGCTGCCCGGGGCCGTCACCGAACTCGTCAAGGAATACAAGGCGCTCGCCACCAGCTGGCTCAAGAAGCGCGGGGCCTGGCAGGTCGTGGACCGGGTCCAGCAGATCGACGGGGTGGCGGCGCTCGCCGACAACTCCGGCTACTCGCCCTTCCTGACGGTGACCCAGAAGGTCGAGCTGCTGGAGACCGCCGATCCGGTCGCCCGGCTCAAGCTCGCCATCCAGTGGCTCGGCGAGCACCTCGCCGAGCAGGACGTCGCCGAGTCCATCGCCAAGGACGTCCAGGACGGCGTCGACAAGCAGCAGCGCGAGTTCCTGCTCCGGCGTCAGCTGGAGGCCGTGCGCAAGGAACTGCGCGAGCTGAACGGGGAGAAGGACGGCGAGGAGTCCGACGACTACCGCTCCCGCGTCGAGGCCGCCGACCTGCCCGAGAAGGTACGGGAGGCCGCGCTCAAGGAGGTCGACAAGCTGGAGCGGGCCAGCGACCAGAGCCCGGAGGGGTCCTGGATCCGGACCTGGCTGGACACCGTGCTGGAACTGCCCTGGAACGAGCGCACCGAGGACCGGTACGACATCCGCGGCGCGCGCGCCGTCCTCGACGCGGAGCACGCCGGGCTGAGCGATGTGAAGGACCGTATTACGGAGTACCTCGCCGTGCGCAAGCGGCGTTCCGAGCGGGGCATGGGCGTCATCGGCGGTCGGCGCGGCGGGGCCGTGCTCGCGCTGGTCGGCCCGCCCGGCGTGGGCAAGACCTCGCTCGGCGAGTCCGTCGCGCACGCCATGGGACGCAAGTTCGTCCGGGTCGCGCTCGGCGGCGTACGGGACGAGGCGGAGGTACGCGGACACCGCCGGACCTACGTCGGCGCGCTGCCCGGGCGGATCGTACGGGCCATCAAGGAGGCCGGGTCGATGAACCCGGTGGTGCTGCTCGACGAGATCGACAAGGTGGGCTCCGACTTCCGCGGGGACCCGGCGGCCGCGCTGCTGGAGGTCCTGGACCCGGCGCAGAACCACACCTTCCGGGACCACTACCTGGAGGTGGAGCTGGACCTGAGCGACGTCGTCTTCCTGGCCACCGCCAATGTGCTGGAGGCCATTCCGGAGGCGCTCGCCGACCGGATGGAGCTCGTACGCCTCGACGGGTACACGGAGGACGAGAAGGTCGTGATCGCGCGGGACCACCTGCTGCCGCGCCAGCTGGAGCGTGCCGGCCTCGGCACCGACGAGGTGGTGCTGGAGGAGGACGCCCTGCGCCGGCTGGCGGGGGAGTACACGCGGGAGGCGGGCGTACGCACCCTCGAGCGGTCCATCGCGCGGCTGCTGCGCAAGGTGGCCTCCCAGCACGAGCTGGGAGAGCGGGAGCTGCCCTTCCGGATCGGCGCCGGCGACCTGCGGGGGCTGATCGGCCGGCCGCACCACGTGCCGGAGTCCGCCCAGGACCCGGCCGAGCGGCGCACCGCCGTCCCCGGCGTGGCCACCGGCCTCGCGGTCACCGGCGCGGGCGGAGACGTGCTCTTCGTCGAGGCCTCCCTGGCCGACCCGGAGACCGGGGCCGCCGGGCTCACGCTCACCGGGCAGCTCGGCGACGTCATGAAGGAATCGGCGCAGATCGCGCTCAGCTTCCTGCGCTCGCACGGCGCCGAACTGGAACTCCCGGTCGCCGACCTGAAGGACCGGGGCGTGCACATCCACTTCCCGGCGGGCGCGGTGCCGAAGGACGGCCCGAGCGCGGGCATCACCATGACGACGGCCCTCGCCTCGCTGCTGTCCGGGCGGCAGGTGCGTACGGATGTGGCGATGACGGGGGAGGTGTCGCTGACCGGGCGCGTCCTGCCGATCGGCGGGGTCAAGCAGAAGCTGCTCGCCGCGCACCGGGCCGGGCTGACCACCGTCATCATCCCCAAGCGCAACGAGGCCGACCTGGACGACGTCCCGGCGGAGGTGCTGGAGGGGCTGGAGGTGCACCCGGTGACGGATGTGCGGCAGGTGCTGGAGCTGGCCCTGTCCGAGGCGGAGGTGGCCGTCCCGGCGGCGGCGTAACCCCGGGCGCCGGCCGGTGGGGGATTCCCGGCTCGCCGGAACCGGCGACGGGTGCGTTCGCCGGTTCCGGTGGGGTCGGGCGCGTGCCGGGGGCACCTCCTCGGGCGCCGAACGTGGCCAGGGGGTGGGCAGTTCTGCGGGACAGTGTTCGGCACCCTGCGGGGGCGCCCCGCCCCACACCCGACCCCACCGGAACCGGCGGCGGGGGTTTCCGGCGCCTCAGTACGTGGCGGAACCGGCGGGCGGGGGGACGGTTCTCGGTGGTGGCGGGCAGGGGCCACGGCTCGGGATTGTGCTCCGGCGGGGTCCTGGGGTGTCGGCGGGCCCGCTGCGAAATACTGGCCCCACCACACAGGCCATTGAAGGAGCGGGACGTGCACGTGAGCGAAGACCAGGAGTTCCTTGCCCTGGAGCGGGAGCTGTCCGTCTTCCTCCGGCGCGCCAGGGCCTCCTCCGGCGAGATGGCCCGCGAGCTCCACCCCGAGCTGGAACCCGCCGCCTACGGGCTTCTGACCCGCCTGGAGGCCGCCGGTCGGCAGCGGGCCACCGAACTCGCCGCCTACTTCGGCGTCGGCAAGGCCACCATGAGCCGCCAGCTGCGGGCCCTGGAGGTCCTGGGCCTGGTCGCCCGCGAGCCGGACCCCGCCGACGGCCGGGCCTTCCTGGTCGGCCTCACCGACGAGGGCCGCGAGCGGTTCCTGCGCGTGCGGGACGCCCGGCGCGAGCAGTACATGCGCAAGCTCGCCGACTGGGACCGCGGCGAGGTCGCGGAACTGGCACGGCTGCTCCACCAATTGAACGCCGGAGCCGAGTAGCCCACCCGGCGTCGGTGCCGGCGGGGCCGGGTGTGCGGCGGGGCGCCCCCGCAGGGTGCCGAACACTGTCCCGCTCCCACTGTCCGGCCCCTTGCCACGTTCGGCGCCCGAGGAGGTGCCCCGGCGCGCGCCCGGCCCCGTCGGTGCCGACGCCCCCCCGGGGCCGCAGCCCCGGAAACGCCGCCCCCGGCACGGCTCCCAAGGAGGCGCCCCGGCACACCCCGGCCCGTCGGTGCCGACGCTCCCTGCGCCGCAGCCCCGGAAACCCCGGCCCCCGCCCGGACCCCGCGCTACAGCTCCGCGTAGGCCGCCGACGCGTCGTCGTGCCGTTTGTGCCGGGCCGGCGGCCGGTCCGGATCGGATTCCAGGGCTCGGACCCGGCCGATCAGCCCCTCCGCGCCCTCCTTGCGGAGCACCGCCAGGCACTGCGCCCAGTCACCCTCCCCGAAGGTGTCCGTCCACCGGCTCGCTCCGTCCGTGAGCGCGGCCACCGCCCGGACCCGCTCGCGCGGCGTCCGCCCCGTCACCGCCCGCGCCGCCACCGCCGGGTCCGCGGCCGCCGTGAAGAAGCCGCCCTCCGCGTTCCGCAGGGCGTCCGTCTCGGCCACCGACCCCAGCACCTGCCGCGGGATCCGGTCCAGCCGGTCGTCGAGCACCGCCGTCACCTCGCCCCCGGGCCCTTCCAGCAGCAGGACGGAGTCCGAGAGCACGAGGTGTTCCACGTACGCCTCGTCCCACCGGACCACGACCACCGTCGCCTGCGGCGTACGCACGTGAGAAAGGTCACACGTCTCCCGGTGGGCGTCGGCCGTCGCGCGGACGGCCTCCGCCAGGATCCGGTCCAGCGGCATGTCCCGCCGGGATCCGGACAGTTCGGTCAATCGGCCGCCGAGCCGGCCCGCGAACCACGGCACGCCGTGGACGCACCCGTCCTCGCCGCGCGGCGGCGTGACCCCGTCCAGGGCGACCAGCACGCCTCCGCCGGAAGCGGGGATCGCCGCCGACAGCCAGTCCTCATTGGGGCGTTCCGGGTTGCCGGGGGCCGAGGCGAGGTCAATGCGCATACGGGCATTCTGCCGGGCGGAGCCCGCCGCACGCGGGCAGGTCCGTACCAATGGGAGAGGGGGAGGCGGCCCGGTCCGCCCGCCGGGACCCGGGGGGCCGTTCGAGCGCCGCCCGGGCGCCGGGCGGAATGTGGGCGGGCATCCTGCCAAAGCCCGCATCGATCTTTCAACCGCCTGTCCACGGATGTGCATCTGACACGTGGTGTCCGAGTTGGTCGCCAACTCATCCGTGATGTTCACTCGTTCGAGTGGCCGGGTGGGCGATGTGCGGCTCTCTCCCCATCACACTGCAAAGGTCGATGGCGGTACGAGGGGGCAGGGGGCGTTTACTTGTTGACCGGCCGTTACCTCGGCCACACGAGTAGACGAGCAAGAGCACACGTACAGGATTGCGAGCACCGGTGCAGAAGAAGCGGTCTCGGAAGAACGGCACCGCCACCGACGGCCCGGCCCCCGCAGGACGCCGCGTCCGCGTGCGCCGCAGGCTGGTCGTCGGCGTCGCCGTCGCCGGCCTCACCGTCCTCGCGGCAGGCGCCCCCGCCGTCGTCTCCGCGACACGGGAACTGAGCGACTCCCAGCGCCTGGTCACCCTCGCGGAGCAGAACAGCCAGACCCTCACCCTCGCCCACCTCCTCGGTGACGAGCGCGACGCCGCCGTCGAGTACGCCGCCAAGGGCCGTCCCGGCGCGGCCAGGGCCGCCGTCCAGGAGCGCGCCGCGCGCACGGACCGGCAGCTCGCCGACGTCCAGGCCGTGGCCGACGAGGAGACCGCCCGCGCCCTCGGCCGCATCCAGGCCGTCCGCACCGAGGCCGTCGACGGCAAGGGCAGTGCCCTCGCCGCCCACCAGGCCTACGCCGGCCTCATCGCCGAACTCCTCGCCCCCGGCGACCGGCTCGCCGAGCTGACCCCGCCGCGCGCCGAGGCCGCCCTCGCCACCACCCGTCCGCTGGCCCCGCTGGGCCAGGCCGTGGACCAGGCCTCCGCCACCCGCGGACTGCTGGTCGCCGCGCTGGCCGTCCCCCGCGGCGACCAGGCCCCCAACTCCGCCGTGGTCGACGAGCTCACCACCGCCGCCCAGCGCGCTCGCGTACGGGAACAGGCAGCCCTCGACGACTTTGCCCGGGCAGCGCGCCCCGACGTACGCCAGACCCTCGCCGCGACCGTCACCGGCCCCGAGGTCAAGGCGGCCGACGACTACCTCAAGCGGCTCACCGACCGGCCCACGCTGTCGGCGGCCGACCGCAAGACCGACGGGGCCGCCGTGGGCTCCGCGCTCACCGCCCGCCTCGACCGCATGCGGTCCGTCGAAGCCACCCTCGCCGGCCAGCGGGCCACCGCGCTCGCCGCGCAGCGCGACGACGACGTGACCCGGCTCGAGATGATGGTCGCCCTGATGGGCGTGCTGTTCCTCGTGGCCGTCGGGTTCTCGACCGCCGTGGCGCGCTCGCTCACCCGGCCGCTGTCCGTCCTGCGCCGCGGTGCAGAGCGGCTGGCGACGCCGGAGGGCTCGGTGGAGCCGGTGCGGTTCACCGGCCGCAACGACGAGTTCGCCGAGGTCGTACGCCACCTGAACGCGGTGCGGGACCAGACCGTCTCCCTCCACACCCGGATCGCCGGACTCGACGCCGACCGGCGCCGGATCATCGGCCGCAACGAGGCGCTCAACTCCAGCCGTGAGGTGCTGGAGGAGGAGCTGACGAACCTGCGGGCCGGGCTGGAAGAGCACCGCCGCATCATGTCGACCACCTCGGTGTCGCTGTCCCTGCGGACCCTGGGCCTGGTGGAGCGGCAGCTCGCGGTCATCGAGGAGCTGGAGTCCAAGGAACAGGACCCGGACCGGCTCGCGACCCTCTTCAAGCTGGACCACCTGGCGACCGTCATGCGCCGCCACAACGAGAACCTGCTGGTCCTGGCCGGCCAGGAACACGGCCACGGGCAGGGCCTGCCGGTTCCGCTCGTCGACGTGATGCGGGCCGCCGTCAGCGAGATCGAGCGCTACGAGCGGGTCGAGCTCGCGGCGCTGCCCTCCTCCACACAGGTGGCGGGGCACGCGGCCGACGACATCTCGCACGTCCTCGCCGAGCTGCTGGAGAACGCGACGACGTTCTCGCCGCCGGAGGCCAAGGTCAAGGTCTCCGGATGGCTCCTGGACTCCGGCGACGTCGTGCTGTCCGTCGTGGACGAGGGCATCGGGGTCACCGAGGACCGGCTGGAATCGCTGAACGCCCGGCTGTCCACGCCCGAGGCCTACGACGAGGAGCCCGAGGCGGAGCACGGCCTGGGTCTGGGCCTGTACGTGGCCGGGCGGCTCGCGGCGCGGCACGGGGTCACCGCCGAGCTGCGCGCCCCGCGGCACGGCGGCACCGAGGCGCTCGTCGTCATCCCGGCGGCCCTTCTGCCCGCCACTGCGCCGGCCTCGCCGGTGCACACCCTCGGCGCGCCGGGCTCGCCGGGCGTGCCCGCGCTGCACCTGCCCGGCGTGGTCGCGGAGGCCAACGAGAACACCCTGCCGAGCCGCTTGCGCGGAGCCGGGCGTCTGGCGGCGGAGGGCGGGCTTCTGCTTCCGGGAGCGGAGGCGGTGACCGCAGGGGCTGTTGAGGCCGCTGAGGCTGCGGAGCCGGTTGAGTCTGCCGAGTCCGCCGAGCCTGCCGAGTCCGCTGAGGCGGTTGAGTCCGCCGAGTGGGCTGAGTGGGCTGAGGCCACGGAGCCCGCCGAGCCCGCCGAGCCCGCGGCCGAGCCGCACGCGGCCCCCGCCGAGGAGCCGGCCGCCGAGCTGCTCGCCCGGGTGGTGCCCGAGGTGCCGGATGCCGCGCCGGCGGACGGGCCGTTGCCGCCCGTCGAGCAGATCTTCACCGTGCCGGCCCCGGCGGCGGAGGCCCCGGGCGGGCCCGGGCCCGACCAGCAGCTCCTCGCGCGGGTCGTCCCCGACGCCGAACCCGAGACCTTCGCGGCACCTGACCCCGCCCCGGCGGACGCGGACGAGGTGTCCGGTGCCGCGCCCGTGGCCGACGTACGGGAAACAGAGCCCCGGCCGGAGCCGGAGCCGCACACCCACGCGGCCGCCGAGGGGAACTGGCTCCCCCGCCAGGGCAGCCACCCCGCCGACCCCGCCGAAGCCGTCACCGCCAAGGGCCTGCCCAAGCGGACCCCGCGCTCCGTGGCCGCCGCCCCCGCCGGCCGCGCGGACGCGGCACCGGCACCGGCCGAGCCGCCGCGCCGCGTCGACGCCGACGAACTGCGGCGCCGCCTCGGCGGTTTCTACCAGGGGGCCCAGGACGGCCGGCGCGTCGTCGCCGCCGAGCTCGAGCGGGACCGGGAGCACGGGCCGGACCGCGACCAGGACCACGCGCAGGACCGGGGGCAGGGGAACACCGACCAGGGGGACACCGCACAGGAGGCACGCACATGACCGCGCCCAGTACGTACGGACTGAGCACCCAGGCCCGCAACCTGCAGTGGCTGCTGACCGACCTGGTCGAGGAGGTACCCGGCGTCAACTCCGTCGCCGTCGTCTCCTCGGACGGGCTGCTGCTCCTGTCCTCCGACCCCGGAGCGGATTCCCCCAAGGAGCCCCGCACCAAGGGCCCCCGGGGCGCATCGGCCGACCTGGCCACCATCGTCTCCGGCCTCGGCAGCCTCACCACCGGCGCGGCCGCCCTCATGGACGGCGGCTCCGTCAAACAGACCATGGTGGCGATGGAGCACGGCTCCGTCTTCGTCATGGCCATCAGCGACGGCTCACTGCTGGGCGTGCACGCCACCCCCGACTGCGACATGAGCGTCGTCGCCTACCACATGGCCCTGTTCGTCGGCCGCGCCGGCCACGTCCTGACCCCCGAAGTCCGCAGCGAGCTGCGCCAGTCGATGGAGAAAACCCCGTGAGGAGTCCGGCCTCCGACCGGCTGCCGATACGCGGCGCCGAGCGCCGCCCCGCCCGCGTCCGCCCGTACTCCCTCACGGGCGGCCGGACCCGCTTCACGCAGGTCCTGCACGTCGAGACCTTCGTCGCCGCCCTGGACACGAAGGCCTCGCAGCCGCAGAAGCCCGACCGCATGCCCGAGATGCCGGCCATCGTCGAGGTCTGCCGTCGCATGCGCACGATCGCCGAGATCGCGGCGCTGCTGAAGCTGCCGCTCGGCGTGGTCCGCGTCCTCGTCAGCGACCTCGCCGATCAGGGAAGGATCCGCGTCTACGGGACGGGCCAGGGCACGGGCCGCCCCGAACGCGCGCTGCTCGAAAGGGTGCTCGGTGGCCTTCGCCGTCTCTGACCGTCCGGTGCCGTCGGCCGTGGACGACGAGCCCGTCCAGCCCTGGCAGTACGACCGTTCCCGCGCGCCCGTCGCCGTCAAGGTGCTGGTCGCGGGCGGCTTCGGCGTCGGCAAGACCACCTTCGTCTCCTCCCTCTCCGAGATCACCCCGCTGCGCACCGAGGCGGTGATGACGGAGGCGAGCGTCCCGACCGACGACCTCACCGGGACCCCGGACAAGAACACCACCACCGTCGCCATGGACTTCGGCCGCGTCACCCTCGACGACGACCTCGTCCTCTACGTGTACGGGACCCCGGGCCAGGAGCGGTTCTGGTTCATGTGGGACGACCTCGTGCGCGGCGCCATCGGCGGCATCGTGCTGGCCGACACGCGGCGGCTGCGCGACTGCTTCCCGGCCCTCGACTACTTCGAGAGCTGCGGGCTGCCGTACGCGGTTGCCGTCAACCACTTCGAGGGCTCCGCCTCCTACGAACCCGAGGACGTGCGCGAGGCGCTCACCATTCCGCCGGAGGTCCCCGTCGTGATCATGGACGCCCGCAGCCGCCACACGGTCATCGAAGCCCTGCTGACCCTGGTGGGGCACGCCCTCGAC
Organism: Streptomyces sp. NPDC088762; assembly: GCF_044750905.1. Lineage (NCBI taxonomy): Bacteria > Bacillati > Actinomycetota > Actinomycetes > Kitasatosporales > Streptomycetaceae > Streptomyces > Streptomyces sp. NPDC088762. The sequence continues at coordinate 47,370 of NZ_JBIVKT010000007.1, forward strand.
ACCACACCGGAGTAGACCCGCATGCGCAAGATACTCGTCGTCGGAGCCGGCCAGTCCGGGCTCCAGCTCTCCCTCGGACTCCAGGCGAAGGGGTACGAGGTCACCCTCATGTCCAACCGGACGGCGGACGAGATCCGCGCCGGGCGGGTGATGTCCACGCAGTGCATGTTCGACACGGCCCTCCAGCACGAGCGCGACCTCGGGATCAACTTCTGGGAGCAGCAGGCCCCGAAGATCGAGGGCGTCGGCGTGTCCGTCGCCGCCCCCGACGCCGGCCGGGCCGTCGACTGGCTGGGCCGCCTCAAGGGCCACGCCCAGTCCGTGGACCAGCGCGTGAAGATGGCGGGCTGGCTGGACACCTTCGCGCAGCGCGGCGGGCAGCTGGTCATCCACGGCGCGTCGGTCGCCGACCTGGACTACTTCTCCCGTACGTACGACCTGGTGCTCGTCGCCGCCGGCAAGGGCGAGCTGGTGTCGATGTTCGAGCGGGACGCGGCGCGTTCCCCCTACGACGCCCCGCAGCGCGCGCTCGCGGTCTCGTACGTGCACGGGCTCGGCCCGCGCCCCGAGCACCCGCAGACGGAGGCCGTCCGCTGCAACCTGGTCCCGGGCGTCGGCGAGCTGTTCGTCATGCCGACCCTCACCACCTCGGGGCGTGCGGACATCCTGTTCTGGGAGGGCCTCCCGGGCGGCCCGCTGGACGTCTTCAAGGGCGTGAACGACCCGTCCGAGCACCTGGCGCTCACGCTGGAGCTCATGGAGAAGTTCACGCCGTGGGAGTACGCGCGGGCGACGAAGGTGGAGCTCACGGACGCGGGCGGCACCCTCGCGGGCCGTTACGCGCCGGTGGTCCGCAAGCCGATCGGACGGCTCCCGGGCGGTGGGCTCGTCCTCGGTGTCGCGGACGTGGTCGTCGCCAACGACCCGATCACGGGGCAGGGCTCGAACTCCGCCGCGAAGTGCGCGGCCTCGTACCTGTCCTCGATCCTGATGCACGGGGACAACCCGTTCGACGAGGCGTGGATGAGGGCCACCTTCGACAAGTACTGGTTCACCACCGGCAAGCCGGTGACCCAGTGGACGAACGCGATGCTGGGGGTTCCCCCGGAGCACGTGCTGAACCTGATCGGCGCGGCCGGGCAGCTCCAGCCGGTGGCGGATCGTTTCGCCAACGGCTTCGACAACCCGGCCGACTTCGACGCGTACTTCTACGACCCCGAGGACGCGGCGGACTACCTGGCGGAGGCGGCGGCGTCTGTGTCGGCGGCTTCGGGGGCTTCGTCGGCTTCCCCGGTTTCCGGGGCCTCCTCGGAGGAGTAGCCGGCATCGTCGGCGGCGCCGTCGTCGTCCGCTGCCCTGCCCGTCGGCTCCGCCTCGGGCAGCGGCGGGGGAGTGAACCGCGGGAGCGGGGTGCCGGCGGGGTCCGGGCGTACGGCGCCGAGGAGCGGATTGGCGGCGAGGGGCGAGACCTTGATCCGGGCTCCCGGGCGGGGTGCCTGGATCACCTTGCCCTCGCCGACGTACAGGGCGACGTGGGTGGCCTTGGGGAAGTAGACCACGAGGTCCCCGGGGCGCAGCTGGTCCAGCGGCACCTTCGGCAGCTGCGCCCACTGCTCCTGGCTGGTCCGCGGGATGCTGCGGCCGGCGTGCGCCCAGGCCTGCGAGGTCAGCCCGGAGCAGTCGAAGGACCCCGGTCCCTCGGCGCCCCAGAGGTACGGCTTGCCGATCTGGGCCGCCGCGTAGGTGAGGGCCGCGCCGCCGGCGGCCGTGGGCGTACCGGTGCGGGTGGGGAGCCGGCCGGAGGCCACCAGCGCGCGCTGCGCCGAGGCGGTGTCCGCGGCCTCGCGGGCGCCGAGCCGCTCGAGCTGTTCGGCGGTGAGCGAGGACAGCACCCGTTCCACCTCCTTGAGCTGGAGGCCCACCTCTTCCTTGTACCGCTTCTGCTGCGCGGCCAGGGTCTGCTGGGAGTCCAGCGCCCTGCGGGCCCGGGTGGCGAGCGCGTCGGCCCGCTTCTCGCCGCGCGCGAGACGGTGGAGCACACCGGCCCGCCGGGCGCCCTCGCGGGCGGCGAGGCGGCGCTGGTCCAGCGCGGCCTGAGGGTCTTTGGCGAGCAGCATCCGGGCGTACGGGGAGAAGCCGCGGCCGCCCTGGTACTGCTCCCGGGCCAGCCGCCCGAGGAGGGCCTTCTCGGATCCGAGGGCGCTGCGTGCCTTGCCGAGCTCGGCATTGAGCCGCCGCTCCTCGCGCTGCCGGGACGTGAGCGCTTCCTCGGTGGCGTTGTAGGCCTCGGCGGCCTCCTCGGCCTTCTGGTAGAGCCCTTGGAGGCGGGTGAGCAGCACGCCGACGTTCTCGGTGGGCGCCGCGGGGGCGGCGGGTGCTGCCGGGACCGCCGGCGCCGCCGGCCCCGGCGCCGCGGGTTCGGCGTGGACGCCGGGAGTGGGCGCGGCCACGGCCAGTACCGCGGCGATACAAACAGCACGAAGCAGCCGATGTGACATGTGATCACCTCCGACCGCCGATGCTGCCACGCCCGGTATGACAAATCGCCCAACGGGGTCGGCGGGGCCGACGGGCTCACCCGGATGGATCCGGCTCTACGCGCGCAAGGCCTTGCGGACGAGTTCGCCGAACCCGGCCGGGTGCGTGGTGAGGCCGGTGTGGCCGCCGGGGAAGTGCAGGAGTTCCTTGCCGAGACGCTCGGCAAGGAACGCGGCCGGACGGTACGGCAGTTCGCCGCGCGAGTCCTGGCCGCAGGCGAGCACGAGCCGGTCGGACAGGGCCTCCAGGCGGTGGATGTCCGGGGCGTAGGACATGAAGCCGGGCACGATGCGCCCCACGAAGTAGGGCAGGTTGGCCATCGTCCGCTCGGCGCGGGCCGCCGCCTGGGGCGGAAGCTCGAGCGCGGCCTCCGGTGCGGTGGTGTCGCCGTCCTTCTTCAGGCCCGCGGCGAACACGGCCATGGCCGGCATGAGCCCCTGGGTGCGCAGCGTCTCCTGCACGCGCGCGAGGAGCTCCCGGTGTTCGGGGGCGTCCGGAAGGACCTCCACCAGCGGCGGTTCGTGCGCCACCAGGCGTTCGACGCGTTCGGGACGGGCGGTCAGCAGGTGGACGGCGGTGATCGCGCCCGAGCTGGTGCCGAACACCCGGGCGGGCTCACCGGGCGACAGCAGGTCCAGCACCCGCAACGCGTCGTCGGCGTGCTCGGCCACGCGCTGCTCGGCCTCGGGGTCGGCCAGCGTGCTGCGGGACATGCCGCGCGGGTCGTAGGTCGCCACGGTGTATTCGGCGGCCAGGTCGTCGGCGATGCCGTCGAAGGAGGCCGCTCCGCCGGCCCCGCCGGGAATCAGCAGCAAGAGCGGGCCCCGGCCGCGCACTTCGTAGTGCAGGGTCGCGCCGCTCACGCGCAGACTGCCGGTGGTCGGTTCGGTCATGAGGAGTCTCCGTCCCGGGAGGGGGGCCAGTGTTCGAGGAGGCTGTGCAGGGCGTCGAGGGCGCGGACCCAGGAGGCGTGTGACGAACGCTCGTGCGCGAAACCGCCCGAGGCCTCCAGGGACACGAACCCGTGGAACGTGCTGCGCAGCAGCCGGACCGCGTCGGTCAGGTCCGGCTCGGCCAGTCCGTAGCCGCGCAGCATGCCGTAGGTCAGCTCGACCGCGCGCCGCGGACCGGCCGCCCGGGCGGCCAACTCGGGGTCGATCCGGAGGGGGGCCTGAGTGGCCGTGTAGCGGCCGGGGTACCTGTGGGCGTACTCCCGCCAGGCGTTGGCGAACGCGACCAGCGCGTCCTTGCCCGCCCGCCCGGCGGTGGCCTCCGCGATGCGGAGGGTCTTCTCGTCCGCCGCGAGCAGGGCGATCCGCCCGCGCAGGTCCTCGAGGCTGCGCACGTGCGCGTAGAGGCTCGCGTCCTTCACGCCGAGCCGCCGCGCCACCTGCGACATGGTCACCCGGTCGAGCCCGATCTCGTCCGCCAGCTCGGCGGCCGCGGCCGTCACCCGCTCCGCCGTGAGCCCTGCCCGCACCATGTGCCCTCCCGCATTCCTAGGGTCCCTAGTTTTAACCTAGGGATCCTAGGAAGGCAACCACCGGGCGGAGGGGCGGTCCTGCGCCCGACCCTTCAGCCGGTGCGGCGCGAGCGGGCTTGCGCCAGTCCGCCGAGGACCGTGCCGATCAGGCCCACCAGTAGGGCCACGTAGGCCCCGCCCAGCCCGTTCCCGGTGCCGACGGCGCCGTCGGCGGTGGCCGCGACCAGCCCGCCCAGGGCCATGCCGATCAGTCCGGCCGCCATGGCCGCCCTGATCCAGGGCGATCCGGTGGCGCCGCCGAAGCGACCGGCGGGACGGGCCAGCGCCAGTCCGGCGATGACCACGGCGGCCAGCCCCAGCAGCGCCCCCGCGCTCGCCCCGAGCCGTCCCGGGGTGAGGTCGTAGACGCGGGCGGCGACGGGCTGGAACGAGGCGTGTGCGGCTGCCGGTGCGGCAAGCAGGTGATGAACGGACATCGAGGTGCTCCTCCTGTGACGGGGTGTCGGTCGCTCGAGCATGTCCGCCGTACCCACCCCGGGTCGTCCTGCAGACGCGGACACTTCGCACTGCCGCCGATGCCGCAGGAGGCGCGAACGTACTGCGTGCGCGGTAGCCGGCCGCTCGTCCGGGAGGGGGACTCGCCGACGGGGGCGACCGGCTAGGTTTCGCGCATGAGTGCAGGTGAGCCCGGCGTCCGGGCGCGTGTCGTGGACCTGTTGATCGCCGCCGGCGTGGCGACGGCGCTGCTGATCACCGGCCTGTCCGGACAGCATTCCGCCACGGGCCCCGCCCTGCTCGGGTACGGGCTGCTGGTGGCCGGCGGGCTGGCGCTGATCGTGCGCCGACGGGCTCCGGTTGCCGTGCTGGCCGTCACCGGGCTGTGCGCGGCCGGGTACCAGGCGGCCGGATTTGACGTGCCCGCCGTCGCTTACCTCTTCGCGGTGTACGCGGCCGTACGTGCGGGACGCCGCACCGTCACGGCGGTGGCGAGCGTGGCCCTGCTGGCTGTCCTCCCGCTCGCGGCCCTGGTGTCGGGCCTCCACGACACGGGCGAGGCGTTCGCCCAGGCCCGGGGCGCCTTGGAGCTGGCCTGGCTGATCGCCGCCGGCGCCGCGGGGGAGGCGCTGCGGCAGGCCGAGCGGCGGGTGGACGAGGCCGAGCGCACCAGGGAGGAGACCGCACGGCGGCGCGCCGACGAGGAACGGCTCCGTATCGCCCGGGAGCTGCACGATTCGCTCACCCACCAGATCTCGGTCATCAAGGTGCAGGCCGAAGCCGCCGTGCACGTGGCCCGCAGGCGGGGGGAGGAGGTTCCGGAAGCGCTGCTGGCGATCCAGGAGGCCGGACGTGAGGCGAGCCGGGAGCTGCGAGCGACCCTGGAGGCGCTGCGGGACGACGACACGATTCCGCCGCGCGGGCTCGATCACGTCGGCGAACTCGTGGACTTGGCCCGCGGGTTCGGCCTGGACGCCACGCTGACGATCGAGGGGCGGCGGCACGACGTGCCCGCCGCGGTGCAGCGGACCGTCTACCGGATCGTTCAGGAGTCGCTCACCAACGTGGCCCGCCACGCGGACGCCGCCACGGCGTCCGTGCGGATCGACTGCCGTGCGAACGCCCTCGTCCTGCGCATCGACGACGACGGCAAGGCCACGCCGGGCACAGCCCCGACACCCGGCCTCGGGCTGCTCGGCATGCGCGAGCGGGTGACGGCCCTCGGCGGACGACTGCGCGCCGAACCGCGCGCCGCGGGCGGCTTCACCGTCCAGGCCGAACTCCCCGTGGAGCAGAGGCCGTGATCCGTGTCCTGCTGGTCGACGACCAGCCGCTCATCCGCAGCGGATTCCGCGCCCTCCTCGACCTCGAGGACGACATCGAGGTGGTGGCCGAGGCCGCCGACGGGCAGGAGGGCGTGGACCTGGCCAGGGAGCACCTGCCCGACGTCGCGCTCGTCGACATCCGGATGCCGGTCGTCGACGGGATCGAGGCGACGCGGCGCATCGCGGCCGACCCGGCCCTGGCCGGGGTGCACGTCGTCATCCTGACCAACTACGGCCTCGACGAATACGTCTTCGACGCGCTGCGCGCCGGCGCCGCCGGATTCCTCGTCAAGGACATCCTGCCGGACGACTTCCTGCACGCCGTGCGCGTGGCGTCGCGCGGGGACGCCCTGCTGGCACCCTCCATCACGCGCAAGCTGATCGGCCGGTACGTCACCCAGCCGCTCACCGCCGGTACCGGAACGGGCCTGAAAGAGCTGACCGGCCGCGAGCGCGAGGCGGTCGTTCTGGTCGCGCACGGTCTGTCGAACGACGAGATCGCGAGTCGTATGGTGATCAGCCCCACGACCGCGAAGACCCACGTCAACCGCGCCATGGCCAAGCTCCGTGCCCGCGACCGGGCCCAGCTCGTGGTCCTCGCCTACGAGTCCGGCCTGGTGGTCCCACGGATCGCAGAGAATATTTGACCGATCGGTTCAATATCGCTTAGGGTTCGAGCGTGGCCAGGACCAAGGAATTCGATCCGGATGCCGCGCTGCAGTCGGCTCTTGAGCTGTTCTGGCGGCGCGGGTACGAGGCGACCTCGATGGCGGACCTCGTGGAACACCTCGGCATCGGGCGCGCCAGCATCTACGCCACCTTCGGCAACAAGCGCGAGCTCTACCTGAAGGCGCTCGACCGGTACGGCGAGAACCGTGACCCGGCGCTGTTGGGCGAACTGTCCCAGCCAGGTCCGGCGTTGCCGGCCGTGCGGGCGGTGGTACGGCGGTTCGCCGCCGAGGCGGGGTCCGAGGAGCGGCGGCTGAACGGGTGCTTCGTCACCAACACGGCCGCCGAGCTGGGTGCGCACGACGCGGCGGCGGCCCGCCGGGTCGAGGCCAGCTGGGGGCACATCGAGACCCTGCTGCACTCGGCGCTCGTACGGGCCCGCGCGCAGGGTGAACTGCCCGCGGACCGGGATCCGCGCGCGCTCGCGCGGATGCTGCTCGTGCTGATGCAAGGCCTGCGGGTGGTGGGCAAAGCGTCGGAGGACCCGGCGCGGGTGCGGGACGCGGCCGAGCAGGCGCTGAAGTTGCTGGACTGACCGGCTGGGCGGAATGGTGGGCTGGGTTGTCGACCGGATGACCGGCTGCCGGGGCGGCTTTCGCGTGACGTTATTTTGGAACGTTCGGTCAAATATCAGGGGGAGAGATGACTGTTGCGCAGGGTCGGGAGACCCGCACCAGGCCGGCGGCCGGGCCCGCCTTCGTGCTTCTCGGTGCCGTGCAGGTGTCGCTGATCTTCGCGCTCACCTCGCTCGTCGTGCCGCTGCCGCGGATCGGCCGTGAACTGTCCCTGGGCCGGGACGACTTGATCCTTCTCAGCGCTGCCTACGGGCTGACCTTCTCCGGACTGCTGCTCTTCGGCGGTCGCGTCGCCGACCGGTTGGGCGGGAGGCGCGCCCTCACCGCCGGGCTGCTCGTGTTCGCCGCGGCGTCCCTCGCCGCGCCGTTCGCCCCGGGACCGGGGGCCCTGCTCGCCGCGCGTTTCGCGCAGGGGGCCGGCGCCGCCCTCAGCGCGCCCGCCGCCATGGCCGTGCTGCGTGCCGTATTCCCCCGACCCGCCGCGTACGGAAGGGCGATGGCCGCCTGGGGCGGGCTCTCGGTCCTCGGCGCGACCGCCGGGAACCTGCTCTCCGGGGTCGTGTCGGCGCTCGCGTCCTGGCGGCTCGCCTTCGCCGTGCCGGTCGTGGTGGCGGGCGCCGCCCTCGGGCTCGCGCCGCGGCTGTTGCCCGCCACCCCGGCCGGAGCGGGCCGCTCGCTGGATCTGCCGGGTGCGCTGCTCGCCACGGCCGGCATCACCCTGGCCGGCTATGGGCTCGTCCTCACCGACGCGCGCCCCTGGGGTTCGGCGGCTGTTCTCGTGCCCCTGCTCTCGGGGGTCGCGCTCCTCGCCGGGTTCCTGGTCGCCGAGCGCCGCGCCCGCGATCCGCTGCTTCCGCCGGGGTTCCTCCGCGACCGCCGCCGGGGCCTCGCGCTCGCCGCCATCGGCCTGACCGCCGCCGGGACCGCCACGGTGTTCGTGCTGCTTTCGCTCCACCTCCAGCAGGACCGCGGCTGGTCGGCGCTGCAGACCTCCGCCGCCTTCGTGCCCTTCGCGGTGGCGCTGCTCGTCTCCGGCCGCGCGGCCGGCCCGCTCGTCAGCGGCTACGGCGCGCCGGCCGTCACCACCCTCGGGCTCGCGGTCGCCGGGACGGGTCTCGCGCTGCTCGCACTCACCGGCCTGGCACCGCACACCCCGTACGCGTACGGACTCCTCCCCGGCCTGCTCCTGCTGGCGACCGGCGGGGCCACCGGTTTCGCGGGGGCCGCCGTCCTCGCGACGGACGGGGTGGAACCGCAGCAGGCCGGACTCGCGGGCGGCGTCATGAACACCGCGATGGAACTGGGCCCGACCGTCGTCCTCGCCGCCCTGCTCACCCTCGGCTCCGACGCCACCTCACTCGCCGCGGCGGCAGGTGCCTTCGCCGTCGCCGCGTTCCTCAATCACCGCACCAACCGACCCAAGGAGTCATCGTCATGACCGCACGGTTCACCGGCAAGAGCGTCCTCGTCACCGGAGCGGGCTCCGGCATCGGCCGGGCCGTCGCCCTCGCCTTCGCCGCGGAAGGGGCCTCGGTGGTCGCGGCCGGACGTACCGCCGCATCGCTCGACGAAACCGTGGCCCTGATAGCGAAGGAGGGCGGTACGGCAGTCGCCGTCACCGCGGACGTGACCCGCTCCGAGGACGTCAGGGACCTGGTCCGCCGTACCGTCGAACACTTCGGAAGCCTCGACGTCGCCGTCAACAACGCGGGCGTCTTCCGGGGCGGCGCGCCCGTGGCCGACCTGCCCGAGGAGGACTGGCGCACCCTGCTCGACGTCAACGTCACCGGCGTACTCCTCAGCCTCCAGGCCGAAGTGGCCCGGATGCGCGACCAGCCCACCGGCGGGGTGATCGTCAACATCTCCTCCAACCTCGGCGCGCACCGCCGTGTCCCGGGCGTGGCCGGGTACATCGCCACCAAGGCGGCCGTCTCGGCGTTGACCCGGGCCGCCGCCCTGGACCACATCGGCGAGGGGATCCGTATCAACGCCGTCAGCCCCGGCCCGGTTGACACCACCATGTCGCTGCTGCCGGGCGAGTCCGACGCCGACCGCGCCGCCCGGATGAAGGCCGCACTGCCGCTGGGGCGGGTCGCCTCCACCGCCGAGGTCGCGGCTGCCGTGCTGTACCTGGCCTCGCCGGACGCCGCTGCCTTGGTCGGCAGCGACCTGGTCGTCGACGGCGGCGCCGCTGCCTGACCCAGCGGCACCCCGTCCGGCAGGGGTGACCCCGTCAGCCGTGCAGCAGGAGGGCCTTGGCCGCGGTGAACTCCTCGGGGGTCAGCAGGCCTTCCCGCGCCAGGTCGGCCAGTTGGGTGAGTTCCGCCACCAGGTCCGCCGCGGCGACGGGCTCGCCCGGGTGCGGGTGCTCCGCGTGGCGGTCCGGGGAGGCGGGTGCCGGTGGTCGCACCGGCTCCGGTTCCGGCGGGGCTGCCTCACCTGGCTCCGGCTCCGGCTCCGGTTCCGCCAGTGCGGCTGGCTCCGGGTGGTATTCCGCCGCCTGGACCGCCCGGGCCAGCAGCCCCCGGCGGGGCGGTTCGTCGGGGTGCACCGCGCCCGCCGTGGACTCCGCCGCGCCCGCCGCGCGGGACAGCAGGCCGCGCAGCAGGGGGCGGCCCGCCGGACGCTGGGCCGCGTGGACCGTTACTCCGACCGGCCGGATGAACATCAGGCCACCCCTGCCCGGGGGTCCACCGGGATCCGGTCCGGCGGGATGCGGACCGAGCCCACGATCCGGCCGCCCGCCGCCCGTACGACGATCGCCGCGTCCTCGGCCCACACGTGCTCGACGACCAGCAGCAGCGCGCAGCTGCCGCGCTCCAGCAGCCCCGCCGACTCGGTCACGTCCTCCGGCCCGATCAGCCGCACCGCGTCCCGGCCCGTCAGCAGGCCCCGCAGCTCCAGGAACTCGTCGAACTCCGCCGCCAGCACCTCCCCGGCCGCCGTCCGCGTCACCACCAGCCCGTCGATGAGGCGGACCACCCCGGTCTTCCGCAGCCCCATCACGGCCTCGACCGCCGGCACCCGCAGCTGCTCTTCCGGGAAGGCGAGGACGATGAACTCCACAGGTCCCATATGGTTCGGCTCCTGATTCCGACCGTTTGTGACGACTCTTCGGCACACTATGGCATAAGCGGACATATCATCCGTCTGCTTGCTACGTTTCCCTCCATGAGCGCTCTGACGGCGAAGGTGGCGGAGCCCGCCCCGCCCCCGCCCCCCGACGCCCGCGCCCCCAAGCAGCGCGGGGTCGAGCTGACGCTCCTCGCCGGCGCCGTCCTGATCTCCGTCCTCGGCCACCTCTGCGTCGGCCTCGCGACCACCGGCCGCATCCCGCCCTCCGCCAGCCACTACGCCGCCGGCCTCGCGCTCGCCGCGCTGCTCGCGCACCTCGCCGTCCGCCTGGCGGCCCCGTACGCCGACCCGCTCGTGCTGCCCATCGCCGTCCTCCTCAACGGCCTCGGCCTCGTCCTCATCCAGCGCCTCGACGCGACCACCCCCGGCCACCTCACCGCCGGTGGCCAACTCCTCTGGTCCGCCCTCGGGACGGCCCTCTTCGTGCTCGTCGTCGCCGTGCTGCGCGACCACCGCACACTCCAGCGCTACGCCTACCTCTCGGTCGCCGCCGCCCTGCTGCTGATGCTCGTCCCCGTGTTCTTTCCGGCGGTCAACGGCGCCCACATCTGGATCCGGTACGCCGGACTGTCCTTCCAGCCGGGAGAGTTCGCCAAGATCCTGCTGGCCGTCTTCTTCGCCGCCTACCTCGCCGCGAACCGCACCGCCCTCGCCCTCACCGGACGCCGGCTCTTCTGGAAGCTGCGCCTGCTCCCGGGCCGCGTCCTCGGCCCGATCCTCACGATCTGGCTGCTCAGCGTCGGGGTGCTGGTCCTGGAGCGTGACCTGGGCACCTCGCTGCTGTTCTTCGGGCTGTTCGTGATCATGCTGTTCACCGCCACCGGGCGGATCGGATGGATCGCGATCGGCCTGCTCCTGGCCGGGGTCGGCGCGTATGCGGTCGGGACCTTCGAACCGCACGTCCACAGCCGCGTGGACGACTGGCTGAATCCTTTCGCCTCCATCGAGCGGGGCGAGGGCCCCGGCCAGCTCGCCCAGTCCCTCTTCGCCTTCGGCGCCGGCGGCCTGCTCGGTGCCGGCCTCGGTCACGGCCAGTCCTTCCTCATCGGCTTCGCCGCCAAATCGGACTTCATCCTCGCCACCGCAGGCGAGGAGCTCGGCCTCACCGGCCTCGCCGCGATCCTGCTCCTCTACGGGCTCCTCGTCGCCCGCGGCTTCCGCGCCGGGCTCGCGCTGCGCGACCCCTTCGGCCGGCTGCTCGCCACCGGCCTCGCCTCGATCGTCGCGCTCCAGGTCTTCGTCATCGCCGGCGGTGTCACCGGGCTGATCCCGCTCACCGGCATGGCCATGCCCTTCCTCGCCCAGGGCGGCTCCTCCGTCGTCACCAACTGGATCATCGTCGCGCTGCTGGTCCGGCTCAGCGACAGCGCCCGCAGGCCCGAACCGGCGCCGCAGGAGGCCCCCGCGTGATCCGCTACATCCGCTGGTGCGCGTACTTCTGCGCCGTCCTCCTCGTCGCCCTGCTCGTCAACCTCGCCCGCGTGCAAGTCTGGGAATCGGCCGCCTACGGTGCGAACCCGGCCAACAAACGCCCTGCCATCGAGCGCTACGCCGAGCCGCGCGGCGACATCCTGGTCGAGGGCCGACCCGTCACGGGCTCCCGCGACAGCGGCCAACTCCTGCGCTACGAGCGCACGTACAAGAACGGCCCGCTCTACGCGCCCGTCACCGGCTTCTCCTCGCAGACGTACGGGACCAGCTTCATCGAGCGCGCCGAGGACCGGATCCTGTCCGGCACGGACCCCGGCCTCTCCGCCTTCCCGCTCTGGTACGACCTCGCCCGCGGCCGCCCCGCCGGCGGGAACGCCGTCACCACCATCCGGGCGGGCGTGCAGCGGGCCGCGTACAGCGGGCTCGCGGGCAAGCGGGGCGCGGTGGCCGCCGTCGAGCCGGCCACCGGGAAGATCCTCGCGCTGGTCAGCAGCCCCTCGTACGATCCGGGGGAGCTCTCCGGTACGGGCAAGCGCGTCAAGGAGGCCTGGGCGCGGCTGAACGCGGACCCGGCCAAGCCGATGCTCAACCGGGCGCTGCGCGAGACGTACCCGCCCGGATCCACCTTCAAGATCGTGACCGCCGCGGCCGCCCTCGACGCCGGTGTCGTCACCGACGTCGACGCGCCGACCGAGACCCCCGACCCCTACCCCCTGCCCGGCACCAGCACCCTGCTGCCGAACGCGGCCACGGGCTGCCAGGACGCCTCGATGGCGGAAGCGGTGCAGTGGTCCTGCAACACGGTGATGGCGAAGATCGGGGTACGGGTGGGGCTGCGGGGGATGGTGGAGGCGGCGGGGCGGTTCGGCTTCAACGACGACGGGCTGCGGGTGCCGGCGTGGGTGTCCCGGTCGAACTTCGACACCGACATGAGCCAGGACCAGCTGGCGCTGTCCTCGATCGGGCAGTTCAACACCAAGGCCACGCCGCTGCAGATGGCGATGGTCGCGGCGGCCGTCGCCAACGGCGGGGAGCTGAAGGCCCCCTACCTGGTGGACCGCACCACCCAGGACGACGGCTCCCCGGTCCGCCGCGGCGACCAGCGCAGCCTGGGCCGGGCCATGAGCCCGGCAACCGCCCTGCGGCTCCAGGAGCTGATGGAGCAGGTGGTGGAGAACGGGACGGGGAAGAACGCGGCCATCCCGGGCGCGCGGGTCGGCGGCAAGACCGGCACGGCGCAGCACGGGGTCGGCAACGCGGGGACCCCTTACGCGTGGTTCATCTCCTGGGCGAGGGCGGAAGGCGCCCCGCTGCCGGCGGTCGCGGTGGCGGTGGTGGTCGAGGACGCGGCGGCCAACCGCGGCGACATCACCGGAAACCTGGCGGCCGCCCCGATCGCCCGCGCGGTAATGGAAGCGGCCCTGTCCCCCCGCTAACCCCACCGGGACGCCACCCCGCACCCCCCAATCGCCGCCGAGGCCCTGCCGGCCGCCCCGAGGCTCCGCGCCTCAGACGCCGGCGAGGCTGAATTCGGCTGCCGCCGCCCGTGGTTTCTGCGGCGCCGGGCTGCGTGGCGGGCGCCTGCGCGGCTGGACGTGCCTGCCGGCACGGGTGGGCCGGGCCGCATGCAGCGGCCTGGCGGCCGCCCCGGGGCTCCGCCCCGGACCCCGCGCCTCAAACGCCGGCGAGGCTGAATTCGGCTGCCGCCGCCCGTGGTTTCTGCGGCGCCGGGTGCGTGGCGGGCGCCTGCGCGGCTGGACGTGCCTGCCGGCGCCGGCGGGGCCGGGTGTGCGGCGGGGCGCCCCCGCAGGGCGCCGAACACTGTCCCGCAGAACTGTCCGGCCCGTTGCCACGTTCGGTGCCCGAGGAGGTGCCCCGGCGTGCGCCCGGCCCCGTCGGCGCCGGCCCCGTCGGTGCCGGCCCGGCCGACCCCGGCCCGGCCCCGCCGGCCCCGCCCGGCGGAGCCAGAGGCGCGGGCTACGGGCGGAGCCCCGGTGTCTCAGGCCGCGCCGCCCTCCGCGATGGCGGCGCGGACCTCCGCCACCCGCTCCGCCTCCTCGGAGGCGAACCGCTCCCGGTCCAGCGCCTCCGCGATCTCCTCGTCCTGGGTCATCAGCAGATCCAGGTTCGAGTCCCCCATCTCGAAGACCCCCATCTCCAGGTACGCCTTCTGCAGCCGCTCCCCCCACAGCCCGATGTCCTTCACACACGGAACGATCCGGCTGAACAGCAGCCTCCGGAACAGGTGCAGGAACTCCGACTGCTCGCTGAACTGCTCGGCCTCCTTCTTCGGGATCCCGAAGTTCTCCAGCACCTCCACCCCGCGCAGCCGGTCCCGCATCAGGTGGCAGCCCTCGATCACGAACTCCTCGCGCTCGCGCAGCTCCGCGTCCGTCAGCTGCTTGTAGTAGTCCCGCAGCGCCATCCGCCCGAACGCCACGTGCCGCGCCTCGTCCTGCATCACGTACGCCAGGATCTGTTTCGGCAGCGGCTTGTCCGTCGTGTCGCGGATCATGCCGAAGGCGGCCAGCGCCAGCCCCTCGATCAGCACCTGCATGCCCAGGTACGGCATGTCCCAGCGGGAGTCGCGCAGGGTGTCGCCCAGCAGTTCCTGCAGGCTGTCGTTGATCGGGTAGAGCATCCCGACCTTCTCGTGCAGGAAACGCCCGAAGATTTCCGCGTGCCGGGCCTCGTCCATGGTCTGGGTGGCGGAGTAGAACTTCGCGTCCAGGTCCGGCACCGACTCCACGATGCGGGCCGCACACACCATCGCGCCCTGCTCGCCGTGCAGGAACTGGCTGAACTGCCAGGCGCTGTAGTGCCGGCGCAGTTCGCCCTTGTCCTTCTCGGTGAGTTTGGACCAGTGCCGCGTCCCGTACAGCGTCAGCACCTCGTCCGGGGTGCCCAGCGGATCGTACGGGTCCACCTCCAGGTCCCAGTCGATGCGCTTGGCGCCGTCCCACTGCTTGTCCTTGCCCTTCTGGTAGAGCGCCAGGAGCCGCTCACGGCCCCCGTCGTACTCCCAGCTGAAGCGGGCCGAACCGGAGGCGGGAATCTGCCAGACGCCCTCGCCCGGGTCCTTGGTGTAGAGCTCGTGCGTCGACACTGACGCCTCCTCGTCTCACGTACTGACGTACTGCCGTACCGGACTGGACAGTTGGCAGCGTCACACGTTGGTAGACGCGCGGTCAACAAGTCGTGCGCGGGGGATTGACGACCTTGCTGACAGGCAGTCTCATAAGCAGTGACCGCCGGTAACCCAACGAGCGAGGTATCCGAAGCCATGACGACCGTGACCGATCGAAACGCGCTGAGGGACGCACTCGGCCTGCTCAAGGACCGCGAGCAGATCGCCGAACGGCTGCTCGAATCCTCCGCCAAGCACTCCTTCGACCCCGACAAGGAACTCGACTGGGACGCCCCGACGGTCGAGGGCAAGTACTACTGGCCCCCCGAACTGCTCTCCCTCTACGACACCCCGCTGTGGAAGAAGATGGGGGAGGAGCAGCGCATCGACCTCTCCCGCCACGAGGCGGCGGCGCTCGGCTCGCTCGGCATCTGGTTCGAGATCATCCTCATGCAGCTCCTGGTCCGGCACATCTACGACAAGTCCCTGACGAGCAACCACGTCCGGTACGCGCTCACCGAGATAGCCGACGAGTGCCGCCACTCGATGATGTTCGCCCGCATGATCCAGAAGGCCGGCGCCCCCGCCTACCCGGTCTCCCGCGTCAACCACAACCTCGCCCGCGTCCTCAAGACCATCTCCACCACCCCCGGTTCCTTCGCCTGCACCCTCCTCGGCGAGGAGATCCTCGACTGGATGCAGCGCCTGACCTTCCCGGACGAGCGCGTCCAGCCCCTCGTCCGCGGCGTGACCCGGATCCACGTCATCGAGGAGGCCCGCCACGTCCGGTACGCCCGCGAGGAACTGCGCCGCCAGATGCTGACGGCCCCGCGCTGGGAGCAGGAACTCACCCGCGTCAGCTGCGGCGAGGCCGCGCGCGTCTTCTCCCTCGCCTTCGTCAACCCCGCCGTCTACGAGAACATCGGCCTCGACCGGCGCGAGGCCGTCGCCCAGGTCAAGGCGAGCGGGCACCGGCGCGAGGTCATGCAGACCGGCGCCAAGCGGCTCACCGACTTCCTCGACGACATCGGCGTACTGCGCGGAGTCGGCCGCAGGCTGTGGAAGAGCTCGGGGCTCCTCGCCTAGGTCATGTCCAGGGGCGTCCTGCGGCGGACCCCGGGCTCGGCATGATCCGCCGGACACCCCCTAGGGGTGTCGTCTACGCTGCGGGCATGACCGTACGCGCCTACCGCAGACTGAGCGTCGAGGAGCGCCGAGCCCAACTCCTCGACGCCGCCCTCTCGCTGTTCGCGCACCGGGCGCCGGAGGAGGTCTCCCTCGACGACGTCGCCGAGGCCGCCGGGGTCTCGCGCCCGCTCGTCTACCGCTACTTCCCGGGCGGCAAGCAGCAGCTCTACGAGGCCGCCCTGCGCTCGGCGGCCGACCTCCTCGAACTGTGCTTCGCCGAACCGCAGCAGGGCCCCCTGACCCAGCGCCTGACCCGCGCCCTCGACCGCTACCTGGCCTTCGTCGACGAGCACGACGCCGGCTTCGCCGCCCTCCTCCAGGGCGGCAGCGTCGTCGAAACCTCCCGCACCACGGCCACGGTCGACGGCATCCGCCGGGCCGCGGCCGCACAGATCCTCGTCCACCTGGGCGTTCCCGAACCGGGCCCCCGGCTGCGCATGATGGTCCGTACGTGGATCACCGCGGTCGAGGCGGCGTCCCTCATCTGGATCGACGAGGGCAAGAACCCCGAGGTCGACTCCCTCCGGGACTGGCTGGTGGACCAGTTCGTCGCGCTGCTGACCGCCACCGCCGCCACGGACCCCGAGACCGCCGCGGCCGCCCGCGCCGCCCTCGCCCTCGAATCGGCGGACGGCCCGGTCGGGGTCCTGGCCCGGCGCGTGATGCCGGTGGTCTCCGAGGCGGCCCACCTGCTGTGACACTGGTGGGGTGAGAAGCCAACCCACCCCCTTCGAGGGCGGCCCGATGGACGGCCGGGTCCTCCCGATCCTCCTCGGCCCGACCGGCCACCCGCCGAAGTGGTACGAGATCCCGGTCCCGGCGCCCGACGGAGGAGCTCCCACGGTGCTGCTCTATGAGCGCGTCCCGTCGGGCTACACGAAGCGGCTCGGCCTCCAGAAGGGGTGGAAGTACCGCCACGTCCCGTCGGGCCTCAAAACGAAGCCCCGCTGGCCCTGGACGAAGCCGCCCCGCCCCTGACCGCCGTCAGCCGTCAGCCGTCAGCCGTCAGGTCAGCCGTCGGTACGGCCCCGGCGCAGCATCGCGAAGCCGAGCCCGGCAGCGCCGACGGCCGCGATGCCGCCGCCCGCGGCGAGCAGCAGGACGCCGTCGCCGGGCCGGTCGGCCAGGGTGTGCAGGCGCTGCACGTCGGCAGAGCCGTCGGTGACCGTGCCCGTCCGCTCACCGCTCGGCCCCTTCGGCGCCGAGGCGGGCACGACGTGGCCGCCGCTGCGGGTGCCCGTCTTGTGGCCGTCGCCCGCGACACCGTGGGCGGCTCCCGGCGCGGAGGTGTCCCCGACCCAGGTCGTCAGCCGCCCGTCGGAGTCGAGCACGGCGTGCAGCTCCCCGGCGGCGCCGACGGCTGGGGCGCCGTCACGGCTGGTCAGGGTGGTCGCCGTACGGCCGTCCGGGGTGAGGATGTCGGCCTGGTACGCGTCCTTCGCGACCCGGTAGACCTTCGCGGTGGAGACGCCGTCGGCGAGGGCGAGGCTCTTGACCAGAGTCCGCTGCGGGGCGGCGGCGGAGTGCGCCGACGAGGCCGCCGGCACCCCCTCGGCCAGAGCGGCGGCGGTGGGCAGCGCCAGCAGGCTTCCGGCGCATGCGGTCACGGCGGCGGCGCGAACGAGAGTGCGGCGGCTGACGGTGCTCACGGAAAGTCCTTCGGTGCGTTTCGTCCGGGCCCGGGCGGTCCGGGCGGGTCAAACCTATGCGCCTGCCGTTGCGGCAGAGCCCCGTTCATGTAACAGCGGTGTCGCAGGGTGCCGTCGGAGTCGTTACACACCCGGGGGATTGCCGTGGGGCGCCCGGGCTGCTCCCATGGACGGCGGGGGTGAGGGCCATGAGGGGACTCAGGGTGCTGCCGAGCGGCCGGCCCGGCCGTGGCCGGCTGTACGTGAACCTGCCCGACGGGCAGGCGGTGGCGTGGTACGACCGGCAGGCGAACCGGATCAGCGTCCTCGCGGACGATCACCGCGAGGCGATCCTGAGGGTGCTGCGCCCGTACCTGAGCGGCACGGTCGCCATCGGCCCGCCGCCCGTCCCCACGGCGGCCGAGCTGCTCGCCCTCGCCATGCCGCCGGACGCGGACCTCGCCCCGAACCGCCCGGGCGAGACCCTGCTGGGCGAACTGGAACACGGCCCCGCGGGCACCCGCGCCCGGCACCGGCTCCGCCAGGACCTGGCAGCCCAGCAGCGGATGGGAGACGCCTTCGACGCCCTGGAGGCGGACGGCTGGCGGGTCCTGCACTGCGTCCCGCTCCCGGGGACGGGCCGCATCGACCACCTGCTGATCGGCCCCCCGGGAGTCTTCTGCGTCCGTACGGTCCCGGGCCGCCGCCAGCGCGCCGTGGTCGGCGACCTCCAACTCACCGTCGGCCGCGCCGCACCCCGCCCGGACCCGCGCTGGACCCGCCGCGCGGCGGCCCGCGCCACCTCGGCCCTGACCACACCCGTCACCCCGGCCCTGGCCCTGGTCGAACCCTCCCGCCTGGACGTCGCCCCCACGGTCCGCGACATCCGCATCCTCCAGCCCCTGACAGCCGCCCGCGACCTGACGACGACCCCGACCACCCTCAAACCCCCGGACGTGGAAGCCCTGTTCACGACGGCCCGCGACGCACGCACCTGGCTCCGACAGTAGGGATGCCCGCCGGGCACGCTCAAGCCCCGCGGGGCAAACTCAGGGCCGGGCGAACTCCAGCCCCGCCGGCGTTTGAGGCGCGGGGTCTGGGGCGGAGCCCCAGGAGACGGCGCCGCAGGCTCCCGCGCGCCCCAGCCCAAAACGCGCACCCCGTCAGGCGGAGGCCCGCTTCCGTGCCGGAGCAGCAGCCTTCTTCGCCGCCGCCGAAGCCGACTTCTTCGCGGCCCCCGCCGAAGTGGACTTCTTCGCCGTCGACTTGGTCGACTTCGCGCCCGCCGCAGCAGTCTTCTTGGCCGCGGCCGACCCCGTCTTCTTCGCAGCGGCCGCCGAAGCCGACTTCTTCGTGGCCGCCGCCGTCGACTTCTTCCCGCCCACCGTCTTGGGGACGGCCCCCGCACCGGCACCGCTCTTGCGGCGCCGCATCGGCGTCACCGCAGCCGTCTCCTCCTCCTGCTCGGAGCCGGCCACGTCGGCCCCCGCCTCCCCCCGCGACGCCTTCGCCGCCCGCACGCTCTTCTCCAGCGCCGCCATCAGGTCGATCACCTGCCCCCCACCCGGTTCCACCTCGGCCTCCGTCGGCTCGAACGCCCCACCCGCCTTCGCCGCGATCATCGCCTCCACCGCATCCCGGTAGTCGTCGTGCAGCGAGGCCATCTCCACCTCCCCCAAGGTGGCCATCAGCGCATCGGCCAGGTCGAGTTCGGCGTCCCGTACGGACACCGACCCCTCCGGCGCCACCCCCTCCGGCGCCCGGATCTCGTCCGGCCACAACAGCCCGTGCATCGCGATCACGTCGTCGACCACCCGCAGCATGCCCAGCCGCTCCCGCCCGCGCAGGGCGTACTTCGCGATCGCCACCTTCCGGCTCCGCTTCAGCGCCTCCCGCAGCAACGTGTACGGCTTCGCCGCCGTCGCCCCGTTCGACGCCAGGTAGTACGCCGCGTCCATCTGCAGCGGATCGATCTCCTCCGCCGGCACGAACGAGACGATCTCGATCGTCTTCGCGGTCGCGATCGGCAGCTGCGCCAGGTCCTCGTCCGTGATCGGGATGATCGACCCGTCGGCCTCCTCGTACCCCTTGCCGATCTCGGCGGCCGACAACTCCTCGCCGTCCATCTCGCACACCTTGCGGTAGCGGACCCGCCCGCCGTCGGCGAGGTGGATCTGGCGGAAAGAGATCGAGTGGCTCTCGGTGGCGTTCACGAGCTTGATCGGAATGCTGACCAAGCCGAACGAGATCGCCCCGTTCCAAATGGATCGCACGGTTCCTCCCGATTCGTGGCAGTCTCATCGTATGACGCCGATCACATTGGTGGAGGGCCGTCGCATCGCGCTCAGCAATCTCGACAAGGTCCTGTACCCGGAGACCGGCTTCACCAAGGGCGAGGTGCTCCACTACTACGCCACCGTCGCGGAGCCGTTCCTCGCCCACATCCACAACCGGCCGTTGTCCTTCCTGCGCTACCCCGACGGCCCGGACGGCCAGCTCTTCTTCACCAAGAATCCGCCGCCCGGCACACCCGCATGGGTGAAGACCGCCCCCGTGCCCCGCTCCGAGGACCCCTCCGCCGAGCAGGTGGTCGTCGCGGACATGCCCTCCCTCATGTGGGCCGCCAACCTCGTCGTGGAGTTCCACACCCACCAGTGGCCCGCCGGCAGCCCGGCCGTCGCCGACCGGATGGTCCTCGACCTCGACCCCGGCCCGCCCGCCACCATCGTCGAGTGCTGCGCCGCCGCGCTCTGGCTGCGTGACCGGCTCGCCGCGGACGGCCTGCGCGCCTACGCGAAGACCTCCGGCTCCAAGGGCTTGCACCTGGCCGTGGCGCTCGAGCCCGTCCCCTCCCGGCAGGTGTCGGCGTACGCGAAACAGCTCGCCCAGGAGGCCGAGCGCGAGCTCCCCGACCTGGTCGTGCACCGCATGGCCAAGGCCCTGCGCCCCGGCAAGGTCTTCGTGGACCACAGCCAGAACGCCGCCGCCAAGACCACCGCCGCCCCCTACACCCTGCGCGCGCGGGCCCGGCCGACCGTGTCCGCGCCGGTGTCCTGGGAGGAGGTCGAGGCCTGCCGCCACCCCGACGACCTGGTCTTCCTCGCCGACGACATCGGGCCGCGGCTGGCCCGCGACGGAGACCTCTTCGGCCCGCTGACCGACCTCGACGGGGCCGGGAGGCTGCCCGGACTGCGCGGGGCCCGGCCGTGATCCGCGTCGCACTGGCCGCCGCCGTACGGACCCTGCCGCGGGGGGCCGGACTGGCGTACGAGCCGAAGTTCGACGGCCACCGGATGGTCGTGGTGCGCTCGGAGACCGACGTGGTGCTCCAGGCCCGCTCCGGCCGGATCGTCACCAGCGCCTTCCCCGATCTGGCGACGGCCGCACTGCACTTGCCGGCGGGGACGGTCCTCGACGGGGAGGTGGTGGTCTGGCACGAGGGCCGTACGGACTTCGCCCTCGTACAGCGGCGGGCGGCCGCCACGGCCGCGCGGGCCGCCGTGCTGGCGCAGAGCCTGCCGGCCTCGTACGCCGCCTTCGACGTACTGGAACTGGCCGGGCTCGACGTGCGCGGGCGCCCGTACGAACGCCGCCGGGCGCTCCTCGTGGACCTGCTGCTGCCGCTGGGGCCGCCCCTCCAGCCGGTGCCGATGACGACGGACCCGGAGCTGGCCGCCACCTGGTACGAGACCCTGCCCGCCAGCGGCATCGAGGGGCTCGTCGTCAAGCGGCTGGACCAGGCCTACCCGGCCGGGCGGCGCGGCTGGCAGAAGCTGCGGCACACGGACGTGCGCGACGCGGCGGTGGTCGGCTACACCGGCACCGCGCGCCGGCCGCTGGCCCTGGTCCTCGTCCTGCCGGTCGGGGACGAGACGCCGCTGGTGTCGAGCCCGCTGACGGCGGCGCTGCGCACGGAGGTGGCGCAGATCGCGGCCTCCCGGGCGGCGGCCGGCCAGGAGGCCGCGGCCACGGTTCCGGCCACCGCCACGGCCACCGCGATCGGCCTCGGGGAGGTCGCCTACCGGCCCCTGGACCCGCCGCTCACGGCGGAGGTCCGGCACACCTCGGCCCGCCATCCACCGCCGGAAGTGCTCCGGCTGCGCACGGACCTGTGAAGGGGCCGGCCGCTGAACGTGTCTGTGGCCCGCGCGGGAGGCGCGGGCCACAGAAGACCGGTGTCAAGCTTTCGCGGTGTGGTGCGGCGCGGTGCGGTACGGCGCGGCGCGGTGTCAGGCGTGCGCACCCCGCCCCGCGTCCGGAGGAGCCCCGGGCTGCGGGTGCGGACCCGGCCCCTCCACGGGCTTGTAGCCCGCCTCCCGCTCCGCCCGGACCTCGTCCGGGTGGCTGGAGGTGGTGGAGCCGAAGTTTCCGTAGCCCTGCATCTCGTGCGGCCGCAGGCCGCTCTCGGGGATCTCCACCGGGTCCCGCTCCTCGCGGACCTCGTGGACCGCCCCACCGTTCGGCAGGTGCGGCTGGCTCTCGGGGTCGGGGGGCGGGGGCTCCTTGGCCCGGACCCGCTGGCCCAGCTTGAAGCCGCCGAGCAGGATGCCGACGACGGCGAATCCGACGACCACGAACCACACGATGTCAGTGAGGATGGGGTCCACGCTCAGGATCATGTCCATACACACCATTTTCCCGCACTACGGTGCGATATGCGCATTTCAGGCCGGATACGTTGCACCAACCGGGGTACGCGCCCAGAGGCACAGGCACCGGGTACCCGAACGGTCAAGGAGGCCGGCCATGACGCCCCGCGGATCTTCCCCGAAGCGTGAACGCCAATACGAGCACATCAAGGAGAGCGCCGAGCAGCGCGGCGAGTCCGAGGAGCGGGCCAAGGAGATCGCCGCCCGGACGGTCAACAAGGAACGTGCCCGGGCGGGCGAGTCCAAGACCGCGAGCAAGGAGTCCCTGGAGGACATGTCCTCGTCCCGGCGCGGCGGCCTGCACTCCCACTCCGGCGCGCAGGGCCCCACGTACGACCAGCTCTACGCGGAGGCCCGCCGCCGCAACATCCACGGCCGCTCGGACATGAACAAGGCCCAGCTCGAACGAGCCCTGGGCAAGGACGGCGGCTAGGGGGTGTCCGGACTCAGTCGCAGACGAACTGATTGCCCGCGCCCCGGAACATCCGGGACCGCAGCGCCCCCGGCGCCGCCCCCAGCGCCCGCTCGCGCTGGCGCCGCACCACGTAGCGCCCGGGGGCGATGCCGGTGGCCCCGTGCTCGGGGTGGATGAGGTACGCGACCTCGGTCGCCTCCAGCACCCCGAGCGCCAGCTCCGTCGGATCCTGCACCTCCGGCGTCCACCGGCACCGCCCGGGATCGGCGACCAACGTGTGCGGGTTCCCGCCCGCGGTGCTGCGCAGCAGCTCGATCCCGCCCGGCGGCACCGTCTGCCACAGCACCCCGGGGGACCAGCGCGAGCCGAGGCTCACGTGCCGCAGCATCCCCATCGGCACCACCAGCAGGTCGCCCTGCGCCTGCATCCCGTCGACCACCGGCACCGCCACCTCGCGCGCGAGGTGCTCCAGCACATCGAGCCCGGTCCGCTCGGTCAGCTCCCCGAGCGTCACCGCCACACGCCCCACCACTCCCACGGTCGCCATCCTGTTCTTGTCCTCCCCGTTCATGTCCTGCGCACGAGCTGCGCGTACTGGTCGCCGCTCACCCCGTACGACCAGCCGGCCGCGTCGAGCGGATCGTCGATGTGGGCCGGGACCCCGAGCCCGTAGCGGCGGCGCCGCCCGTCCGGCTCGACCGAGCCGTTCACCGTGAGCAGCAGCCGCCCGGGCCGCCCCCACACCCCCGCCGGTACGTCGTAGAGGGCCAGCCGAAACCCCGGATTGCCGGGATCATCGGCCGTTGCGACGAGTTTCAGCCCGGCCTGGTCGACGTAGGAATCCCAGCCGATGCGCTCGATGGCGCTGCGCCGGACCTCGATGTTGGGCTCGGCGTGGATGCGCTCGACGGTCGGCGCGGTGACCACCCACTCCGGCACCACCGCCCCGTGCAGGACGTGCACCGCGGTGCCGTCCGCGAAGCGCACGGCCGGCCCGTTCTCACCGTGCAGCCGGATCTCCCCGTGCACCGCGCCGGGAGCCGGCTCCGTACGGACCTCCACGGGCCGTTCGGCCAGGACGCACCGCCCCGGCGCCGACCACCACCACCCGGTACTCCGCGCGAGCCGCGCCCACAGTCGCAGTTCGGCGGCGTCCGAGGAGGAGTAGCGGGCGAGGCCGACGCGCGCGCAGATGTCGTAGTAGCCGACCCAGTGCGCGGCGTGCTGCCCGTAGAAGGTCATCAGTCCGGGAGGCGGGCTTCCCGCGGAACTCCGCACGGAGGCCCTCACCGCATCGGAGACCGAGGCCTTGAGCGCATCCCCCACGGCCACCCGTACCAGCCGGTGCGCGGAGACTCCGGAGGCCAGGCCCTGCTCGACCGGCACGCCGGGCGGCAGTGTCCCGACGGATGACCAGGGCGGAGCCCACGGCTCACCCACCGCCTCGCCCAGCCGCTCGCGCAGACCCGACTCCAGGCCGGCGAGGCGCGCCGCGAGGGGCTGCGCCCGCCGTCCGTGGGCGGGCGTGCGGACGGGGGCCCGGAAGCCGGCTTCTTCCCGTACCCGCTCCATGCCGGCGGCGGGCGACTCCACCCATTCGAACCGCCGGGGCGAAGCCTCCCCGAGCAGCCGGTGGATCTCCCGGACCGCGTCCTCGGCATCCGCCCGTTCGGCCGGCCGGGCCCTCAGCCCGTACGCCAGCCACTCGTCCCGCAGCGCGCACGCCTCGCGCACGCGCTCCTGTGCGAACTCCCGGGCGCTCACAGGCGCCCGGCGGAGCCCGCCTTTCCATCTATGAAGGTCATAGGGGGAAGAGTGCCGGAAGCCGCACCCCGGCCCCAACCCCTTTTTCCGCGGGACCTACCCCTTCAGCGGCCCGTCCGAGTCGCGCAGGGCCCGGGCCTCGCGGCCGCCGAGCACGCCCAGGATCTCGGCGCAGATGGCCAGCGCCGTTTCCGCCGGGGTCCGTGCGCCGAGATCGAGGCCGATCGGTCCGTGCACCAGGGCCAGTTGGGCCTCGCTCACCCCGGCGGCGACCAGCCCCTCACGGCGGCGTGCCGTGGTGCGCCGCGACCCGAGCGCTCCCACGTACGGGATCCCGAGCTCCAGTGCGCCCCGCAGCGCCGGTACGTCAAACTCCGGATCGTGGCTGAGCACCACCAGGCAGGCCCCGTGGCGCTGCTCGGTGAGCACCTTCAGCGCGTCCGCCGCCGACTGCACGGTCCGCGCGCCCCAGCCGAGCAGGGCGGCCTGCCGCTCGATGACCTCCGCGAGCTCGCCGCCCCCGCCGATCACCACGTACGGCGCCGACGGATACGCCTCCACGAGCACCAGGCCGGACTCCCCGTACAGCGCGTCCCGCCCGGGCCGCCGGGTCGCCAGCAACTCCGCGGCCCGCCGCCCGGCCTCGCCCGACCCCGCTTCGCCCGACCCGGCCTCGCCGGCCTCGCCCGATCCGGCTTCGCCGGCCCGTACGACCTCACTCACGGCCTGATCGGCGCCCTCGTTCAGCCGGGTCACGAGCGCCACCCCGGCCCCCTCCCCGAGCAACCGCCACCACTCGTCGGGAACCGCCGCCAGCGGCTGCACCAGCACCTCGGCCTGCCCGCCACAGGTCAACCGCGCCTCCGCGGCCTCGCCCGCCCCGACCGACACCCGGCACACCCGCGCGGTGTCCCCGGCGGCCATGGCCCCCGCCTCGGCGACGAGCTGCGCGTCGAAGACCCCGTTGTACAGCGCCCCGGCACACTCACCCCGCGCATCGACGAGCACGGCCGCGGCGGGATCCCGCGGCCCGAACCCCTGCTCGAACACGGGCCGCGCCAGAAAGGCCACCCGCCCCTCGGCCACCCACCGCCGCGCCGTCTCCACCAGCTCACGCATCCGCGCCGCCCATCCTCAACGTCAGAGCCCGCCACGAAGCACCAGGTCAACGGCACAAGGTGGCCACCCCCCGAACCTATGCAGCCCCCCGACCGGAACCCACCCCCCAAACCCACAGACCCCGCCCCACCTCCCTCGTACAGACCACCGGAACCCGGAAAGCATGCGGGGCGACGCCTCCCGCTACACGAAGCACCATCTCCGGGCCCGGGGCCGCCGCCCGGTGACCGGGGGCTGTCCACGCGGGCGCGTGCCGTCTTCAGCGCCGCCGAAGACGGCAGGCTGTTTCCAGCGAGGCTGGAGGAGTGGTCCGCCGGCCGCCGCTGCGTTACCGCTCGCGAGTCGGCCCCACGACCTCCGGCACTCGGCGCTCTCTGCCTGGCTCCATGCCGGAGTCGATCCGACCGAGGTAGCCGAGCGCGCCGGCAACAGCGTGGAGCTGCTGCTGAGTCGGTCCGCGAAGCACCTCGACGGCCGCCAGGCCAACCGTCGGATCGAAGATCTGCTGCGCGAGTACGAGTGATGGCGAGTGAGGGGCGATAGCCTGCGAGGCCCCTGGACCCGTCCTGGGGCCTCGGTGTTCCCCGGGCTGAGCTGGGCGATGAACCAAGAACCTGGCCACGAAGAGTCCGCAGCCGCTGCACGCGGCGGCATTTGGCTGCGCATACGCGAAGACCCTGTCTCAGCTAAAGCGATGATGGCGGGGTCTTTGGGCACTTCCTGCGAAGTGCCCCCGGCAGGATTCGAACCTGCGCACACGGCTCCGGAGGCCCCGTGCATCCGAAGAATCTGCGCGGGTCAGCGGCCTACGAACTGCTGGCACCCCTCGCCGGTCCACGAATAGGCCGCATCTCGCGAAGGCGCCGCTGAACCAGGCAGTGATGTGGGCGCAGAGGCTGCGCTGTTGATACGCGCCGGGCACGTCGGCTCCTACCGCCGCCCAGAATCCCTTGGCGCGGAGGTGCCCACCCAGGGTGTGCCACTACAGGCCTGGGTACTCGATCCGCAGCGCCGCGAGGCCAGCGGAGGGCCAGACCGCATCGCTGGTACTCCGGCAGCGTGTAAGGCTGCTCGACCCATCCAAGCTGACAGTCCTGGCAGACCTGGTAATCGACGCTGAACGCGGCCTCGCCATCCAGATTGGCTGCACGTTCACGCCAGCTGTGACGTTCCCCAGAGACGGTGACCCGCCAATGCGTGTCTCCGGCTCGCCGGCCCCATCCACGCCGCCGCCCGAACCGCCCGCGGCTCACGCGCTGCAGCACGTCCCGCCAATGCTTCCGCTCAGACGCCCGCCCTACCTCGTGAGCCCGGCCGGCCAACTCCTGTGCTGCCTTCTGGTCGATGGTCATGACCACATCACCCCCACCCGGGCCTCGGGCGGGCATGCCCGTCATCCCGGGCGCTACAACCCGGCTAGAAACACCCCATCTTGTCGGAAATTCTCTGCGGGCGCACCGATTCTGGTATTACCATCGAACCTGAAGTCCTCGATTCCGTTCGGGGCCTAGGGCTGGCGCTGGAAGCCAGGGGGGAAGAATTCGTTGAATCCAGATGGTTCCATTCGGATTAGATGGTGGCTTCCCGACGGCTTGAGTAAAGAGGTCTTGAAGTCCCTCAAGTCGACTCTAAAGAAATTTGAGGGCGTCGACCTAAAGTGCGCAGGCTGCGAAAGCGACATCGAGATCCATCATGATGTCCTTCTCGCAGTGCAATTGGTTAAACAAGATGACGGATTGGGGATATTCCTCACGCACCCAACATGCGCCGCCCCGCGTGTGAGATTCGACCCGGCCGACGTACCCTTCGCACAAGGTGCAAATACGGGTCAGATTCACCACCTGACCGGATTAAGACCCTCCGGCGAACCAGTAATGCTGATTGATATTGCCGCGTTCGTGCACAGCGTCCCCCCACGCCACAGGCGCGCCGAATCGGCCACTAAGCTGTACGCAGAAGCGCATGGATTCGAACTCGCAAAAAACTCCACTCCGTCGCATCTTCTGATTTCTCATCGTCAGGATGCGAGAGTGACGGTAATCGGCGATCGGGCATTCATCTCTCGCAGCGGGCTCGGAATTGTTGACGAGGTGGATTTGTCGTCAGCTAACTCGCACTGGAAAGAGGCAGTTGCCAGAACTGGCATTGTTGAATTCATTGCAGGAGTCGGCTTGCTGAGGTTCGACCCTCCGGATTTTGGAGAAAAATACTCGGCGCTCGCACACGGGCGAGTTCGCGCCACAACACTTGACGAGGCCAGTGCAATCGCACCGCTTGCGAACCCGGACGAAGCGGTCTACAAGGTGCTGCAGATCGCCCCGGGAATGGACCCAACGGTCTTCATGCTCGACTCAGACGTGATCGTCAGTATCGAGCGTTGGTTCTACGGCGCAGGTAGACCACATAACTCAACGAGGCGGAGACAGCTAGAAGGGTTGTTGACGCTCCGCACCCTAATCGGACCGATGTATGTCGACTTCACTCTTGGGGTCGCAGAGAATTGCTGGGGGCGGTTTACCGCTCCGGTGGACCACCACAGGGCAAGGAAGATAATCCGGGCGGTCAATACCGTGCTTAGCCTGGATTCAGAAGCGCTCATGGACCTTATGAACCACGACGGAGTGCCAGCGCAGGCGGTTCGAGCCACGGACGCCTTCTCCGTCGGCATGCCCGAGAAAGAGTCCCAACTTCAGACTCTGTCATACGTGCTCGCGCTAAATCTTCAGCTGCTGTATCGACAGTCCCGTGGAGCTAATATGCAGCGCAAGCTAAAGCTTCTGTCTGAATATGTACACACATTGGACAGAGATCTCGGCTTTGTGGGCATGTATGAATTTCAAATTGCCTGCGACTTTCTATTCTCCGGCGGCAACGCGAGCGGGTACGTGGAACTGCTCCTGAAGCCAGGGAACGAGAAACGAGTTCTGGAGAATAGTTGGGGCGCCGCATGGGATATCACGCATATGAGGCGAGCCGATCTAGCACTCCAAGGGATCCATTGGGACATTCCTGAAGTCGCCGCACTGGTCTCGGGAGATCGAGCCCTTCGGATGCTGCGAGACAGGCTGACTGTGAAGCAGCCGGTAGTGGTAGATGGGGTTTCAACCCTTCAGATGAAATTGACGCCCCCAAATTTCAAGAGCGATGTTGACGGTGCAAGGTTCGGAGAGATAGTCGACCACGTTCACGATATCGTTAACCGTAATTTGCAGGTCACGCGAGAACAGAATCTAGAAAAGGCAAAGGGCGTAATTCCTAGGCTGGAGTCTCGATTGTTTGCAGCGCCCAGCTGATCCCTCCGGTGACACAGGGGGCCCATGAACACGCGGGGTCCCCTACTCCCATCCCGTCTGCCGTCGACCCACACACCGTGGAGCAGGCGCGGTGCCGGGCGTCCAGGTGGAGCGCGCCACTGTACGAACGACCTGGACGCCCGACCTTGGGGGATTCCGAGAGCACCCGCTCACCTCAGTGCGCTGGCAGAAACCAAAGGTCTCGAATGAGGTGGATCCCCGGGTGTTGGCCAACCCGGAGCGGGCTCGGTCGCTGCTGCACGCAGTCTCGTGCGTCGGTGGTTACCGCCGCGCTCGGGGTCGGCGGCTGGTGGGACTCTTCGCCGGGATGTACTTCGGGGGCTTCCGGCCGGCGGAGGTCGTGGGGCTCGCTGCGGGAGATCTGACGCTGCCCGATTCCGGGTGGGGAACTGCCTTGCTTCATCGGACCCGGCCGAGTGTCGGGAAGCGGTGGACTGATTCAGGGGCGAGCCATGATGACCGCGGGCTGAAGAACCGACCCACGGAAGACGTGCGGCGGGTGCCGATTCCCCCGCAGCTCGTGACGATCCTCCGCGAGCACGTGGACACCTTCGGGACCGCCGACGACGGGCGGCTGTTTTTCAGTGAGGGCGGGGGAGTGGTGTCCTCGTCCACGTACTACCGGGCCTGGCAGGAGGCGCGCGTCCTGGCCTTGCCGCCGACCGCGGCTGCCTCGCCGCTCGCCCAGCGGCCCTATGACCTTCGGCACTCGGCACTCTCGACGTGGCTCAATGCCGGGGTCGACCCGACTGAGGTCGCCGAGCGCGCCGGCAACAGTGTGGAGGTGCTGCTGAGTCGGTACGCGAAGCACCTCGACGGCCGTCAGGAGGTGGCCAACCGTCGGATCGAAGATCTGCTGCGCGAGTACGAGTGATCGTAAGTGAGTGGCGATACGCTGCGAGGCCCCTGGACGCCTGTCCACGAATAGTCCACAGGCGCTGACATACGGGTGCACAGGGCGGCAGTTGGTTGCACATACGCGAAGACCCCGTCTCCAGCATTCGCGCTGGTGGCGGGGTCTTTGGGCACTTCATCAGAAGTGCCCCCGGCAGGATTCGAACCTGCGCACACGGCTCCGGAGGCCGTTGCTCTATCCCCTGAGCTACGGGGGCGTGTCGTTCGCGGTGCGGCGACGGGTTGAACACTACCAGCTTCCGTGGGGTGATCAGGAACCCCTTTTGCGGGGAGGCGGGGGTGCGTCGCTCGGACGGGGTGGAAGTGGCAAAAACCCGGACGCGGGGGCTCGGGTCGACCTACTCTCGAGTTGTGCCAGGCGCCTCAGGCCGGGTGCTTGTTGTCGACGACAACAAGGTCATCCGGCAGCTGATCAAGGTCAATCTCGAGCTGGAGGGCTTCGAGGTCGTGACCGCGAACGATGGTGCCGAGTGTCTGGACGTCGTGCATCACGTCTGTCCCGATGTGATCACCCTTGATGTGGTCATGCCCCGGCTGAACGGGTTCGGGGCCGCCACCCAGTTGCGGGCCGATCCGCGGACCCGGGACGTGCCCGTCGCGATCGTGAGTGCCTGTACGCAGCACGAGGTGGACACCGGGATCGCGGCCGGGGTGGACGCCTTCGTCGCCAAGCCCTTCGAGCCCGCCGAGCTGGTACGGGTCGTACGGCGGCTGGTCGAGGGGAAGGACCGGCGCGACGGGAGGAAGGGAGCCCCCGCCGGGAGGGGCCGGGGCTGAGCCCCCGGTTTCCTGGGTGAGCCCCTTTGGATGGGCCCCTGGTCGGGTCCCCTTGGACGGGCCCCCGGCCGGTCCTCTTGCGGCGGGGCCCCCGGCCCCCCGGGCCCGGGCTCCTGGACGTAGCCATTTCACATGGCGAAACTCTTCGCGGGGTAGGTGGGCGTCTGTCCTAGGCTGGGTCTTGTGAACCCCGCCGATCTTCCCCGTACCGTCGTGCGCGCCGTGCGCTGCGCCGTCGAGGACGGGGAGCTGGGCGCCGGCGTGGCCGTCCCCGAGCGGGTCGTCGTGGAACGGACCCGGCCCGGTGGGGTGGGGGAGTACGCCACTCCCGTTGCCTTTCAGGTCGCCAAGAGGGCCGGACGTGCGCCCCGCGACGTGGCCTCGGTACTGGCACGCCGGCTGGGCGAGGAGCCCGGGATCGAGCGTGTCGAGGTCACTGGCGCCGGTTTTTTGAATTTCGCCTTGGAGGCCCCCTCCGCCCGCCGCCTCATCAGCGATGCGCTCGTGTGGGACGTGGTCATCCGGGACGTGCGGGGAGGGGCCGCGTTCCTGCCCCCCGGCGCCACCGACCCCCGCCTCGGCGCGCGTGAGCGCGTCGTACGGGAGACCGTGCTGCGGCTCGTGCGCAGTCAGGGCGGCAGTGAGGGCGGCAGTGAGGGCGACGTGCCGCCCGAGGGGCTTTTCGTCGCGCCCCTCGCCCGCAAGGACGGGGACGTCTTCGCGCGCTACGGGAACGACGCCGCCCGCTGGGGGATGCTCGCCGTGCCCGCCCGGGAGACGCCCGTCTTCACCGACGCGCTGCTGCTCCAGGGCGAGGGGAGCGAGTTCTTCCGGGTGCGGTACGCCCACGCGCGCAGCCGGGCACTGCTCAGGAACGCCGAGCAGCTGGGGTTCCGGCCCGCCGTCGGGGACGTGCACGACGCCCCGGAGCTGCTGCGCCTGCTCGCCGACCACCCCCTCGTGTGCGAGGCCGCCGCGCACCATCGCGCGCCCGAGCGGCTCACCAGGCACCTCGTCGAGCTGGCGGACGCGCTCCTCGACTTCCAGTACCGCGTACTGCCCCAGGGGGACGAGAAACCCTCGGCCGCCCACCGCGCCCGGCTGGCTCTTGCCGAAGCCGCCGGGACGGTGCTCGCCGGCGGCCTGGCCCTTCTCGGCATAGACGCACCTGAACGCCTGTGACCTGCGAAAAGAGATACCGATGAGCCGCTCCGCGCACCCCGCCGGGCCCCGCCACGCCGACGTCCTGCCCGAGGGGCACTACTCCCCGCCGCCCGCCGACCTGAACGCCCTCGACGAGAAGGTCTGGGCGCGGACCGTGCAGCGCAGCGCCGACGGCGTCGTCGCCGTCGGCGGGATCGAAGTGACCAGGCTCGCCGAGGAGTTCGGGACCCCCGCCTTCTTCCTCGACGAAGAGGACTTCCGCGCCCGGTGCCGGGCCTGGGCGCACGCCTTCGGAAAGGACGCCGACGTCTTCTACGCGGGGAAGGCGTTCCTCTCCAAGGCCGTCGTGAAGTGGCTCAAGGAGGAAGGGCTGAACCTCGACGTGTGCTCCGGCGGGGAGCTGGCCACCGCCCTCGCCGCCGAGATGCCCGCCTCGCGCATCGCCTTCCACGGCAACAACAAGTCCGAGGGCGAGATCCGGCGCGCCATCGAGGCCGGCGTCGGGCGGATCGTGCTCGACTCCTTCCAGGAGATCGCCCGCGTCGCGCACATCGCCCGTGAGCTGGGCGTACGCCAGCCCGTCCAGATCCGCGTGACCGTCGGGGTCGAGGCGCACACGCACGAGTTCATCGCCACCGCCCACGAGGACCAGAAGTTCGGCATCGCCGTGGCCGACGGCTCCGCCGCCGAGGCCGTACGCCGCGCGCTCGGCCACGACAGCCTCGAGCTGCTCGGCGTCCACTCCCACATCGGCTCGCAGATCTTCGACATGGCCGGCTTCGAGGTCTCCGCCAAGCGGGTCGTGCAGCTGCTGGCCGCCGTGCGCGACGAGCACGGGGTCGAGCTTCCCGAGATCGACCTCGGAGGCGGCCTCGGCATCGCCTACACCTCCGACGACGACCCGCGCGAGCCCCACGAGATCGCCAAGGCGCTCACCGAGATCGTCGCGCGCGAGTGCGAGGGCGCGGGCCTGCGCGCGCCCCGCATCTCCGTCGAGCCCGGCCGCGCCATCGTCGGGCCCACCGCCTTCACCCTCTACGAGGTCGGGACGATCAAGCCGCTGGAGGGCCTGCGGACGTACGTCTCCGTCGACGGCGGGATGTCCGACAACATCCGGACCGCCCTCTACGACGCCGAGTACTCCGTCACGCTCGTCTCCCGCACCTCCGACGCCGAGCCGATGCTCTCCCGCGTCGTCGGCAAGCACTGCGAGAGCGGCGACATCGTCGTCAAGGACGCGTTCCTGCCGGCCGACCTCGCCCCCGGCGACCTCCTCGCCGTGCCCGCCACCGGCGCGTACTGCCGCTCCATGGCCAGCAACTACAACCACGCGCTGCGCCCGCCCGTCGTCGCCGTGCGCGACGGACAGGCCCGTGTGATCGTCCGGCGCGAGACGGAGGAAGATCTCCTGCGTCTCGACCTCGGATGATCCGCATGTTTCTGGGAGAAGCCCCCGGACCTCCAAAATAGGTGTCTCACTCAATGGACCGAGGGTGGAAACTGCTGTCCATTGAGTGAGACTGGTTCTCACCCCTCGCGCAAACCGCGCGCGGGGTACTGAAGGAAGACGAAAGGCGTAGGTCGAATG
Organism: Streptomyces sp. NPDC088762; assembly: GCF_044750905.1. NCBI lineage: Bacteria > Bacillati > Actinomycetota > Actinomycetes > Kitasatosporales > Streptomycetaceae > Streptomyces > Streptomyces sp. NPDC088762. Next base: position 80,729 of record NZ_JBIVKT010000007.1, read on the forward strand.
ATGCGTACGCGTCCGCTGAAGGTGGCGCTGCTGGGCTGTGGAGTGGTCGGCTCAGAGGTGGCGCGCATCATGACGACGCACGCCGACGACCTCGCCCAGAGGATCGGCGCGCCCGTGGAGCTCGCCGGAGTGGCCGTACGGCGCCCCTCCAAGGTGCGCGAGGGCATCGACCCCGCGCTCGTCACCACCGATGCGACCGCCCTCCTCAAACGCGGCGACATCGACGTGGCCATCGAGGTCATCGGCGGCATCGAGCCGGCCCGCACGCTCATCACCACCGCCTTCGAGAACGGCATCTCCGTCGTCTCCGCGAACAAGGCCCTCCTCGCCCAGGACGGCGCCGCGCTGCACGCCGCCGCCGAGAAGCACGGGCGGGACCTGTACTACGAGGCCGCCGTCGCCGGCGCCATCCCGCTGGTCCGCCCTATGCGCGAGTCCCTCGCGGGCGACAAGATCAACCGCGTCATGGGCATCGTCAACGGCACGACGAACTTCATCCTCGACAAGATGGACTCCACCGGCGCCGGCTACCAGGAGGCGCTCGACGAGGCCACCGCCCTCGGCTACGCCGAAGCCGACCCCACTGCCGACGTCGAGGGCTACGACGCCGCCGCCAAGGCCGCGATCCTGGCCGGCATCGCCTTCCACACCCGGGTCCGCCTCGACGACGTCTACCGCGAGGGCATGACCGAGGTCAGCGCGTCCGACTTCGCCTCCGCCAAGCGGATGGGCTGCACCATCAAGCTCCTGGCGATCCTGGAGCGCGCCGCCGACGGCGAGTCCGTCACCGCCCGCGTGCACCCCGCCATGATTCCGCTGAGCCACCCGCTCGCCTCCGTCCGCGAGGCGTACAACGCGGTCTTCGTCGAGGCGGAGGCCGCCGGGCGGCTCATGTTCTACGGGCCCGGCGCGGGCGGTTCGCCGACCGCGTCCGCGGTCCTCGGCGACCTCGTCGCCGTCTGCCGCAACAAGCTCGCCGAGGCAACGGGGCCGGGCGAGTCGGCGTACACCCAGCTGCCGGTCAGTGCCATGGGCGAGGTCGTCACCCGCTACCACATCAGCCTCGATGTGGCCGACAAGCCGGGCGTCCTCGCCCAGGTGGCGACGGTCTTCGCGGAGCACGGCGTGTCCATCGACACCGTCACCCAGCAGGGCAAGGACGGCGAGGCCTCCCTCGTCGTCGTCACTCACCGCGCGCCCGACGCCGCCCTCTCCGGGACCGTCGACGCGCTGCGGAAGCTGGACACCGTGCGCGGTGTCGCCAGCATCATGCGTGTTGAAGGGGAGTAAGGACCCATGAGCAGCAATCGCACCCACCAGTGGCGCGGCATCATCGAGGAGTACCGGGACCGCCTGCCGGTGACGGATTCGACTCCCGTGGTCACACTCCGCGAGGGCGGTACGCCCCTCGTCCCCGCGCAGGTGCTCTCCGAACGCACCGGCTGCGAGGTGCACCTCAAGGTCGAGGGGGCCAACCCCACCGGGTCCTTCAAGGACCGCGGCATGACCATGGCCATCACCCGGGCCAAGGAGGAGGGCGCGAAGGCCGTCATCTGCGCCTCCACCGGCAACACCTCGGCCTCCGCCGCCGCGTACGCGGTGCGCGCCGGGATGGTCTCCGCGGTGCTCGTGCCCCGCGGGAAGATCGCGCTCGGCAAGATGGGCCAGGCCCTGGTGCACGGAGCCAAGATCCTGCAGGTCGACGGCAACTTCGACGACTGCCTGAACCTGGCCCGCGCCCTGTCCGACAACTACCCGGTGGCGCTGGTCAATTCGGTCAACCCGGTCCGCATCGAGGGTCAGAAGACGGCCGCGTTCGAGATCGTCGACGCGCTCGGTGACGCCCCCGACATCCACGTGCTGCCCGTCGGCAACGCCGGCAACATCACCGCGTACTGGCGGGGCTTCAAGGAGTACAAGGCCGATGGCCTGGCCTCCCGTACGCCCCGCGTGTGGGGTTTCCAGGCCTCCGGTTCCGCCCCGATCGTGCGCGGCGAGGTCGTCAAGGAGCCGCACACCATCGCCACCGCGATCCGCATCGGCAACCCGGCCTCCTGGGACTACGCGCTGGCCGCGCGCGACGAATCGGGCGGCTTCATCGACGAGGTGACGGACCGCCAGATCCTGGCCGCCTACCGGCTGTTGGCCGCCCAGGAGGGCGTCTTCGTCGAGCCCGCCTCGGCCGCCTCCGTGGCCGGTCTGCTCAAGGCCGCCGAGCAGGGCCTGGTCGACCCCGGCCAGAAGATCGTGTGCACCGTCACCGGCAACGGCCTGAAGGACCCCGACTGGGCGATCGCCGGCGCTCCGCAGCCGGTCACCGTTCCGGTGGACGCCGAAGCCGCCGCCGTCCGCCTCGGCCTGGTCTGACGCACACCCGCACCGCCCGAGAGCCGGGTTCCGCAGGCCGCAAGATCCTCCGGAACCCGGCAACTCACCCCGTACGAAGACAAAAGTGCGGCCGAAGGCCGCGGCACCCGCGACACGCATCGTGCGCCTCCTGTGCGCCCTATGTCGCGAGAGAACCTTCCTTCGATACGCTGTACTTACATCCGCCTCCGCGCATATGACCGCGGTGCTGCCCCAAGGGCCTTCGGGTGTCGTACGTTCTCCAGTACATTCGCAGCGAGCCAGCGAAGAGCGAAGATCTCGCACAGTAACAAGGAGTGTCATCGGACGATGGCCGGTCCAGCGTTCCGCGCCGCCGCCGTACGGGTGCGCGTCCCCGCCAGCAGTGCCAACCTCGGCCCGGGCTTCGATGCCTTCGGCCTGGCCCTGGGGCTCTACGACGACGTCGTCGTCCGGGTGGCCGACTCCGGCCTGAACATCGACATCGCGGGCGAGGGCGCCGACACCCTCCCGCGGGACGAGAGCCACCTGCTCGTACGTTCCATGCGCACTGCCTTCGACCTGCTGGGCGGTCAGCCGCGCGGCCTCGAGGTCGTCTGCGCCAACCGCATCCCGCACGGCCGCGGCCTCGGCTCCTCCTCCGCCGCCATCTGCGCCGGCATCGTCGCCGCCCGCGCCGTGACCATAGGCGGAGAGGCCAAACTCGACGACACGGCCCTCCTCGAGCTCGCCACCGAGATCGAGGGACACCCCGACAACGTCGCCGCCTGTCTGCTCGGCGGCTTCACCCTGGCGTGGATGGACGGCGGCAGCGCCAAGGCGATCCGGATGGAGCCCGCCGATTCCATCGTTCCGGTGGTCTTCGTCCCCTCCAAGCCGGTCCTGACGGAGACCGCGCGCGGCCTGCTGCCGCGCAGCGTCCCGCACGTGGACGCGGCCGTCAACGCGGGCCGCGCGGGCCTGCTCGTGGAAGCCCTGACCAGGCGTCCCGAGTTCCTGCTGCCGGCCACCGAAGACCGGCTCCACCAGGAGTACCGGTCCCCGGCGATGCCCGAGAGCGTGGCACTCGTCAACCGGCTGCGGGCGGACGGCATCCCCGCGGTCATCTCCGGCGCGGGCCCCACGGTCCTGGCGCTGGTCGACAACGGCGCGGCCGACAAGGTCGCGCAGCTCGCGGGCGAGGGGTGGGCGGCCAACCGGCTCGCACTTGACGCCGCGGGCGCGAGCGTACTTCCGCTGGGCACCCAGGGCGGCTGAGCCAGGGCCGGTCCGGGGCGGGCGGCCAGGGCAGGCCGCCCGCGCGGAAGAGCGCGATTGCCGGTGATCGAGAGGGGGAATGTCTGTTGGATCCGGTAGTGTTAACCTCAAGTGCGTATCCGAAGCCGCCATGGCTCGGTGCTCAGTGTCCCCATCGGGGACCACATTTCTTCCGGGAGCCTCCCCGACTGCTTTGATCACTTCCAGCAGTTTCGAGCACGCTCCGGAATCGGCGTGACATTCCCACGCTTTCAGCTCGGGGGCTTCTCGCCGGAACCACCCATGCACGTTTCTCTCCGCCGTATCTCTATCGGCGGACCACCGCCCCGGCACAGTCCAACCCCTCAGGTCACGGACTGTTGTCGGACAGCACAACCGGTCGCCGAGCCAGACAGGCCGACGTCCGCTCCAGGGAAGGACCCTTCGTGAGCGACACCACCGATCTGATGGGCGCTGCCGACACCACTGTCGACGCCAGTGCTCCCGCCGCGGGCGCCGCCGCTGCCACTGCCGGACGGCGGCGCCGCACCGGCACCGGCCTCGACGGCATGGTCCTGGCCGAGCTGCAGCAGGTCGCGTCGGGCCTCGGGATCAGGGGCACCGCGCGGATGCGCAAGAGCCAGCTGATCGAGGTCATCAAGGAGGCGCAGGCGGGTGGCGCGAGCGCCCCCAAGGCCGCGGCCTCCACCGCGGGCGCCGCCACCGCCGAGGCCAAGCCCAAGCGCCGCGCCACCAGCAAGGCCCGTACGGGCGAGGCCGCCGCCGAGGCGCCCGCCGAGAAGCCCGCCGCCGCTCCGGCGCAGATCGAGATCCCGGGTCAGCCGGCCTCCGACGACGCCCCGGTCGGTGAGCGCCGCCGCCGTCGGGCCACCGCCCCCACCGGCAGCCCGGAGGCCTCGGCCCCCGCCGCCGCCGTACAGGTCGAGCAGAAGACCGAGACCGTCACCGTCGCCCCGCAGGCCGACGCCAAGGCGGAAGCGGCCACCGCCGTCTCCGCCCCGGCGCAGGACGGCGAGGGCCGCGGCCGGCGCGACCGCCGTGACCGCGGTGACCGTGCCGAGCGCGGCGACGGCCGGCGCGACCGCCGTGACCGCGGCGCCAAGGCCGACGACCAGGGCCAGGGCGGTCAGGGTCAGGGCCAGGCCGGCCAGGGTCAGGGCCAGGGCGGCCAGGGCCAGGGCGGCGGCGGTCGTCAGGACCGTCAGGACCGTCAGCAGCAGGGCGGCCGTCAGGACCGCCAGCAGGGCCAGCAGGGTCGCCAGGACCGGCAGGACAGCGGCCCGCAGGACGACTTCGACGACGAGGGCGGCCGCCGTGGCCGTCGCGGCCGCTACCGCGACCGCCGTGGCCGTCGCGGCCGCGACGAGTTCGCCCCGGGCGAGCCGCAGGTCGCCGACGACGACGTCCTGATCCCCGTCGCGGGCATCCTGGACATCCTCGACAACTACGCGTTCATCCGGACCTCGGGCTACCTGCCCGGCCCCAACGACGTGTACGTCTCGCTCGCCCAGGTCCGCAAGGCGGGTCTGCGCAAGGGCGACCACACCACCGGTGCCGTGCGCCAGCCCAAGGACGGCGAGCGCCGCGAGAAGTTCAACGCCCTCGTGCGGCTGGACTCGGTGAACGGCATGGCGCCCGAATCCGGCCGCGGCCGCCCGGAGTTCCAGAAGCTGACCCCGCTCTACCCGCAGGACCGGCTCCGTCTGGAGACCGACCCGGGCGTGCTGACCACCCGGATCATCGACCTCGTGTCGCCGATCGGCAAGGGCCAGCGAGGCCTGATCGTGGCCCCGCCGAAGACCGGCAAGACCATGATCATGCAGGCGATCGCCAACGCGATCACCACGAACAACCCCGAGTGCCACCTGATGGTCGTCCTGGTCGACGAGCGTCCGGAAGAGGTCACCGACATGCAGCGGTCGGTCAAGGGCGAGGTCATCTCCTCGACCTTCGACCGCCCGGCCGAGGACCACACCACCGTCGCCGAGCTGGCCATCGAGCGCGCCAAGCGCCTCGTCGAGCTGGGTCACGACGTGGTCGTCCTGCTGGACTCCATCACCCGTCTGGGCCGCGCGTACAACCTCGCGGCGCCCGCCTCCGGCCGCATCCTGTCCGGTGGTGTCGACTCGACCGCGCTGTACCCGCCGAAGCGCTTCTTCGGTGCCGCGCGCAACATCGAGGACGGCGGCTCGCTGACCATCCTGGCCACCGCGCTGGTCGACACCGGCTCGCGCATGGACGAGGTGATCTTCGAGGAGTTCAAGGGCACCGGCAACATGGAGCTCAAGCTCGACCGGAAGCTCGCCGACAAGCGCATCTTCCCGGCCGTCGACGTCGACCCGTCGGGCACCCGCAAGGAGGAGATCCTCCTCAACGCGGAGGAGCTCGCCATCGTCTGGAAGCTGCGCCGGGTGCTGCACGCGCTCGACTCGCAGCAGGCGATCGAGCTGCTTCTCGACAAGATGAAGCAGACGAAGTCGAACGCCGAGTTCCTGATGCAGATCGCGAAGACGACCCCGTCGGGCAAGAACGACGACTGACGGTAGTCCCGCGCCCCACCACAGCCGCCCCCGCCGCACCCGCGGCGGGGGCGGCTGTGCTTTTGGGCACAGGACGGCTCCGGACGACCCCTGGCCCGCCGCACGGCGTCCCCGGACGAAACCCCAGGTGGGGGAGGCCTCGCACAGCGCACACCGCGCACGGCGGATCCTCCCGGCCGGGCCGGGGTGCCACGGCGGCCGTGGAACCCTGGAGCGCGTTCCCCCGTCTGTGTCAGCAGACGCAGAGCACGCACGGACGCAGAGCGCACAGACGCGGTGCACCGGTACCGGATCCAGGACTGAGGAGAGCATGAGCGAGGAAAGCAACGGCCGCGGCCGGCGCGCCGCGGGCCGGCGCCGACGGAAACCGCCGGCGCGCCGCAGAGCCCTCGCCATCGCCGCGTGGAGCGCAGCGGGCGTGGTCCTGCTGGGCGGGGCGGGCCTCGGCTACTTCTACGTCAAGTTCAACGGCAACCTGAAGACCGTCGACATCGACCAGGCGCTCGGCACCGACCGCCCGCAGAACGTGGACAACGGCTCGATGGACATCCTCGTCCTCGGCTCCGACTCCCGCGGCGGCGCCAACGGCGAGTACGGCCAGGACGACGGCGGTTCCGCGCGCTCCGACACCGCGATGATCATCCACCTGTACGAGGGCCACAAGAAGGCCAGTGTCGTGTCCATACCCCGCGACACCATGGTCCCGCGGCCCTCCTGCACCCTCCCCAACGGCAAGACCGACCCCGGCGGCACGCGCACGCAGTTCAACGAGGCCTTCTCCACCGGCGGGGCGGCCTGCGCGGTCAAGACCGTCGAGAAGATGTCGGGGATCCGCATGGACCACTACATCGAGGTCGACTTCACCGGGTTCAAGAAGATCATCGACACCCTCGGCGGCGTCGAGGTGACCACCACCAAGCCGATCAAGGACGGGGCCAGCCACCTCGACCTCGCCGCCGGCCCCAACAAGCTCAACGGCGAGCAGGCCCTCGGCCTCGTCCGCACCCGCAAGAGCGTCGGCGACGGCAGCGACCTGGGCCGAATACAGCTCCAGCAGGCCTTCATCAAGGCACTGATCAAGCAGGTCAAGAGCATCGGGCTGTTCGACAACCCCAAGCGGCTGCTCGACCTCGCCGACAACGCGACCAAGGCGATCACCACCGACAAGGCGCTCGGCGATGTGAAGTCCCTCATGGGCTTCGCGCAGGGCCTCCAGGGCATCGACGCCGGCGACATGCAGATGATCACGCTCCCGGTCACCACCGACGCCCGGGACACCAACCGCGTCGCCCCGCTGACCAAGGAGTCCAAGATGGTCTGGGACGCCCTGCTGGCCGACCAGACGATCCCCGCCGAGGCCACCGTGAATTCGAGCGGGGACAAGAGCACCGCTGGCTCGATCGTCCAGTGAGGACCCGCCCGGAATAGATGCCGGCCCCCTTCCGTTGAGGGAGGCGTCCTCAGAATTTTGACAGGCAGCCCCGTCCTGGCAGACTGGTCTGTCGGCCCCGGTTCACGCAGCGCGCAATTCGGCTCCTGCGACCCGGCGCCCTCCCGAATCTAGGAGACACCTTGAAGAGCGAGATCCACCCCGAGTACGTCGAGACCCAGGTCAGCTGCACCTGTGGCGCGTCGTTCACCACCCGCTCCACGCTGACCAGCGGCACCATCCGTGCCGAGGTCTGCTCCGAGTGCCACCCGTTCTACACGGGCAAGCAGAAGATCCTCGACACCGGTGGCCGCGTGGCCCGCTTCGAGGCTCGCTTCGGCAAGGGTGCGGCCAAGAAGTAGCGCGACCCAGGCGCCGGTCACCGGCCGCTCCCTGTCCATGCGGGGGTGGCCGGACCGGCGCCTTTGTCGTCGTCCAGCCCCGTCACCCAGTGCCGTTCTTTCTTACTTTCACCACAGGAGCCCCCGATGTTCGAGGCGGTCGAGGAACTGATCGGCGAGCACGCCGATCTTGAGACGAAGCTCGCCGACCCTTCGGTCCACTCGGATCAGGCCAACGCGCGCAAGCTGAACAAGCGCTACGCGGAGCTGACGCCGATCGTCGCGACCTTCCGTGCGTGGAAGCAGGCGGCCGAGGACATCGAGACGGCCAAGGAGTTCGCGGCCGACGACCCCGACTTCGCGGCCGAGGTCAAGGAGCTGACGGCGCAGCGCGAGGAGCTCACCGAGAAGCTCCGCCTGCTGCTGGTCCCGCGCGACCCCAGCGACGACAAGGACGTGCTCCTCGAGGTCAAGGCGGGCGCGGGCGGCGACGAGTCGGCGCTGTTCGCCGGCGACCTGCTGCGCATGTACCTGCGCTACGCCGAGCGCGTGGGCTGGAAGACCGAGATCATCGACGCCACCGAGTCCGAGCTCGGCGGCTACAAGGACGTCCAGGTCTCCGTCCGCACCAAGGGCGGCAACGGCGCCACCGAGCCCGGCCAGGGCGTGTGGGCCCGCCTGAAGTACGAGGGCGGCGTGCACCGCGTCCAGCGGGTTCCGGCCACCGAGTCGCAGGGCCGCATCCACACCTCCGCCGCCGGCGTGCTCGTCACCCCGGAGGCCGAGGAGGTCGAGGTCGAGATCAACGCGAACGACCTCCGCATCGACGTGTACCGCTCCTCCGGTCCCGGCGGCCAGTCCGTCAACACCACCGACTCGGCCGTGCGCATCACGCACATCCCGACCGGTGTGGTCGCCTCCTGCCAGAACGAGAAGAGCCAGCTCCAGAACAAGGAGCAGGCCATGCGCATCCTGCGTTCGCGCCTGCTGGCCGCGGCCCAGGAAGCCGCCGAGCAGGAGGCCTCCGACGTGCGCCGCAGCCAGGTGCGCTCCGTGGACCGCTCCGAGAAGATCCGCACGTACAACTTCCCGGAAAACCGGATCTCGGACCACCGCACCGGCTTCAAGGCGTACAACTTGGACCAGGTGCTCGACGGCGACCTCGACTCGGTCATCCAGGCCTGTGTCGACGCCGACTCCGCGGCCAAGCTCGCCGCCGCGCAGTAGAGCCGCAACGACCCGTACCACCCCCCGTACGACAGCAGCCCGGAGGACCAGCGTGAACTTGCTGCTTGCCGAGGTGGCCCAGGCCACCCAGCGGCTGGCCGCCGCCGGCGTGCCCTCACCGCGCTTCGACGCGGAGGAGCTCGCGGCCTTCGTGCACGGCGTCAAGCGGGGGGAACTGCACCACGTCAAGGACGCGGACTTCGACGCCCGGTACTGGGAGGCCATCGCCCGCCGCGAGGCGCGCGAGCCGCTCCAGCACATCACCGGCCGCGCCTTCTTCCGGTACCTGGAGCTCCAGGTCGGGCCCGGGGTGTTCGTGCCGCGGCCCGAGACCGAGTCGGTCGTGGACTGGGCCATACACGCCGTCCGGGCGATGGACGTCGTCGAGCCGCTGATCGTCGACCTGTGCGCCGGCTCCGGGGCCATCGCACTGGCCATGGCGCAGGAGGTGCCGCGCTCGCGCGTGCACGCGGTCGAGCTGTCAGAGGACGCCCTGCGGTGGACCCGGAAGAACGCCGAGGGCTCCCGGGTCACCGTCCACCAGGGCGACGCGCTCAGCGCGCTGCCGGAGCTGGACGGCCAGGTGGACCTGGTGATTTCCAATCCGCCGTACATCCCGCTCACCGAGTGGGAGTACGTCGCCCCCGAGGCCCGCGACCACGATCCGGAGATGGCGCTCTTCTCCGGCGAGGACGGTCTCGACACCATCCGCGGGCTGGAGCGCACCGCCCACCGGCTGCTGAGGCCGGGCGGCATCGTCGTCATCGAGCACGCCGACACCCAGGGCGGACAGGTGCCCTGGATCTTCGCCGAGGAGAGGGGCTGGGCCGACGCGGCCGACCACCCCGACCTCAACAACCGTCCCCGCTTCGCGACCGCCCGCAAGGCACTGCCGTGACCGGCGCGACCCTTCCCGTCACCCCCCTGCTGCTTGAGGAGGCCCGCTGATGGCCCGGCGATACGACTGCAACGACGCGACGGACCGCAAGACGGGCCTGCGCGAAGCCGCATCCGCCGTGCGCCGCGGCGAGCTCGTCGTGCTGCCCACCGACACCCTGTACGGGATCGGCGCGGACGCCTTCAGCCCGGAGGCCGTGCACGACCTGCTGGCCGCCAAGGGGCGGGGCCGTGGCATGCCCACCCCGGTGCTCATCGGTTCCCCGAACACCCTGCACGGCCTGGTCACGGACTTCTCCGAGCAGGCGTGGGAGCTCGTCGACGCCTTCTGGCCGGGCGCGCTGACGCTCGTCGCCAAGCACCAGCCCTCGCTCGCGTGGGACCTCGGCGACACCCACGGGACCGTGGCCGTACGGATGCCCCTGCACCCCGTCGCGATCGAGCTGCTGACCGAGGTCGGCCCGATGGCGGTCTCCTCGGCCAACCTGTCGGGGCAGCCGGCACCCGAGGACTGCGACGCGGCGCGCGAGATGCTCGGGGACTCCGTGTCCGTGTACCTGGACGGCGGCCCGACGCCGGGCATCCAGCCGTCGTCGATCGTCGACGTCACCGGGAAGGTTCCCCTCCTGCTGCGCGAGGGGGCGCTCACCGCGGACCAGCTGCGGGAGGTCGTACCCGACCTCGAGGTCGCCCCGTGAGCCCTGAGGGGCGTGGCATAGCGAGGGACTCTTTCCGCATACTCCACGTCAGCACCGGCAACGTGTGCCGCTCGCCCATCACCGAGCGGCTGACGCGGCACGCCCTCTCGCACCGGCTGGGGGGTCTGGTGACGGGCGACCTCATCGTGGAGAGCGCCGGTACGTGGGGGCACGAGGGCGCGCCGATGGAGGCCAACGCGGCCGCCGTACTGGCGGACTTCGGGGCGGACGCCTCCGGGTTCACCGGGCGGGAACTGCTGGACGAGCACGTCATCCGGGCCGACCTGGTGCTGACCGCCACGCGGGACCACCGGGCGCAGGTCATCTCGATGGGTCACTCGGCGGGGCTGCGGACCTTCACGCTGAAGGAGTTCACGCGGCTGGTCCGGGCGATAGATCCGGCCACGCTGCCGCCGCTGGACGACGGGATGGCGGAGCGGGCGCGGGCGCTGGTGCGGGCCGCCGCTGCGCTGCGGGGGTGGCTGCTGGCGCCGTCGCCCGACGCGGACGAGGTGTACGACCCGTACGGGGCGCCGATCACCTTCTTCCGCTCGATCGGCGACGAGATCAACCAGGCGCTGGACCCGGTGGTCACCGCCCTGACGGGCGTCACCGCTTCCCACCGCTGACCCGCGGGGCCGTTCCCGCTGCGCGGGGCTTCCCCCACCCCGCCCTTCCGCCGTTCCCCTGGGCGCCGCCCCGGACCCCGCGCCTCAATCGCCGGCGCGGCTCGCTGTGCCTCCGGCGGCGCCTCAAACGCCGGCGAGGCTGGATTCGGCCACTGCCGTCCGTCAGGCGCGGGTGCGGGCGGAGCCCCGGATCCTTGGCGGGGCACGGCGCAGCCGCGAGGCGGGATGGGGCTCGGCGGCCTACAGTGGCTGCTACCGGTACCCCCAGGGCGGGAGTCGCGCCATGAGCGTCATCACCCAGGCCGCGGATGCCCTGCGGCAGCAGGACCCGCAGATGGCCGACGTCCTCGAAGGGGAGCGGCAGCGGCAGGCGGCCACACTGCAGCTGATCGCCGCCGAGAACTTCACCTCGCCCGCCGTGCGCGCCGCGCTCGGCTCCTGCCTGTCCAACAAGTACGCCGAGGGATACCCCGGCGCCCGCTACCACGGCGGCTGCGAGTACGTGGACGCGGCCGAGCAGCTCGCCGTCGAGCGGGCGAAGGCACTGTTCGGGGCCGAGCACGCCAACGTGCAGCCGCACTCCGGGTCCTCCGCCGTACTGGCCGCGTACGCGGCGCTGCTGCGGCCCGGGGACACCGTCCTGGCGATGGGGCTCCCGTACGGCGGCCACCTCACGCACGGCTCGCCCACCAACTTCTCCGGCCGGTGGTTCGACTTCGTCGGGTACGGGGTCGACCCCGGGACGGGGCTCATCGACTACCACCAGGTGCAGCAACTGGCCCGCACGCACCGGCCCAAGGCCATCGTCTGCGGGTCCATCTCCTATCCCCGGCACCCCGAGTACTCGGCCTTCCGGGAGATCGCCGACGAGGTGGGGGCGTACCTCATCGCCGACGCCGCGCACCCGATCGGCCTGGTCGCGGGCGGCGCCGCGCCCAGCCCCGTCCCGTACGCCGACGTCGTCTGCGCCACCACCCACAAGGTGCTGCGAGGACCGCGCGGCGGGATGATCCTGTGCGGCGCCGAGTTCGCCGAGCGGATCGACCGGGCGGTGTTCCCCTTCACCCAGGGCGGCGCCCAGATGCACACCATCGCGGCCAAGGCCGTGGCCTTCGGGGAGGCCGCCGGGCCGGCCTTCACCACCTACGCCCACCGGGTCGTCGCCCACGCGCGGGCGCTCGCCGAGGCGCTGGAGGGGTACGGCTTCACCATCACCACCGGCGGGACCGACACGCACCTGATCACCGCCGATCCGGCGCCCCTCGGCGTCGACGGACCGACCGCCCGCGGCCGGCTCGCCGCCGCCGGGATCGTCCTCGACACCTGCGCCCTGCCGTACGGGGACCAGCGCGGCATCCGCCTGGGCACCGCGGCCGTGACCACCCAGGGGATGGGGGAGGCGGAGATGCACCGCATCGCGGGGCTGTTCGCCGCCGCACTGCAGGGGGACGCCGCGAAGACACGTACGGAGGTCAACGAGCTCACGCAGGGATTTCCCCCTTACGGGGAGTAATCGGGACAAGCGGGGCGTACTGCAACCGGTATCCGGCCCCCTCGCGTCCTAGGAGGAGGGGACATCGCAGCTAATGTGTGGGGCTGAGATGGCCGGCGATACATCTGGGGCAGCCCGTGCGTGAATATCTGCTGACGCTTTGCGTCACGGTCGCGGTGACCTACCTGCTGACCGGGCCCGTGCGGAAGTTCGCGATCGCGGCCGGGGCCATGCCGGAGATCCGCGCCCGCGACGTGCACCGCGAGCCCACGCCGCGGCTCGGCGGCATCGCGATGTTCGGCGGACTGTGCGCCGGCCTGCTGGTCGCCGACCACCTGCGGAACCTCAACGGCGTCTTCGAGCTGTCGAACGAACCGCGCGCGCTGCTCTCCGGTGCGGCCCTGATCTGGCTGGTCGGCGTACTCGACGACAAGTTCGAGCTCGACGCCCTGATCAAGCTCGGCGCGCAGATGATCTCCGCCGGCGTGATGGTCATGCAGGGTCTGACCATCCTGTGGATCCCCGTCCCCGGCATCGGCACGGTCCCGCTTACCCAGTGGCAGGGCAACCTGCTCACCGTGGCCCTCGTCGTGATCACCATCAACGCCGTGAACTTCGTGGACGGACTGGACGGCCTGGCCGCCGGCATGGTCTGCATCGCCGCCACCGCGCTCTTCCTCTACGCGTACCGGATCTGGTTCGGATACGGCATCGAGTCGGCCGCGCCCGCGACCCTCTTCGCCGCGATCCTGATGGGCATGTGCCTGGGCTTCCTGCCGCACAACATGCACCCCGCCCGGATCTTCATGGGCGATTCCGGCTCGATGCTCATCGGCCTGGTGCTGGCCGCCTCCGCCATCTCCCTCACCGGACAGGTGGACCCGGACGCCCTGGCGCTCTTCGCGGGCGGTGAGCGCAACGCGACGCACGCGATGCTCCCCGCCTACATCCCGCTGATCCTGCCGCTGACGGTCATCGCGATCCCGATGGCGGACCTGATCCTCGCCATCGTGCGGCGCACCTGGAAGGGTCAGTCCCCCTTCGCCGCGGACCGCGGACACCTGCACCACCGGCTGCTGGAACTCGGGCATTCCCACAGCCGCGCGGTCCTCATCATGTATTTCTGGTCAGGGCTGATCGCCTTCGGCACGGTGGCCTATTCGGTGCATTCCGCCTCGATGTGGATCGTGCTCGCGATCGCCGCGCTGAGCGCGGTGGGCCTGACCCTGCTGCTCCTGCCCCGCTTCACCCCGCGCGCTCCGCGCTGGGCCCACGGACTGGTGCCGCCGCGCTACCGGCACGCCGTACGGGCCGCCGAGGCCGCGGCGGAGGCGGCCGCCCGGGACGCCTCGGGCACCGAGCCGGAGCCCGTCAGGCCGATCGCGGCGGGTGTGTCCGGCGTCAACGGGGCGACCGCCGTAGGCCCCCGTTCGCGCTTCCCCGACCGGCGTAAGGCCGGTTCGACCCGCTGACGGCGGGGGTCCATGTCGGAAATGAACGCCCTTTACCAGACAAGTCGACTCGCTGTCGCGCACACACGCGCAGGGTCCCTCTCATGTGTGACAGTCAGCACACCCGGCAGGTAAAGCTCTCATCAAATAGTTTGTGATACCGTTCACTAAACCCGGCGACAGAGCCGAAGGACCGTAGTGCGACGGTCCCTTGGCCCGAGGTTCCCTCTCGGACCGGGCTTACGCTCGTCCCGTACGAGTCCAGTGCCCCCACCACCACGCGGAGCAAACCGCCATGCGGTCAGATGACGTCCGATCCCTCCTGCAAACCGCCGTACCCACCGCTGCCGCCGGCGCTGTAGTCGCCGCGATCAGTGCTGTGGTCGCCGGCGGCAAGGGGGCGCTCGGAGCCGTTGTCGGAACGCTGATCGTGGTCCTCTTCATGGGAATCGGTCTCGTCGTCCTGCAGCGCACCGCCAAGTCCCTGCCGCAGTTGTTCCAGGCGATGGGGCTCATGCTCTACACCGCTCAGCTGCTGCTGTTGCTTGTCTTCGTCGCCGTGTTCAAAGACACGACGCTGTTCAACCCCAAGGCCTTCGCGGCCTCCCTGATCGTTTCCACCCTGGTGTGGATCGGCGCTCAGGCGCGTGCTCACATGAAGGCGAAAATCCTTTACGTCGAACCGGACTCGGTGCAGGGCGAAAAGCCCCACGACCCGGGATCGAAGCCGTGAAGGGTAGGGGCGGGATAAGGTCGCGTTCGGGATGCTGCTATCGTCCGATGCCAACTGCGGCATTGCGGGCGCGGGCATCTGAGCTGACGCCTGTTCCATCGCGAGGCTCGATGCCTGATCGCCGCCCCATCATCCGTAACACCAGTCCAGTGCCGAACCGCGGCTGTCCGCCGCGCCGACACAACGAGGTTGCCGTACCTATGCGCCACGCTGAAGGAGCCCGCGGTGAGTGCTGACCAGACTCTGGCCTTTGACTGGAGCTGCCGCATCCTGTCCGACAACGGCTGTGGCTTTCCCGCTCCGGGGCTGCACTCCTTCCTGTTCCAGCCGATCGGGACGATCGGCGGGTTCGAATTCAACAAGGTGATGCTGCTGGCCCTGATCACTTCCGTCCTCGTCGTCGCCTTCTTCTGGGCGGCGTTCGGCAAGGCGAAGGTGGTCCCCGGAAAGCTCCAGATGGTCGGCGAGGCCGGATACGACTTCGTACGCCGCGGCATCGTCTACGAGACGCTCGGCAAGCGTGAGGGCGAGAAGTACGTCCCCCTCATGGTCTCGCTGTTCTTCTTCATCTGGATCATGAACATCTGGTCCGTGATCCCGCTGGCGCAGTTCCCGGTCTCGTCGATCATCGCGTACCCGATGGTCCTCGCTCTGCTCGTCTATGTGCTCTGGGTGGGCCTGACCTTCAAGAAGCACGGTTTCGTCGGCTTCTTCAAGAACGTCACGGGATACGACAAGTCGCTCGGCCCGGTGCTCCCGCTCGTGATGGTCATCGAGTTCTTCTCGAACCTGCTCGTGCGGCCCTTCACCCACGCGGTGCGACTGTTCGCGAACATGTTCGCCGGTCACCTGATGCTGGTCATGTTCACGGTTGCCTCGTGGTACCTGCTGAACGGCGCGCTGATCCCCGCGGCCGGCGTCTCCTTCGTCATGACCATGGTCATGATCCTCTTCGAGCTTTTCGTGCAGGCGGTTCAGGCGTACGTGTTCGTGCTCCTTGCCTGCTCCTACATTCAGGGCGCTCTCGCAGAGCACCACTGAGCCTTTCCCGCCCCGCAAACCACACAGTCGTCCGGTGGCCAACCCCCACCGGTCCGTGAAAGAGAAGGAAGATCCGGCATGTCTCAGACCCTTGCAGCCGTCAGCGGTTCCCTCGGCTCCATCGGCTACGGTCTCGCCGCCATCGGCCCCGGCGTCGGCGTCGGCATCATCTTCGGTAACGGCACCCAGGCCCTCGCGCGTCAGCCCGAGGCTGCGGGCCTGATCCGCGCCAACCAGATCCTCGGCTTCGCCTTCTGTGAGGCGCTCGCCCTCATCGGCATCGTTATGCCGTTCGTGTTCGGTAAGTAATCACTTCTTACCTGACCATCGACGAAAGGCATTGATGTGATCGCCAACCTGGTTCTGGCGGCCGCGGAAGAGCAGAACCCGCTCATTCCGCCGGGCCCTGAACTTCTTGTCGGCGCCATCGCCTTCGCCATCGTCTTCTTCTTCTTCGCGAAGAAGCTCCTCCCGAACATCAACAAGGTTCTGGACGAGCGTCGCGAGGCCATCGAAGGCGGTATCGAGAAGGCGGAAGCCGCTCAGACCGAGGCTCAGAGCGTGCTGGAGCAGTACAAGGCCCAGCTCGCCGAGGCCCGGCACGAGGCCGCGCGCCTGCGCCAGGAAGCGCTGGAGCAGGGCACTGCGCTCAAGGAAGAACTGCGCGCAGAGGGCCAGCGGCAGCGTGAGGAGATCATCGCTGCCGGCCACGCCCAGATTGCGGCGGACCGCAAGGCCGCCTCTCAGGCGCTGCGTCAGGACGTGGGCAAGCTCGCCACCGACCTGGCCGGAAAGCTCGTCGGCGAGTCCCTTGAGGACCACGCCCGGCAGAGCCGCACGATCGACCGCTTCCTCAGCGAGCTCGAGGAGAAGGCCGAGGCCGCCCGATGAACGGAGCGAGCCGCGAGGCGCTGGCCTCCGCGCGCGAGCGTCTCGACGCGCTGACGGACAACACGTCCGTCGACGCGGCGAAGCTCGCCGGTGAGCTGGCAGCCGTCACCGCGCTGCTCGACCGTGAGGTCTCGCTGCGTCGGGTCATCACGGACCCGGCGCAGTCCGGTGAGGCCAAGGCCGAGCTGGTGGGCCGGCTGCTGTCCGGCCAGGTGGGCGGGGAGACCCTCGACCTGGTGTCCGGCATGGCCCGGTCCCGCTGGTCGCAGTCCCGTGACCTGGTGGACTCGCTGGAGGAGCTGGCGGCCACCGCCGACCTCACGGCGGCCCAGCAGGGCGACGCGCTCGACAACGTCGAGGACGAGGTGTTCCGGTTCGGCCGGATCGTGTCCTCGAGCACCGAGCTGCGCGCCGCGCTGACCGAGCGGGCGGCCACCACCTCCGCCAAGAGCGAGCTGCTGCGCGGCCTGCTCGGCGGCAAGGTGAACGCCGTCACCGAGCGCCTGGTGACGCGTCTTGTCACGCACCCGCGTGGACGTAGCCTGGAAGCGGGACTCGAGTCCCTCTCCAAGCTCGCCGCCGAGCGCCGTGACCGCATGGTCGCCAACGTGACCAGCGCGGTTCCGCTCAGCGACGTGCAGAAGGCGCGTCTCGGCGCTGTGCTGGCCAAGCTGTACGGCCGCCAGATGCACCTGAACCTCGACGTGGACCCCGAGGTCCTCGGCGGGATCTCGGTGCGTGTCGGCGACGAGGTCATCGACGGCACCATCGCGGACCGCCTCGCCGAGGCGTCCCGCCGCATGGCCGGCTGACCAGCCACCAATAGAACAACGCATTCCTAGCGGCCCGGTTGGGCCGTGCAGAACTTGCAGAAGATTCCTGGGGGTCGCCCCCAGACCCCTAAGAAGCTTCAGGCCCAACAAGGAGAGCAGGGAACCCAGATGGCGGAGCTCACGATCCGGCCGGAGGAGATCCGGGACGCACTGGAGAACTTTGTCCAGTCGTACCAGCCGGACGCGGCCTCGCGCGAGGAGGTCGGAACGGTCAGCGTTGCCGGCGACGGCATCGCGAAGGTGGAGGGTCTGCCCTCCGCCATGGCGAACGAGCTGCTGAAGTTCGAGGACGGCACCCTCGGTCTCGCCCTCAACCTCGAGGAGCGCGAGATCGGTGCGATCGTCCTCGGCGAGTTCAGCGGTATCGAGGAGGGCCAGCCGGTGCAGCGCACCGGTGAGGTTCTCTCCGTAGGTGTCGGCGAGGGCTACCTCGGCCGCGTTGTCGACCCGCTCGGCAACCCGATCGACGGCCTCGGCGAGATCGCGACCGAGGGCCGCCGCGCCCTCGAGCTGCAGGCCCCGGGCGTCATGGTCCGCAAGTCGGTGCACGAGCCCATGCAGACCGGCTACAAGGCCGTCGACGCGATGGTGCCGATCGGCCGCGGCCAGCGTCAGCTGATCATCGGCGACCGTCAGACGGGTAAGACCGCTCTGGCCGTCGACACGATCATCAACCAGCGCGACAACTGGCGCTCCGGCGACGTGAACAAGCAGGTCCGCTGCATCTACGTCGCCATCGGCCAGAAGGGCTCGACCATCGCGTCCGTTCGCGGCGCCCTGGAAGAGGCCGGCGCGCTCGAGTACACGACGATCGTCGCCGCCCCGGCGTCCGACCCGGCCGGCTTCAAGTACCTGGCGCCGTACACCGGTTCCGCCATCGGCCAGCACTGGATGTACGCCGGCAAGCACGTCCTGATCATCTTCGACGACCTGTCGAAGCAGGCCGACGCCTACCGCGCCGTGTCGCTGCTGCTGCGCCGCCCGCCGGGCCGTGAGGCCTACCCGGGTGACGTCTTCTACCTGCACTCGCGTCTGCTGGAGCGTTGCGCCAAGCTCTCCGACGAGATGGGTGCCGGTTCGATGACCGGTCTGCCGATCGTCGAGACCAAGGCCAACGACGTCTCGGCGTTCATCCCGACCAACGTCATCTCCATCACCGACGGCCAGTGCTTCCTGGAGTCCGACCTGTTCAACGCGGGCCAGCGCCCGGCGCTGAACGTCGGTATCTCGGTCTCCCGCGTCGGTGGCTCCGCCCAGCACAAGGCCATGAAGCAGGTTTCCGGCCGTCTGCGCGTGGACCTCGCCCAGTACCGCGAGCTGGAGGCGTTCGCCGCCTTCGGTTCCGACCTGGACGCCGCGTCGAAGGCCTCGCTGGAGCGCGGCAAGCGCATGGTCGAGCTGCTGAAGCAGGGCCAGTACCAGCCGATGCCCGTCGAGGAGCAGGTCGTCTCCGTCTGGGCCGGCACCACCGGCAAGATGGACGACGTCCCGGTCAACGACATCCGTCGCTTCGAGTCGGAGCTGCTGGAGCACCTGCGCCGCGAGCGCAAGGACCTCCTCACCTCCATCGCCGAGGGCGGCAAGATGTCGGACGACACCCTGACGTCGATCGCTGACGCCATCGCCGGCTTCAAGCGCCAGTTCGAGACCTCGGACGGCAAGCTCCTGGGCGAGGACGCGCCGGCCGTCAACGTCTCCAAGTGACGACGGAAGGGACCTGACTCATGGGAGCGCAGCTCCGGGTCTACAAGCGTCGCATCCGTGCCGTCACGGCGACCAAGAAGATCACCAAGGCGATGGAGATGATCGCCGCCTCGCGCATCGTCAAGGCGCAGCGCAAGGTGGCGGCATCGATGCCGTACGCGACCGAGCTCACCCGTGCGGTGACCGCGGTGGCGACCGGTTCGAACACGAAGCACGCCCTGACCACCGAGGTCGAGGCGCCGACCCGCGCCGCGGTCCTGCTCATCACGAGCGACCGCGGTCTGGCCGGCGGCTACTCCTCGAACGCCATCAAGCAGGCGGACCGGCTCACCGAGCGGCTGCGCGCTGAGGGCAAGGAGGTCGACAGCTACATCGTCGGCCGCAAGGGTGTCGCCTACTACGGCTTCCGTGAGCGCAAGGTCGCGGAGTCGTGGACCGGATTCACCGACAGCCCGGCCTACGCCGACGCCAAGCGCGTCGCGGCGCCGCTGATCGAGGCCATCCAGACGGACACGGCCGAGGGCGGCGTCGACGAGCTGCACATCGTCTACACGGAATTCGTGTCGATGATGACGCAGAACGCGGTGGACGGCCGGATGCTGCCGCTCAGCCTCGACCAGGCCGCGGAGGAGACCGGTACGAAGGGCGAGATCCTTCCGCTGTTCGACTTCGAGCCGTCGGCGGAGGACGTCCTCGACGCCCTGCTGCCGCGCTACGTCGAGAGCCGTATCTACAACGCACTGCTGCAGTCGGCCGCTTCCGAGCACGCCGCCCGCCGCCGCGCGATGAAGTCGGCCACCGACAACGCCGGGGACCTCATCAAGAGCCTCTCCCGGCTTGCCAACGCGGCCCGCCAGGCCGAAATCACCCAGGAAATCAGCGAGATCGTCGGTGGCGCGAGCGCCATGGCTGACGCGACCGCGGGGAGTGACAAGTAATGACGACCACTGTTGAGACGGCCGCCGCCACGGGCCGCGTCGCCCGGGTCATCGGCCCGGTCGTCGACGTGGAGTTCCCCGTCGACGCCATGCCCGAGATCTACAACGCCCTCAAGGTCCAGGTCGCCGACCCGGCCGAGGACGGCAAGCTCAAGACCCTGACCCTCGAGGTCGCGCAGCACCTGGGTGACGGCCTCGTCCGTACCATCTCGATGCAGCCGACCGACGGCCTGGTCCGCCAGGCCCCGGTGACCGACACGGGCGAGGGCATCACCGTCCCCGTCGGTGACTTCACCAAGGGCAAGGTCTTCAACACCCTGGGTGAGGTGCTCAACTACCCCGAGGCGAACGCCGAGGTCACCGAGCGCTGGCCCATCCACCGCAAGGCCCCGAGCTTCGACGAGCTCGAGTCCAAGACGGAGATGTTCGAGACCGGCGTCAAGGTCATCGACCTTCTCACCCCGTACGTCAAGGGTGGAAAGATCGGTCTGTTCGGTGGTGCCGGTGTCGGCAAGACCGTTCTGATCCAGGAAATGATCTACCGCGTCGCCAACAACCACGACGGTGTGTCGGTCTTCGCGGGCGTCGGTGAGCGTACCCGTGAGGGCAACGACCTCATCGAGGAGATGGGCGACTCGGGCGTCATCGACAAGACCGCCCTTGTCTTCGGCCAGATGGACGAGCCCCCGGGCACCCGTCTGCGCGTCGCCCTCGCCGGTCTGACCATGGCGGAGTACTTCCGCGATGTTCAGAAGCAGGACGTGCTGTTCTTCATCGACAACATCTTCCGGTACACCCAGGCGGGTTCCGAGGTGTCGACCCTGCTCGGCCGCATGCCCTCCGCGGTGGGTTACCAGCCGAACCTGGCCGACGAGATGGGTCTCCTCCAGGAGCGCATCACCTCGACCCGTGGTCACTCGATCACCTCGATGCAGGCGATCTACGTCCCCGCGGACGACCTGACCGACCCGGCGCCGGCGACCACCTTCGCCCACCTCGACGCGACGACGGTTCTTTCCCGTCCGATCTCCGAGAAGGGCATCTACCCGGCCGTGGACCCGCTGGACTCGACGTCCCGCATCCTCGACCCGCGGTACATCGCGGCGGACCACTACGCGGCCGCCATGCGTGTCAAGGGGATCCTGCAGAAGTACAAGGACCTCCAGGACATCATCGCGATCCTCGGTATCGACGAGCTGGGCGAGGAGGACAAGCTCGTTGTCCACCGTGCCCGTCGCGTCGAGCGCTTCCTGTCGCAGAACACCCACGTGGCGAAGCAGTTCACCGGCGTGGACGGTTCGGACGTCCCGCTCGACGAGTCGATCACCGCGTTCAACGCGATCTGCGACGGTGACTACGACCACTTCCCCGAGCAGGCGTTCTTCATGTGCGGTGGCATCGAGGACCTGAAGGCCAACGCCAAGGAGCTGGGCGTCTCCTGATCCGGCGCGCTCCGCGAGGAGCGCATCCGGTTCGCAGGCCCCCCGGCTTCGCCGGCAGGTGCCTCGACGGAGAGGGGCGGGTATGTCCCGTCCCTCTCCTCACGCCCATTAGAATTTGACCCAACACCCGGCTGACCCGCCGGGTGGTGACCCGAGGAGCCACCTTGGCTGCTGAGCTGCACGTCGAGCTGGTCGCGGCGGACCGCAATGTCTGGTCCGGCGAGGCCACCCTTGTTGTCGCCCGCACCACGTCCGGCGACATCGGCGTCATGCCCGGTCACCAGCCGCTTCTCGGTGTGCTGGAATCGGGCCCTGTGACCATCCGTACCAGCGAGGGCAACACTGTCGTCGCCGCGGTGCACGGCGGTTTCATCTCGTTCGCGGACAACAAGCTGTCCCTGCTGGCCGAGATCGCCGAGCTCGCCGACGAGATTGACGTCCAGCGTGCGGAGCGGGCACTGGAGCGCGCCAAGTCGGAGACCGACGCGGCCTCCGAGCGTCGCGCCGAAGTCCGTCTGCGCGCGGTCGCGGGGCGCTGAGCGCCGTACGAAACGTGTGAGACCTCAGCCGCGGTCCGTTCCGGAATTTTCCGGAGCGGGTCGCGGCTGAGGCGATGCAGGTCCGTTTTTCGTCTGTATTCGATGAGCGAGGAGGTCGGTGAAGATGCTCCTCGCTCTGCTTGTGAGCGGCCTGGTCGTAGCCCTGGTGGTGATCGGGCTGTTTGTCTTCGGGCTGCGCCGCAGACTGATCCAGCGCTCCGGCGGCACCTTCGACTGCAGCATGCGCTGGGGTGTGGCCGAGGAGCCCGACGTCTCCGGCAAGGGCTGGGTGTACGGGGTCGCGCGCTACAGCGGTGACCGCATCGACTGGTTCCGCGTCTTCAGCTACTCGCCCCGCCCGCGCCGGCTGCTGGAGCGGTCCTCCATCGAGGTCGTCGCCCGCCGCGCCCCCGAGGGCGAGGAGGAGCTGGCCCTGCTCTCCGACGCCGTGGTGCTCGGCTGCGTTCACCAGGGGACGCGCCTGGAGCTGGCGATGAGCGAGGACGCGCTGACCGGGTTCCTGGCCTGGCTGGAGGCGGCGCCTCCGGGGCAGCGTGTGAACGTGGCGTAGTCGGTCCCTGACATGAGGAAGCCGGGGAGACGGGGGCGGACCCGTCTCCCCGGCTTCGGTCTTTACTGGAGCCCGGTGTGGATCGCGTTCGCGAGCTCACCGTTCGTGGTGTCGCCGCTGAACTCCCAGAAGAAGGCTCCCTTGAGGCCCTGCTGCCTGGCCCAGGTCATCTTCCCGGCGATGGTGGCGGGGGTGTCGTAGCTCCACCAGTTGCTGCCGCACTTGGCGTAGGCGGTGCCGGCGACGGTGCCGGTGGCCGGGCAGCTGCCCTTGAGGACCTTGTAGTCCTCGATGCCCTGCTCGTAGGTGCCCTGCGCCGGTCCCGTGGCGGTGCCGCCGGGGGCGGCCTGGGTGACTCCGGTCCAGCCGCGGCCGTAGAAGCCGATGCCGAGGTTGAGCTTGGAGCCGGGGATGCCCTTGCCCTTGAGCTTGGTGATGGCGGCCTCGGAGTTGAAGCCGGCGATCGGGATGCCGGTGTACGAGGTGAGCGGGGAGTGCGGGGCGGTGGGGCCCTTGGCGTCCCAGGCGCCGAAGAAGTCGTAGGTCATGACGTTGTAGAAGTCGGCGTACTGCGCGGCGCCCGCGTAGTCGGCGAGGTCGAGCTTGCCGCCGTTGGAGCCGTCGGCGGAGATCGCGGCGGTGACCAGGTTGGAGCCGCCGAACTTGGTGCGCAGCGCCGACATCAGGTTCTTGAAGGCGGCCGCGCCGCTGGTGTCGCAGGACAGACCGCAGGCGTTCGGGTACTCCCAGTCGATGTCGATGCCGTCGAAGACGTCGGCCCAGCGCGGATCCTCGACCAGGTTGTAGCAGGACTGGGCGAAGGCGGCCGGGTTGGCCGCGGCCTGGCCGAAGCCCCCGGACCAGGTCCAGCCGCCGAAGGACCACAGGATCTTGATGTTCGGGTACTTGGCCTTCAGCTTGCGCAGCTGGTTGAAGTTGCCGCGCAGCGGCTGGTCCCAGGTGTCGGCGACGCCGTCGACGCTCTGGTCGGCGGTGTAGGCCTTGTCGTAGTCGGCGTAGGCGTCACCGATCGTGCACTGGCCGTTCTGGACGTTGCCGAAGGCGTAGTTGATGTGGGTGATCTTCGCGGCGGAGCCGGAGGTGACCAGGTTCTTCACGTGGTAGTTGCGGCCGTAGACGCCCCACTCGGTGAAGTAGCCCAGCTTGACCTTGCCGCCCGGGTCCGGGGGAATGGTGCCGCCGCCCGTGGTGGTCACCGACAGGGTGCCGGAGGAGGGGCCGGTCTGGTCGATGGTGTCGCGCGCGGTGACGGTGTAGGCGTACGTCGTGCCCTTGGTCAGGCCGGAGTCCGTGTAGGTGGTGCCGGTGACCGTCGCGATCTTGGCGCCGCCGCGGTACACGTCGTAGTTCTTGACGCCCTTGTCGTCGGTGGCCGCCGACCAGCCCAGGGTCAGTCCGGTGTCCGTGACGCCACTGGCCGTGGGGGTGCCGGGGGCGGAGGGCGGGTTGTCGCCGGGCTGGGAGGTGCCGTCGCAGGGGCCGCCGTTGACCTTGCACCCGGTGGGGGAGCCGGGGCCGGCGCCGTTGAAGCCGAAGCTGATGGTGGCGCCGGGGGAGAGGGTGCCGTTCCAGCCGACGTTCTTGCCGGTCCAGTGGGTGCCGGAGCTGGTGACGGTGGCGTCCCAGGCCGAGGTGACGGTGGTGCCGGCCGGGTAGTCCCACTCCACGGTCCAGCTGGTGAGGGTGGTGGTGCCGGTGTTCTTCACCGTCCACTTGCCCTCGAAGCCGGTGCCCCAGTCGGAGACCTTGGTGTACGTCGCGGTCGCGGAGGTCGCGGCCTGCGCGGGGCCGGCCAGTGCGACGAGCCCGGTGACGGGCACGGCGAGGGAGGCCACGATCGCCGCGACCCGGGTGAAGAACCGGGCGCGCCGGGTGCGCCCGGTACGGGGTGGGGATGCTGTGCTCAAGGGTGCTCCTCCGTAGGTCCGCGGCAGTCGTGGGGCCGACTGCCACATGGGGGTGGGACCTGCGCCGCCCGTGAGCACGCTTGTCATGGCACGCTCACCACAGTGTTGCGGTGAGGTTAGAAAGGTCTGGACCAACCGTCAAGAGGTTCAGACCTGACAGAGTGACCCGCGCGGCGGGTGGAGGAGATCTCGGGGTCGTTAGCGTGATCGCATCGATCTCAATCCTGGGGGAATTCCGTCGATCATGACCCAATCGCAGCAACTGAAAGAACTGGGCAAGTTCCTCATCGCACGCCGCGGCGAGATCACACCGGCCGAAGTGGGTCTCCCGGTGGTCGGTTTCAGAAGGACGCCGGGACTGCGCCGGGAGGAGGTCGCCCTGCTCGCCGGAGTCGGTGTCTCCTGGTACACGTGGATCGAACAGGGCCGCGCGGAGAACGTCTCCGCCGAGGTGCTGGGCGCGATTTCCCGAGTTCTCAATCTGGATTACACACAACGCCAGTACATCTGGCGGCTGGCAGGTCTCCGGCCCGACCAGAGTGCGGCCCCGAGCAAACCGGACGCATCGGCCCTGCAGCCCTATGTCGACAACTGGCTGCCCAATCCGGCGTACATCACGGACCGGGTCTGGGACATCACGGTCGCGAACCGGTCGGCCCGTGAACTCCTCGCGATGGACGGCGGTACCGGCAATATCCTCCGGGACTTCTTCACCCGCCCGGAAACCAGGAACGCCTATCCCTCCTGGGAACAGGAGGCGCCCGCCATGGTCGCCAGATTCCGCTCCCACGCGGCCAATTACTCCGCGGATCCGCTGCTCGCCGCAGAAATCGACCGGCTGTGCGCCGAGAGCCCGGAATTCGCCGACCACTGGGTGGCCCTGGACGTCCAGGAGGACTCCTGCGGGGTCGACATCCTCCAGCACCCCCTCACCGGGCCGGTCTCCCTCAAGCGCACCACGCTGGACTTCACCGTGCGCATGGGGGTGCGGCTGACCGTCTTCTTCCCCGTCCCCGGTACGAGCGGCCAGGAGTCGATCGAGAAGCTCGCCGCCGAACCCCGATCGAGCGCGCGCCGCCGGTCGGCCGCGTAGAGGTAGGAGCACGCCCCATGCATCCGGCGCCCATCGCGCAGCGACTCACCCGGCCCTCCCCGCTGCGCACCCACACCTTCGGCGAGTACCGCCTGACCCACCTTCCGGACGGTCTCGTCCAGCTCAACCCGACCGGCTGGTTCCCCGGCCTGACCGCGGCGGACGCGGCCGGGTTCGCCGACCACCTCGACGCCGAGGGCTGCCTGGTCGCGGCCATCGGCGGGCTGCTCGTCCGGTACCGGGACCGGGCCCTGCTCATCGACACGGGCTACGGGCCGCGCCGGCTCGCGGCCGACCGTACGCATCCCGCACTCGGCGCCCTGGGGGGCGGCGGGCTCCTCGACTCGCTCGCCGAGGCGGGCGTGGCGCCCGGGGAGATCGACACCGTCGCCTTCACCCACCTCCACGACGACCACGTCGGCTGGGCCTTCCTCGGCAGCGAGCGGGGGCCGCTGTTCTCCGCGGCCTCCTTCGTCCTGTCCACCGCCGAATGGCGGGGCGGCGGGTACGGGCAGATCCCCGCGGCGCTGCACGACCGGGTCCGGCCGGCCGGCGACGGGCAGGAGGTCTTCCCCGGAGTCACCCTGCGGGAGAGCCCCGGGCACACCGGGGGGCACGCCGCATACGTCCTCACGGGCGACGGCGGCGACCGGCTGGTCGTCGCCGGAGACGTGATGCACTCCCCGCTCCAGGTCGCCCACCCCGAGTGGCCGGTGTTCTTCGACTCCGACGCGGACACCGCCGTACGCACCCGCACCGCGTTCCTCCGGGACGCCGCCACCCCCGGCACCGTGGTCTACGCCGGCCACTTCGCCGATGTCGTCTTCGGCCGCGTCCGCGCGGACGGGGGCGGTCACCTCTGGGACCCGCTGCCCTGACCCCGCGGCGCCAGGCGCCCCTCCCGCCCGACGGCGGGCCTCCGGAACGGCACCAACTGCCTTTCCGGAGGCCCGCCGTCGGCGGTTCCGGGCGCTGTCGCCCCACTTCGCCCGGGACATCCTGTTGGCCCTGGCACTATGTTGCTCGCGCACTGGTTGATCTTCTTGCAACGCACGAAGCTCTTCACATGTCCAAGACCTCCTCCCCGGAAACCCTCCGTATGACGGGCAAGCAGAAGACGATCCTCCTCGTTCTGCTCGGAGCCCAGTTCATGTTCGCGGTCGACTTCTCGATTCTGACCGTCGCCCTTCCGAAGATCGGCGACGACCTCGGATTCGGAATCGACAGCCTCCAGTGGGTCGTATCCGCTTTCGCACTCACAGCCGCCGGCTTCATGCTTCTCTTCGGCCGCATCGGTGACATCGTCGGCCGGAAGAAGCTCTTCCTCGCCGGAATGGCACTCCTGACCGTCTCCTCCCTGATCGGCGGACTCGCCACCAGCCCCGAGATCATGCTGGCCGCCCGAATCGCCCAGGGTCTGGCCACCGCGATCGTCACGCCGTCCGGAATGGCGCTCATCACCACGAGTTTCGAGGAAGGCCCGCTGCGCACGAAGGCGCTCGGCCTCAACGGCGCCCTGCTGTCCCTCGGATTCGCCTCCGGAGCGATTCTCGGCGGTGTACTCACCGATCTGCTGTCCTGGCGCTGGGACTTCTTCATCAACGTCCCGGTCGGCATCGTGCTGTTCTTCGCCGGTATCGCGGTGATCTCCGAGTCGGTTTCCGACTCGCGTCCCAAGCTCGACGTTCCCGGCGCGATCACGGTGACCGCCGGCCTGCTCGCCTTCGTCTTCGGAATCACCGGCATCGAGCGCAACGGCTGGGCCGCGCCGCAGACCTGGGGCACCCTGCTGCTCGCCGCCGTCCTGCTGGTCGCCTTCTACCTCATCGAGCTGAAGTCCGCCGCGCCGCTGGCCCCGGTGGCCATCCTCAAGTCCAACTCCGTCAAGTGGGGCAACCTGGGCGGCCTGCTGACCTTCTCCATGGAGTCCGCCCTCTCCTTCCTGCTCACCCTCTACATGCAGCAGGTCCTCGAACTCACCGCCTTCCAGACCGGCTTGATGTTCGGCTTCCTCGGTCTCGGCGCCTTCCTCGGCGGCACCTTCGCGTCCAAGATCCTGGCCCGTACCGGCGCCAAGGGCGGCCTGGTCCTGGGCCTGGTCATCCAGGCCGTCATGACCGGTGTCCTCTTCTGGCTCGGTGACAACAAGACCGCCGGCATCGTCGCCATCCTGGTCACCACCTTCATCGGCGGCTTCGGCCACGTCATCGCCATCGTCGCCTACTCCGTCACCGCCACCTCCGGCATCGACGACAGCGAGCAGGGCCTGGCCACCGGTCTGGCCACCATGACCCAGCAGATCGGCTTCACCCTCGGCATCCCGGTCATGTCCGCCATCGCCGCCTCGCAGTACGGCGAACTCACCGACGGAGTCGCGTCGGTGGCCGGCGTCCTGACGGGCACCACCTTCGGAATGTTCGTCGACGGCCTGATCGTCCTCGGCGGAGCCCTGCTCGTCGCCCTCTTCCTGCGCGCCGACAAGCCCGCGGCGGCCCAGAGCTCCCGGCAGCCGGCCGAGGCGGCCACGGCGCCGGCCGGGGAGCGCGTGCTCGTCGACGCCAAGTAACCCGAGCAGCCCCCGCGACAGACGCACACCACACCGCACACAGGAAGGAAGGACCCCGATGGCGATCCTGGCCGCAGTCGAGAGCCGTGCGACCCGTGACCCCCTGCACCTCGAGAACGTTTCGGACTACCTCGGTGCTCCCGAGCGCCGGTTCTTCGGCGAAGGCTACAAGCGCGCCGGGCACCGCCTGTCCGGCATCACCTCCGGTCAGGAGGCCGCCATCGGGGACACCGCCGCCACCCCCACCGTGACCGGCACCGCAGCCGTCACCTATCCGGCCGACTGGTCCCGCAAGGGCACCGTCGACCAGAAGCCCCACCTCTCCACGATCGACGTCCTGCTGCTGGGAGTGCAGCTCACCGAAGCGCTGCTCTCCCGGCACCGGGGCCTCACCGAAGAGGACTTCCGCGGCTCCTGGCTGCGCCGCGTCCGCATCAAGGCCGGCGCCACCCCGGTCGAGGACGACCTCGCGGCCGTCCCCGTGGCGGCCAGGCTCGGCACCGAGGAGCCCTCACCCGACGCGGGACGCACCGTCTCCGTCGTGGACGCCACCGTCGGCGCGCTGACGATCCGGGTGGAGCTCGATCACCCGGACGTACGCCGCACCCCCGGACGCCCGCACGCCACCACCGGGCCCGACCGCCCCTTCGGCGACGCCTACCGGCAGCGCCGGCAGAGCGTCGAGGACGTGTACGTCGCTCCCGGCCGGGACCGCGCCACGGCGCTGGTACGGCTGACCGCGTGGGAGCCGGCCGCGGCGCCGGGCTCCGGGACCGAGGGCGGTTACCAGCCGTCCGCCGGTCTGATCGACGCCTTCGTCGTCGCCCTCCAGCTCGGCCAGGTCCTGCTCTACGAGCTGGACGGGGTCAGCCGGGCCGACTCCGACACCCTCTGGATGCGCTCCACCCTGCTGGAGGCCTCCTCCCCGCAGCGCCCGCTGACCGCGCCGGACGGCGGACGCCACCCGGTCACCGCGGAACTGCGGGACGCCACCCGGCTCACCACCCGCCACGGCGACACCTGGCGCCGGGCCGACATCGCCGCGGAACTCGCGGGTGTCAGCGTCATCTGCTCGGTGGCGCACCGCCTGCCCGCCTGACCGGCCCGACCCGGCCCGCGGCACCCCCTTTCTTCGCTCATCCGTTCACCGCATCACCGCGCACCCCTACACATACGAGGAACACTCATGAAGCTCGCCATCGCCGGCACCTACTCCGTCGGCAAGACCCTCACCACGATGGCCGTCGCCCACCTGACGGGCCTGCCGCGGTCCTCCGCGAAGACCATGCGGGAGCTGCTGCCCATCTCCATCCCCGGCAAGACGCTGGAGGAGTGCACCCCCGCCGAGCTGATCATGCTGATCATGCGCCGCAACCAGGAGCGCGCGGTCAACGAGTCGCACCTGCCGCACGGTTTCGTCTCCGACGGCTCCTCGCTGCACGAGTGGGCCTACGGCACCGTCCGCGTCCTGGTCGGCATCAACCCGAACGAGTCCGTGAACCTGGAGACGGTCGAGGTCAGCGAAGAGGTGCGGTTCTACGGCAAGGTGCTGGAGCAGATGGCCGTACCGGCCAAGCAGCACGCCAAGGCGGCGTACGACTCCTTCGTGCACCTGCCCATCGAGTTCCCGCTGGTCGCGGACGGCCACCGGCCCGTCAACGAGCGGTTCCGCTCGCTCGCCGACGAGCTGATGCTCAAGACCCTCGACGAGCTGCACATCCCGTACCACAGCGTCGGCGGGACCATCCCGGAGCGCCTCCAGAAGATCATCGACATCTACGGCATCCGCCCCGTCATCAGCATCGACGAGGCCATCGAGCGGGCCCAGGAGGAATACGCCCAGCTCGACACCACCAACGAAGTGGACCGCATCGCGGCCTGAGCCGGCGGCCCGCAGGGGGTGCCCGGCCGCCCGGCCGGACACCCCCGGAGCACACACGAGCGGCGGACGGGGCCGGATGCCCGGCCGCTCGGCCGCCCGGCCCCGTCCGCTCCCACCCACACCTACTGGAGGATCCCCATGCCTGCGGCCGTTCTCGGAGGACTTGGCAGCTACCTTCCGCCTCGTCGGGTGTCCAACGAAGAGCTCGCCGACCGCTTCGACACGTCCGACGAGTGGATCCGCACCCGGACCGGGATCCGGCAGCGGCGATGGGCCGACACCGGCCAGTCCACCGGAGACCTCGCCACCGAGGCGGGCCACCGCGCACTGAAGTCGGCCGGCCTGGACATCGGAGCCGACATCGGTCTGGTCGTGCTGGCCACCACCACGCCCGACCACCCGTGCCCCGCCACCGCGCCCGACGTGGCCGCCCGGCTCGGGCTCACCCGGGCCGCCGCCTACGACATCTCCGCGGTGTGCTCCGGCTTCGTCTACGCCCTCGAAGTGGCGTCCAACGCCCTGCTGGCCGGGCGGGTCCAGACCGCTCTGGTCATCGGCGCCGAGACCTACTCCACCATCCTGAACCCGAGGGACCGTTCCACCTCCGTCATCTTCGGCGACGGCGCGGGGGCCGCCGTACTGAGACGAGGAGAAGCGGACGAGCCCGGTGCGTTCGCCGGATTCGACCTCGGTTCCGACGGTGCGGACAAGGACCTGATCTGCATCCCCGACGGCGGCTCCCGCCAGCGGGCCACCCATCAGGAACCCGATGACGACGACGGCCGCTACTTCACCATGCAGGGCAAGAAGGTGTTCGCCAGCGCCGTCCGCCGGA
The DNA here is from genome assembly GCF_044750905.1 of Streptomyces sp. NPDC088762. Taxonomy (NCBI): domain Bacteria; kingdom Bacillati; phylum Actinomycetota; class Actinomycetes; order Kitasatosporales; family Streptomycetaceae; genus Streptomyces; species Streptomyces sp. NPDC088762. The sequence goes on from NZ_JBIVKT010000007.1 coordinate 112,032, forward strand.
TGAGCGAGTCCTCCGCCGCACTGCTGGACCGCGTCGGCTGGCCCGTCGAAAGCGTCGACCACCTGGTCGGCCACCAGGCCAACGTGCGCATCCTGCGGGCCGTCGCCGACCAGATCGGCATCGAGGCCGACCGCGCGGTGATCAACATCGACCGGGTCGGCAACACCTCCGCCGCCTCCATCCCGCTCGCCCTCGCCGAGGCCTCGACCGCGGGCACCGTCGCCGCCGGCGACCGGGTGCTGCTCACCGCCTTCGGAGGCGGCCTCACCTGGGGCTCCGCAGCCCTCACCTGGCCGGACATCACCGCCTGCTGACCGCCCAGGCCCCTCTGACACCCATCCGAGTCCCACCAAGGAGACCTCTCATGACCCCCACCGCCACCCTCACCGCCGCCCACCCGGTCACCGCCCTCACCGAGGTCATCCTCGACGTGCTGGTCACCAAGTACGAGGCGCCCGCCGGTACCACCCCCGACACCAACTTCGAGCGGCTCGGCTACGACTCCCTCGTCCTGGTCGAGGTCGCCGTGGACCTCTCCCGCCGCTTCGGCACCGAGATCACGGACGACGAGCTCCACCAGGCCGGATCCGTCGCGGAAGCCGCCCGGGTGCTGGCCGCCCGGGGCGTACGCGCCTGAGCGCCACCCCGGCAACCCCTCCGACCGGTGCGGCCGCGGGACCGTGACGTCCCCCGCCGTGGCCCCGCAGCCGCACCACCCACCACCCCCGGGAGGTCCACATGACCCGCGCCGCGTTCTTCGACGTCGACCACACCCTCACCACCTCGGTGGGCCTCTTCCGGTTCCTCTCGTACTGGTACGCCGCCACCGGCCGCCCGCCCCACCACTACGTGCGCGAACGGCAGCGGTTCAAGGCCATGACGGCCGCGGGCATCCGCAGGGAAGAGACCAACCGCGCCTACTTCGGCCTCTACACCGGAGCCGACCGGCTCGAGATCGACCGGCTCGCGCGGGACTGGTTCCGCGCCGAGCTGACGGCCGGCGGCCACTTCAACGAGCCGGTCCTGGCCGCCCTGCGGGAGCACCGGGCCGCGGGGGACCTGATCGTCCTGGTCTCCGGCTCGTTCCCGGCGCTGCTCGAACCGCTGGCCGACCACCTCGGAGCCCACCACATCCTGTGCTCCGAGCCGGAGACCGACCCCGTGACGGACACCTACACCGGCCGACTGGTCCGCAGCCCCCACCAGCCGATGATCGGCCGGGCCAAGGCCGACGCGGTACGCCTGTTCGCCGCCGCCCACCGCGTCGACCTGGCGGCCTCCACCGCGTACGGCGACCACATCTCCGACGTCCCGCTGCTGGAAACCACCGGCCGGGCCGTGCGGGTCGGCTGCGACCCGACCCTGCGTCAGCTCGGCGCCCGCTCCGGCTGGGGCTACCTGCCGGGCGCCCCCGATCCGCACCCGCTGCCGCTGCCCGTCCCGGCCGGCGGCGTCCGTACTCCCGAAAGGCTCGTCCCGTGACGCGTCCCCTGAGAATCGCCGTCGTCGGCGCCTACGGCGCGGGCAAGACGACCCTGATCCGCGCGGCCGGCACCGCCACCGGGCTGCCGTCAGCCCACGGCACGCCGATGCGGGACCCCGCGGGCAGCGTGCCGAAGCCCCTCGAGGAAGCCACCGAACCCGAACTCGTCCAGCTCGTCGTCCGCCGCCTCACCGAGCGGGTGCTGGCCGAGGCCGCCAAGCCCGGCTCGTTCCTCTCCGACGGCTCCCTGCTGCACGAGTGGGTCTACGCCACCGTCCGGCTCGCGGTCGGCCTGCACCCGGGCCCGGAGGTCCCGTACGAGGCCGTCGGCGCGGCCGAAGGCCCGTACCAGGAGGTACTCGCGCACCTGGGCCGGGAGATCCTGCTCCGCGCGCTGGCCGGCTACGACACCTTCGTGCACCTGCCCGTCGAGTTCCCGCTCGGCGACGCGGTCCCGCCCATCAGCGAGACCTTCCGCCGGCTGTCCGACCGGCTGCTGCTGGACACCCTGGAGCAGGCCGGAGTCACCGTCCACACGGTCACCGGCCCCCTGGACGAGCGGCTCGCCGCGCTCACGGCCCTGACCGCCGCCTGACCAGCGCCCGCACCCCTGCCCGAGCGCCTTCTCCCCTCCACCCCGACACCGGAAGACCACCACCATGCAAGCCATCGGCATTCCCGCCTACGGAGCCCCCGACGTCCTCGCCCTCGTCGAGCGTCCCCGGCCCTCCACCGAGCCGGACCACGTCCTGATCCGAGTCGCCGCGGCCGCCGTCAACCCGACGGACCTCATGCTCCGCGCCGGTGAACTCGACGCCTACATGACCGGCTTCGAGCCGCCGTTCACTCCCGGCATGGACGCCTCGGGCGAGGTCGTCGAAGCCGGCCCGGGGGTGAGCGACCTGGCGCCGGGCGACCACGTGATGGCTTTCGTCAACCCGTTCACCGGGCGCGGGGGCGCCCAGGCCGAGTACATCTCCGTCCCGGCCGACCAGGTCGTGCGCATCCCGGACGGACTGCCGCTCGCGGAATCCGCCGGGCTCCCCATGAACGGCCTGACCGCCCACCAGGCGCTGGGCATGGCGGCTCTCCCGCCGGGCGCCACGGTCGCGGTCACCGGCGCCGCCGGAGCCCTTGGCGGCTACGCCGTCGAGCTGGCCCGGCACCAGGGGTTGCGGGTGCTCGCCGACGGCCGCGAGGCCGACCGGGAGCTGCTCGTCCGGCTCGGCGCGGACGTCGTGGTGCCCCGGGGCGCCACCGCGGAGGAGACCGTGGCGGCCTACCGGGCGGCGGCCCCGGCCGGCGTGGACGCGCTCATCGACGCGGCCGTGCTCGGTGAACCCGCCTTGGGGGCGGTCCGCGATGGCGGGGTGCTCGTGACGTGCCGTCCGTACGAGCTGCCCGCCACCCGGGGGATCACGGTGCACCAGGCCTTCGTCATCGCCCACCCGGACAAGAAGGCCGCCCTGACCGAACTCGCCGCCCTGGCCGCCGGGGGAGCGGTGACGCTGCGCACGGCCGGTCTGTTGCCGGCGGCGGAAGCCGCCCGTGCGCATGCGCGGCTGGAGGACGGTGGTGTGCGGGGGCGCCTGATCCTCACCTTCTGAGGACGGGCCAACAAGCTGGGCCGGGGCCACTGGGGAGGGGCCCCGGTCCTCCGGGCCGGGCCGACCCGGTGGCCGGGTGGCCGGGGTGGTTCCGGTGGGGCCGGGTGCGCGCCGGGGCACCTCCTCGGGCGCCGAACGTGGCCAGGGGGTGGGCAGTTCCGCGGGACAGTGTTCGGCGCCCTGCGGGGGCGCCCCGGCACACACCCGGCCCCACCGGAACCTGGGCGTGGGCCGGGTGGGCCGTTCTGCGGGACGGTGTTCGGCGTCCTGCGGGGGCGCCCCGGCGCACACCCGGCCCCACCGGAACCTGGGCGGTCTACAGGGTCAACTCCTGGGCCAGGACGGCGGCTTGGACGCGGCTGCGGAGGTTCAGTTTGCCCAGGAGGCGGCTGACGTGCGTCTTCACGGTCGCCTCGGCCATCTGCAGGCGTACGGCGATCTCCGCGTTCGACAGGCCCTCACCGAGGGCGGCGAGTACCTCCCGCTCCCTTCGCGTGAGCGACTCCACGGCCGCGGCGGTCTCCGGGCCGACCGACGGCCGGGCCGGAGCCGCGAACTCGGCGATCAGCCGCCTGGTCACCGCCGGGGCGATCAGGCCCTCGCCGCGCGCCACCGTCCGTACCGCCTCGATCAGCTCCGCGGCCTCCGCGTTCTTCAGGAGGAAGCCCGCGGCCCCTGCGCGAAGGGCCCCGAAGACGTACTCGTCCAGGTCGAAGGTGGTCAGGACGAGGACGTCGGCCAGGCCTTCCGCCACCACCTGGCGGGTCGCCGACACCCCGTCGAGCCGCGGCATCTGCACGTCCATGAGGACGAGATCCGGCCGCAGCTCCCGGGCCAGGCGCACCGCCTCCTCCCCGTCGGCCGCCTCGCCCGCCACCTCGATGTCGCCCGCGCTGCGCAGGATGAGCACCAGCCCGGCCCGTACCGCGCTCTGGTCCTCCGCCACCACGACCCTGATGGTCATGCCCTCACCACCTTCTCCCCGGCGGGCAGGCTCGCCCGCACCCGCCACACCCGGCCGGACCGTCCCGCCGTGAATTCCCCGCCGAGCAGCTCCGCCCGCTCGCGCATGCCGATCAGCCCGGCCCCGGAGCCGGGGGCGCGGGGGCCCGGCCGGTCCCCGTACGGCGAGTCCACGGCCACGGACAGCCGCCCGTCCGCCCGCGCCACCCGCACCGTGACCGTGCCCGGCACGGCGTGCTTGAGGGCATTGGTCAGCGACTCCTGGACGATCCGGTACGCGGCCAACTCCACCGGGGCCGCAGCCGGCTCGCCGGGCGGCCGCTCGTCGTGCAGGACGAACTCCAGCCCGCTCGCCGAGCCGTTGGTACGGGCTTGGCCGAGCAGCGCCTCCAGGCCGTCGAGCGAGGGCATGGCCACCGCCTCCTGCTCCGCCCCGGCGTCCCGCAGCAGCCCGATCAGCCGGCGCATCTCGGCCAGGCCCTGCACGCTGTTCTCGCGGATCACCCCCAGCGCCTCGCGGCTGGTGGCGGCCGTGTCGATGGAGAGCGCGGCCGTGGAGTGGATGGCGATGGCGGAGAGGTGGTTGGCCACCATGTCGTGCAGCTCCCGGGCCATCCGCGCGCGTTCGGCGGCGACGGCCTGGCTGCGGTCCATCTCGGCCAGCAGCGCGGTCTGCTCGGCGCGCAGCCGGGCGGCCACGGCGGCCTCGCGGTGGTTGCGCAGGGTGGCTCCGGTCAGGGCCGGGGCGAAGCTGACGAGGCCGGTGACCACGCCGATCGTCAAGGCCTGCGGGGTGCGCAGCCAGGCGAGGAAGCCGATCGTGACGGCCACGGTGATCAGGCCGGTGCTGACCGGGAGCCGGCGCGCCGCGGCCGGTTTCCCGTAGACGACGGCGGCGTACATCAGGTCCGTGAAGATCAGGACGGTCGCGAGGCTGCCGACGGTGAACTCGTTGGCCACCACGCCGACGGTGCCGACGACCAGGCCGACCGCCGGCCGGGAGCGGCGCAGCAGCTCCATCGCGCTGAGGACCGCGAGGGGGACCAGGGCCGCCCACTCGGGCACGAGGTGCCGCTGGGGGCTGTTGTGGACGCCCAGCGACCACATCACCAGGCCCACGAGGAAGCTGACCACGGCGAGGAGGACGTCGTGGCGGTGCGGGCGGGGGAGCTTCGTGGTCACGGTCTCATCCAACAGGGTGGGCGCGGCGCCGGCCTCGGCGGAGAGGCCGAGTTGCCGGTACATCGAAGGATGCAGTCGCAGGTCGTCACTGGCGACGACGTATCCGGCCCGGACGGGCGGGAGCCTGGGACTACGTCACCTTCCAGCGGAACGGAGAGTCCCGTGATCGTCGCACTGATCATCGCCTGTGAGGTCGGCTTCTGGGTCCTGCTGGCCCTCGGCCTGGCCCTGCGCTACCTCGCGAAGATGCCCCGGCTGGGCGCGGCGGTCCTGCTGTGCGAGCCGCTGATGGAGCTGGTCCTGCTGGTCGTCACCACCCTGGACCTCGAGAACGGAGCCGCGCCGGACTGGAAGCACGGCCTCGCCGCCCTGTACATCGGCTACACGGTTGCCTACGGCCACTACACGATCAAGTGGCTCGACGGCCACGCCGCGCACCGCCTCGCCGGCGGTGCCAAGCCGGCCGGCGCGGGTTGGGGGAAGGCGCGGGCCGTCCACGAGTGGAAGTTGTGGGTCCGTACCGTGGTCGCCGCAGCCGTCGCCCTCGTCCTGCTCCAGACGGCCATCTGGTACGTCGGCGACGCGGGCGACGTCAGCTCGCTCAAGGCGTGGCAGTACGGCGCCCTGCGCGCGGTCGGCATCCACGCCCTGATCGCCGCCACCTACACGCTCTGGCCCAAGAAGGCCCCGGAGGGCGCCGCCGACACCGGGGACCGGCCCGCGGTCGCGAAGCGCTAGAAACCGCCTAGCGCTCGCCGCCCGGCACCCACAGGACGTCCCCGACCTCCTTGTTGGCCGTGCGGGCCAGGATGAAGAGGAGGTCGGAGAGGCGGTTCAGGTAGGTCGCCGTCAGCGGGTTCATCACCTCGCCGTGCACCTCCAGCGCCGCCCACGTCGAGCGCTCGGCGCGCCGGACCACCGTGCAGGCCTGGTGGAGGAGGGCCGCACCCGGGGTGCCGCCCGGGAGGATGAAGCTGCGCAGCTTCTCCAGCTGCTCGTTGAAGGCGTCGCAGTCCGCCTCCAGCCTGTCCACGTAGAACTGCTCCACGCGCAGCGGCGGGTACTGCGGGTCCTCGACCACCGGGGTGCACAGGTCCGCGCCCACGTCGAACAGGTCGTTCTGCACCCGAACCAGGACCTTCACGACCTCCGGCGCCAACTGCCCGAGCGCGATCGCCGTCCCGATGGCCGCGTTGGCCTCGTTGGCGTCGGCGTACGCGGAGATCCTCAGATCGGTCTTGGCCGTGCGGCTCATGTCGCCGAGGGCGGTCGTGCCCTTGTCGCCGGTGCGGGTGTAGATGCGCGTGAGGTTCACCATGCCGCCAGCGTAGTCCGCGCCCAACTGCGCGGCCCTCGGGGACGGGTGGGCCGGACCGGTGTGATGTCCGTCATCTGAGACGTGACGCGTGTTACTTCGCGGTCACACCGCACCGCCCGGACGCTAGTCTCCGCCGAGAGGCCGCACGACCGGCCCGATCGAGACTGCGCCGTGTGAAGTGTGAAGAACGTGGGGTGTGAAGTGGCTGGGAAGCTCGCCGTCATCGGTGCCGGACTCATGGGGTCCGGAATCGCTCAGGTCTCCGCTCAGGCGGGCTGGGAGGTCGTACTCAGGGACGTCACCGACGCCGCGCTGACCCGTGGCACGGACGGCATCAAGGCCTCGTACGACAAGTTCGTCTCCAAGGGGAAGATGACGGCCGAGGACGCCGAGGCCGCGCTCGCCCGCATCACGACGACCACCGACCTCGACGCCGCCGCCGACGTGGACATCGTGGTCGAGGCCGTCTTCGAGAAGATCGAGATCAAGCACGAGATCTTCCGCACCCTCGACAAGATCGTCCGTGAGGACACGATCCTCGCCTCCAACACCTCCGCCATCCCGATCACCAAGATCGCGGCCGCGACCGAGCGCCCGGAGCGGGTCGTCGGCGCGCACTTCTTCTCGCCCGTCCCGATGATGCAGCTCTGCGAGCTCGTACGCGGCTACAAGACGAGCGACGAGACCCTGGCCGCCACCCGCGCCTTCGCCGAGTCCGTCGGCAAGACCTGCATCGTCGTCAACCGCGACGTCGCCGGTTTCGTGACGACCCGTCTGATCTCCGCGCTCGTCGTCGAGGCCGCGAAGCTGTACGAATCGGGCGTGGCGTCCGCCGAGGACATCGACATCGCGTGCAAGCTGGGCTTCGGGCACGCGATGGGCCCGCTGGCCACGGCGGACCTCACGGGCGTCGACATCCTGCTGCACGCCACCAGCAACATCTACACCGAGTCCCAGGACGAGAAGTTCGCACCGCCGGAGCTCATGCGCCGCATGGTCGACGCGGGCGACATCGGTCGCAAGAGCGGCCAGGGTTTCTACAAGCACTGAGGCCGAACCGGGCCGGACCACTGGGCACCACTGTTCGGATGCCCTCACCCCACGGGGTGAATTAGGTATCGGTTCGCTCACGGTCGGCAACTTCCCTGCCCGTGCGGCAGTCAGTTGCAGTGAGAGTTGCCGACCACGGACCAGTCGGACCATACGTACGCAGTACTGCCGGGAGTACACATGCACATCAGGGGCGACCACGCCGAACTCGCTCTCGGGGGCCGCCTCGACGTGCGCAGCGCGGCGGACGCCCGTACGGCCCTCCACACCGCACTCGACGACGGCCGCGGCGACCTCGTGCTCGACCTCACCGGGCTCGACTCCTGGGACGCCACCGGCCTCGGCGTGATCATGGGCGCGCACCGGAGGGCCGGCCGGACGGGACGGCGGCTCGTCCTGCGCGGGGTGCCCGCGCAGATGCAGCGGCTGCTCGTGGCCACCCGGCTGCACCGGATCCTCGCGATCGAGGGCGGCCTGGAGGCGGAGTCCCTGCCCCGGGTGTGAACGAGGTGTTCCGTTTTCCTGCGGAAACGTAACGGTCCGGTGGTGATGGCACCCCTGCGGTTCCGGCGGGTCCGGCCACGGTCTAGGGTTCGGGCGGAAAACCGGACCAGTAGCGATAGCGGCGTGCGAAGGCCGGGCGGTACGACGGCGAGGCGCACGGCCCGCGATCGGGGGACTTGGTCATGGACCGAACACAGGGGCGGACCCACCCGGAGGAGCAGTCCGGATCGGTGGACCCTGCGGCCCTGAACGCCCCGGTTCTCAACGCCCCGGCTCTGAACGCCCCGGCCGCCACCGCCCCGGTCGGGAGCCCAGTGGCCGGGAACGCCGCGGCCGTGAACCCCGCGGCCGTGAACCCCGCCGCCGCGCCGCCCGCCCGGGTCGTCAGCCTGACCGCGGGCGACTTCACCCTCACCGTCAACCCGGTCGACGGCAGCGAGATAGCACCCGTCCCGCCCGGCACCGCCGCCGGACGCCCCGCCAAGCGCGACGCGGCCGCCCGCAGCGCCCGGGACGCCGCCGCGCGCCCGCCCGTCCTGCCTGGAGGCCCCGCCTCCGCCCCGCCCCTGCACGCGCGCGCGGAGGAGCAGGAGCGGCTCGTACGGCTGCTGGCCCGGGGGCGGTCCGTACGGCTGACCGGGCCCGCCGGATCGGGTCGTACCGCGCTGCTCGACGCGGTCGCCGCCCGCTGCGCCGGCATCGCCCCCGACGGCGTCATACGGCTCTCCGGGTACGGACACCAGCAGCCCGGCGAGCTGCTGCACGCCCTGTACGCCACCGTGTACGACGCCCCGGGCCGGCGGCCCGACCGCATCGAACTCCTCTCCCGCGTACGGGACATCGGCGCCGTCGTCCTCCTCGACGACCTGGAGATGGGCGGCCCCGCCCTCGACGAACTGCTGCGGGCCACCCCCGAATGCGCCTACCTGCTCGCCGCGACCCCCGACACCCGGGCCCCCTCCGACGACTCGCACCTGGAGGAGGTCTTCCTCGGCGGACTCGGCAAGGCCGACTGCCTGGAACTCCTCGAAGCGGGCATCGGGCGCCCCCTGACGGACCTGGAGACGGCCTGGGCGGCAGACCTCGCCTTCGCCTCCGAGGGGCTGCCGCTGCGCTTCGTCCAGGCCGCCGCGCTGCTGCGGCAGCGCGACGAGCTCAACCACTCCGACGAGGACGACGACGAGGAGGAGCCCGGCGTCTTCGAGGAACGCCCGCGCGACGCCGCCCAGGTGCCGCTGCCGACGCTCGCCCAGGGCGCCGCCCCCGCGGAGCTGCTGGCCTCGCGGGTCAGTGAGTCGGCGCGCGCCGCGCTGCGGATCGCGTGCGCGCTGGGCGGGGAGATGCCGCACCACGCGCACCTTCCGGCGCTGGTCGGGGACACCCACGCGGACTCGGCGGTGGCGGAGCTGCTGGCCTGCGGGCTGCTGACGCCGGTCGGGACCCGCTACCGGCTCGCCGCCGGGGTCGCGCGGCAGCTGGAGGAGGCCGGGTACGGGGACACCGCGGCGGAGGAGGCCCGTACGGCCGCCCGGCACTACGCCTGGTGGACCGGGCACACCTCGGTGACCCCCGAGCGGGTCGCGGCCGAGACGGACGCGGTACTGGCCGCGCTGGCCGGCGCGGACGTGGTGGCGGCGGTGCTGCTGGCGCGGACGGCGGCTCCGGCGTTCGCGGCCTCGCTGCACTGGGAGGCGTGGGAGCGGGTGCTGCGCTCGGGCGCCGAGGCCGCGCGCAAGGCGGGGGAGGTCGCCGAGCAGGCGTACTTCCACCACGAACTCGGCGTGCTCGCCCTGTGCGAGGGGCGGGTGGACCGGGCGCGGGCCGAGCTGGAGACCTCCATCGGGCTGAAGGGCGCCCTCGCCGACAAGCGGGGCACCGTGGCGGGGCGGCGGGCGCTGGCGCTGGTCGTGGACCGCGAGGCGGCGGGGGTGGCGGCCTCGCCGCCCCTGCGGCTGGAGGCTCCCGCGGCGGGCACCGCCAACGCCGGCCCGCCTGCCCTGCCGGCTGCTCCGCCGGCCGCCTCGGAGGCGACGACGGCGGTGCTCCCGGCCGCCCCGGCCAACCCGGCGGCCTCGGAGGCGGTGACGCGGGCGACCCCGATGGCGAAGGCCACCCCGTCGGCCAAGGCCACCCCGTCGGCCAAGACCACCCCGCCGGCCGGCTCCGCCCCGTCGAGCCCCGCGCCTCCCCTTTCCCCCCTGTCCCCCGTGGTGCCGGTGATCCGTCGGCCGGATGCTCCCTCGACGCTGTCGGAGGTGTTCGAGGACGCCTTCCCGATCACCCCGAAGCCCGCCGCGCAACCCGCCGCCCCGGCTCCCCGGCCGTACGCCGAACCCGCCGCGGAAGCGGTCCGGCGACGGCGGATCCTGCTGGCCGGTGCGGGCGCGCTGACGGTGGTGGCCCTGGGGACGGTGGTGAGCCTGGCCATGGGCTCCTCCGACAGCCCGACGCCGACGCGGGGCCCGGCGGTGTCGTCCACCCCCACGCGGGTGGCTCCGCCGACGGCGCCGGGGACGAGCGGGAACGATCCTGCGCCGGCGCCGTCGGATCCGGCCGTGACGTCGGATCCCGCCGCGGTGCAGCCGGGGGCGACGGGAAGCGCGGGCCCGACGGGCCCCACGCGCGGTACGCCGTCGCGCAAGCCGTCCGTGACGCCGCCGCCGACCCGGCCGTCGTCGGCCAAGCCGACGCCCACGCCGCCGGACCCGGGCACGCCGACCCCGACGCCGACTCCCACCACCCCGCCGACCCCGACCCAGGCCCCGACCGAGACCGCCTTGCCCCAGTCACCCACCGCTACCGGCTAGGCGGCCCCGGGGGCTGAGCCCCCGGACTCCACGCCCCGAACGCCGACGGGGCCGGGACGTGCCGCGCACATCCCGGCCCCGTCGGCGTTCGACGTCAGAACAGGCGGAGTTTGTCGTCCTCGATGCCGCGCATCGCGTCGTAGTCCAGGACCACGCAGTCCATCCCCCGGTCCGCCGCCAGGACCTTCGCCTGCGGCTTGATCTCCTGGGCCGCGAACACACCCCGGACGGGGGCCAGGTGCGGGTCCCGGTTCAGCAGCTCCAGGTACCGGGTCAGCTGCTCGACGCCGTCGATCTCCCCGCGCCGCTTGATCTCCACCGCCACCGTCCCGCCGGAGGCGTCCCGGCACAGGATGTCCACCGGGCCGATCGCCGTCATGTACTCGCGCCGGATCAGGGTGTAACCCTCGCCCAGCGTCTCGATGCGGTCCGCGAGGAGTTCCTGGAGGTGTGCCTCCACGCCGTCCTTGATCAGGCCGGGGTCGACGCCGAGCTCGTGGGAGGAGTCGTGGAGGACTTCCTCCATGGTGATGATGAGCTTCTCGCCCGCCTTGTTGACGACCGTCCACACACCGGCCTCGTCCCCGCTCCCCTCCTTGAGGGTGCACGGGGGCGACATCCAGTTGAGCGGTTTGTACGCCCGGTCGTCCGCGTGGATCGAGACACTGCCGTCGGCCTTCACGAGGATCAGACGGGGTGCGGAGGGCAGATGGGCGGTGAGGCGGCCCGCGTAGTCGACGGAGCAGCGGGCGATGACGAGACGCATGGTCGGCAACGCTACTCGACGAGAAGGCCTCCACGCGATTCGCCCCTGAAAGCCCCGTTCGCCGATGGCGCGTTGTATGCGCATTCTCCTGGTGCGTCACCCAAGGGGCGCCTACCGTGGTGAGCAGGAGGTTGCGGAGCGTGCACGCTGCGTCGCCGCCTCCGGCCCTGCCCGTAAGACTCCGGCAACCCAGTCCGCCGGGGTCGCGAGAGGAGAACCCATGTCGCTCGACGTCTCACCGGCCCTACTCGAACAGGCCGAGCGAGGCGAGGTCGACGAAGCCGCTTTCGTCGACTGCGTCCGGACCTCCCTGCCCTACGCATGGGAGATGATCAGCTCGCTGGTGGCCCAGCTGAAGGTCGACGGCGGACAGTTCGCCGACAACCAGACGCCGCCGCCCGACGAGCAGGCGCGCGGGCAGCTGCTGCGCGCGCTCGCGAGTGACGCGATACGCGGTGCGCTTCAGCGGCACTTCGGAGTGCGCCTGGCCTTCCAGAACTGTCACCGGGTGGCGGTGTTCCCGCTGGATCCCTCCGTCGACGACCGGCTCGCCAAGTTCACTTCGATCCGCGGCCAGCTGCTCAACCAGTCGCCGGAACTGCGGGACTGCTAGTACGGCCGGTCGGTCTCAGCCGAGGCGGGGCAGGACATCGGCGCCGAGGCGCCGTACGTTCTCCTCCGTCGCGGCGAGATCGCCGGAGCCCTCCGTCAGGAGGGCGAAGCGGGTGATGCCCGTCCGCTCGGAGGTGGCCGCCAGCCGGTCCGCCGCCAGTCGCGGGGTGCCCACCGGGTGCAGGTCGCAGAGGAGCTCCGTGTAGGCGACGGGGTCGCGCATCGCGCGCACCCGGCCGTCCACGGTCACGTGGGCGTCCAGGCCCTGCTTGAGCCAGCCCGGCATCGCCTTCAGCAGCGTCTCGCGGGCGTCCGCCGTACGGTCCGCCAGCTGGCACACCCCCGCGGAGACGTGGCCGGCGCCGGCCACGAGTTCCGGGGGGTGGCCCGCGGCCAGCGCGGCCCTGCGCCACAGCGCGACCATCGCGGCCTTGTCCTCGTCCCCGCAGTGCATGCCGAGCAGCATGGGCAGTCCCCGCCGCGCCGCCATCCGTACCGACCCGGGCGACGTGCAGGCCACGATGACCTCCGGGCCCGTCCCGTCCCCGTCGAGCGCCTCCGACGGACGCGGTACGACGGCCACCTCGCGGAAGCCGTACCGCTCGCCGGCGGCCCCCACCCGCGCCTCGGTCAGCCAGCGCCGCAGCAGGTCCAGGGCCTCCGGGAAGCCGTTCTCGTACGAGTCCAGTCCGCCGCCGAAGACCTCCAGGTCCACCCACGGCCCGCCGCGCCCCACCCCGAGGGTGAACCTGCCGCCGGAGGTCAGGTGCAGCAGCGCCGCCTGCTCGCCGAGGGCCACCGGGTGCGCGCTCGGCAGCACGCTGACCGCCGTGCCCACCCGCAGCCGCCGGGTCCGGCCGAGCAGCAGGGCCGCCATGGTCACCGCCGAGGGACAGACCCCGTACGGGACGAAGTGGTGCTCGGCGAGCCACACGGAGTCGAGCCCGGCCTCCTCGGCCACCTCGGCGGTCCGCACCGCCCGGTGCAGCGGCTCTCCCTGCCCCTGGCCCGGGAACTGGGCCGCCAGTACAAACGCTCCTACGCGCATCGCCTTCACCCTCCTCGCGGCTGACGCGGCCTCCCCCAGGTGGACCGGTTCTTCCTATGGCAACAACGTCTGACACGTGCCAAAGGCACGGGCTGACACGAAAGTTATTGGGATTGTCGGGCCATTCCCCTGCGCGGACCGTCCTTCGCCAACCACCCTGCGGGTACCCGGGCTCGCTGCGCGTAGTCTGGGAGAAAGTCACTGCCGTCCGCCCATCCGTGAGGTATACGTGTCACCGCGCCACAACCGCCCCAGGGGCGGCGAGACTCCGGAAGAACGTCCCGGCACCGGCCTCGACCGCTACGGGCTCGAGCGCACGGAGGAGTACCAGGGCGAGGACTGGAAGGTCCGGCACGTCGCGGGCGCGAGCGCGGCGGGCAAGCGCTACCGCTGCCCCGGCTGTGACCAGGAGATCCCCTCCGGCACCCCGCACCTGGTGGCCTGGCCCGAGTACGGCGGCGTGGACGACCGCCGCCACTGGCACAAGGCCTGCTGGAACGCGAAGGACCGCCGCACCTCGAAGGTGCAGCGGTCCCGTAACGCCCCCCGGTACTAGCTACACGTCCCGGCGGCCGACCGTCACGTACGAGGCGGCCACGGCGCAGCCCGCGATCAGCAGGATGAGCACCATGTGGGAGGTGCCCGTCGGCGCGGCGCTCGCGCCGCCCCCGCCCCCGTTCGGCATGCCGAAGAGCTCCATCAGCGCCACCGGCGCGTTGTGCCGGAGCACCGCCTGTCCGATGGGCGCGGCCGCCTCCCAGACGCTGAGCATCGCGCCTATCACCGGCGGCAGCGTGACCAGGCCCAGCATCACCGCGATCGCCCCGGCCGAATGCCGCACCAGCGCCCCGACCGCGAGCGCGAGCACGCCGAGCAGGGTGACGTACAGGCAGCCCGCCAGCGCGCCCAGCCACTCGCCCGCCGCGTGCGACCCGGAGCCGGAGCCGTCGTGCACGATCGCGGCGGACACCCCGACCACGAAGACCGCCAGGGCGGTGGTGAGGAAGGCCGTGAGGCTGAAGACGAGGTACTTGGCGGTGAGCACCCGGTACCGGTCGGGGGCGGCGGTGAAGGTGGTCCGCACCAGCCCGGTCGCGTGCTCCGAGGTGATGGTCAGCACGCCGAGGACCATCACCGCGATCTGACCGACCAGCAGGCCGAAGAGCGCGGGCGTGGTGAAGGAGATCCCGACGAACTCGCGGTCCGTGCTCTGCGAGATGAAGAGCAGCCCGAAGCCGATGACGGTCAGCAGGAGCGAGCCGAGCGTGAAGAGGGTCGAGCGGACCGAGACCATCTTGGTCCACTCCGACGCCAGGGCGTGTCCCAGGTGCGGCCGCGGCGTGGGCAGGGGAGAGGTGTAGCCCTTCGGCTGCTCCGCCGCCGCCGGCGTCGTCCCCGTCGGGGTCATCGGGGTCATCGGGCTTCCTCGGGGTCGTTCTTGGCGGCGCTCGCGAGCTCGCCGGGATCGCTGGGCATCAGGAAGGGCCGGCCGCCCGCTCCGGGCGGCGGGGGTGCATAGAAGCCCGCCTGCGGGACGTCCGGCGCCGCGAGCTCGTCCTCCCAGGCCGGGACGGTGTGCGGCTCGGGCTCCCAGAGCTCGGCCCGCGGGTCGTCGGTGGAGGTGTACTCGACGGAGGACTGGGTCATCCGCATGTACGCCTCCTCCAGCGAGGCCCGGTGCGGCGACAGCTCCCAGAGCCGTACGCCGGCCCCGTGCGCCAGCTCCGAGATGCGGGGGAGCTCCAGCCCGGTCACGCGCAGTGCTCCGTCGGGTTCCTGGAGGACCCGGCCGCCCGCCCTGGTGAGCGCGGCACCCAGTGTGTCCCGGCCATCGGGATCGGTGTCGGCCGCGCGCACCCGAGCGAATCCGGCCGAGTTGTGCGTGATGAACTCCTGGGTGCCCATATCGGCCAGCAGCCGGCCCCGGCCGATCACGATCAGGTGGTCGGCGGTCAGCGCCATCTCGCTCATCAGGTGCGAGGAGACCAGGACGGTGCGGCCCTCGGCGGCCAGCCGGCGCATCAGGTTGCGGACCCAGAGGATGCCCTCGGGGTCGAGCCCGTTGACCGGCTCGTCGAACAGGAGCACCTGCGGGTCGCCGAGCAGGGCGGTGGCGATGCCGAGCCGCTGGCCCATGCCGAGCGAGAAGCCCTTCGTACGCTGCCGGGCGACGTCCTGGAGGCCGACCACGGCCAGCACCTCGTCCACCCGCTTCTCGGGGATCCCCGAGAGCTGGGCGACGGAGAGCAGGTGGGTGCGGGCCCGGCGGCCGCCGTGCACGGCCTTGGCGTCGAGCAGGGCCCCGACGAGCCGCTGCGCGTTCGGCAGCTCCCGGAAGGGCAGGCCGTTGATCGTGACCCGGCCCGAGGTGGGCCGGTCGAGTCCGACGATCATGCGCATGGTGGTGGACTTCCCGGAACCGTTGGGCCCCAGGAATCCGGTCACGTGACCCGGCTTGACCTGGAAGGAGAGCTGGTCGACGGCGGTCTTGGCGCCGAAGCGCTTGGTCAGGCCGACTGCCTCGATCATCTTGCTGCCCCTTACCAGGCCGGGACGACTTTCGCCCGCGTAAGGGTTAAGAGGATAACGAGCTTCCTACGGTTCCGTCCCGGGCCGGATCCCTGAGGCACCCCTGATGTCACCCCTGAGACCGACCCGGGGGTCCCCGGGGAGGGGACCTCAGGCGTCCCGCTTCTTCAGGACGAGGAAACCACCCAGTACGGCGGCCAGCGTCCACAGCGCCATGATCCCGAAGCCGCCCCACGGCCCGAACGGGGGCGTGCCGCTGTCCATGGCCCCGGGGACCACCTGCATGATCCTGGAGCCGGCCTGGTCCGGGAAGTACTGCGCCACCTTCCGGGTGGCGGAGACCGCCTGGAGGATGTTCGAGACCAGGAAGAAGAACGGCATCAGGATGCCCAGCGCCAGCATCGAGCTGCGCAGCATCGCGGCCACGCCCATGGAGAACAGCGCCATCATGGCCATGTAGAGGCCGGCGCCGATCACCGCGCGCAGTACGTTGTCCTCGCCGATGCCGATGGAGCGGTCGCCGAGGATGGCCTGGCCGAGGAAGAAGGACAGGAAGCTGGTCGCGAGTCCCACGGCCAGCGCCAGGCCGGTGGCGACGAGGAGCTTGCCGAAGAGGAAGCTCGCACGGTTCGGCACGGCGGCCAGGGAGGTGCGGATCATGCCCGAGCTGTACTCGGTGCCGACCACCAGGACACCGAACACGATCATCGCCAGCTGACCCAGGCTCATCCCGGCGAAGCTGGCCACGGTCGGGTCGAAGGTGGCCCGCTGCTCCGGGGGCATGTCGTCGAAGGACGCGTTGAAGAAGGCGCAGAGCGCGGCGCTGACGCCGACCGTGACCACGAGGGCCGACACCAGCGTCCAGCTGGTGGAGGCCACGGTACGGATCTTCGTCCACTCGGACCTGAGGACGGCGGGGAAGGAGGACATGGTCACTCGCCGTCCTTGCGCGTCGCCTCGAAGCCGGCGCCCCACGCGGGGACGTCGGCCGGCCGGGCCGGGTTGTCGGAAGCGGGGGCTCCGGGGGTGTGGGCGTGGTACTCGACGGAGTCCGCCGTCATCCGCATGAACGCTTCCTCCAGTGACGCCCGTTGCGGGCTGAGTTCGTGCAGCACGATCTGGTGCTGGGCGGCGAGCTCGCCGAGCCGTTCCGGTCCCACGCCGTCGATCTCCAGCGCGCCGGTGGCCGGAACGCTGACGGCGCCGACCCCGGCCTCGTGCAGGACGTCCTTGAGCCGCTCCTGCTGCGGCGAGCGCAGCCGGACGTAGCTGCGCGAGTTCTGCTGGATGAAATCGGCCATCGACAGGTCGGCCAGCAGTCTTCCCTGCCCGATGACGATCAAATGGTCTGCGGTCAAGGCCATTTCGCTCATCAGGTGGGAGGAGACGAAGATTGTCCTTCCTTCTGCCGCCAGCCCCTTCATCACATTGCGGATCCAGAGAATTCCCTCCGGGTCCAGACCATTGACGGGTTCGTCGAACATCAAGATCTGCGGATCACCGAGCAGTGCGGAGGCGATTCCCAGCCGTTGTCCCATGCCCATCGAAAATCCTTTGGACTTCTTCTTGGCGACGGGTGTCAGTCCCACCAGGTCCAACACCTCGGCGACCCGGCGCTCCGGGATGCGGTTCGACTGGGCCAGGCACAGAAGGTTGTTGTATGCACTCCGGCCACCGTGCATGCCCTTCGCGTCCAGCAGCGCCCCGATGTACTTCAGCGGCTCCGGCAGGTCCCGGTAGTGCTTCCCGTCGATCCGGACCGTGCCGCTGGTCGGGTGGTCGAGGTCGAGCATCATGCGCATGGTCGTGGACTTGCCCGCCCCGTTGGGGCCGAGGAAGCCGGTCACCACCCCCGGTCTGACCTGGAAGCTGAGGTGGTCCACGGCGGTCTTGGTGCCGAATCGTTTGGTGAGGCCCTCAAGCTCGATCATGCGGCCACGCTAGAACGGCGAAGGGCCGTACGCCACCTCCGAAAGGTGACGCACGGCCCTGCTTTGGTCGTCAAACGGGCGAACCGGGCGACCCGGTGGCCACGGACGCGGCGGTCAGCGGCTCTGCTGCGCCGGAACCCCGCGCGTGACCGGCTCGTCGTCGATCGGGGAACCGGCGGCGGCGACGGCCGCACCGGTCAGCGTCGCCAGCATCTCGCGGACGTTGGTCAGCTGCGCGTTGATGGAGTCGCGGCGGTTGGTGAGCGCCGCGAGCTCGCGCTCGGACTCGCTGCGGATGCGGTCCGCCTTCGCGTTGGCGTCGGCCACGATGTCCTCGGCCTGGCGCTGCGCGGTCTCCACGGTCTGACGGGCCCGGCGCTCCGCGTCCGTACGCAGCTTCTCGGCCTCCAGGCGCAGCTGCTCCGCGCGGTGCTCGATCTCCGCGAGGCGCTTCTCCGCCTTGGCCTGACGCGAGGCCAGGTCGCGCTCCGACTGCTCGCGGCGCTTGGCCAGGTTGGTCTCGAAGTCCGCTGCGGCCTGGGCGGCCTTGGCGCGGGTCTCCTCGAACAGGGCGTCGGCCTCCTCGCGCTTGGAGGCCGCGTCCTTCTGGGCCTCGGCGCGCAGGGTCGACGCGTCGCCCTTGGCCTTCTCGACGATACGGACGCCCTCGTCCTCCGCCTTCGCCTTCCGGTCGGCGGCGAACGACTCGGCGTCGTTGCGCACCTGCTGGGCGGCCGACTCGGCGAGCTCACGGTGCTGCTCGGCCGCGCGACGGGCCTCCTCGCGCAGGTCTTTCGCCTCCTCCTCGGCCAGCCGCAGGATCTTCTCGACCCGGGCGCCGAGACCCGCGTACGACGGCTCGGCGTCGTTCACCTGGGCCTGGGCGTTCTGCGTCTCGAGGTGCAACTCCTCGATCCGCTTTTCCAGAGAGTTGATACGTCCAAGGGCGCTGTCGCGGTCGGAGACCAGCTTGGTAATGCGGTCGTCCACCTGACCACGGTCGTAACCACGCCGCACGAGCTCGAAGCCGAAGGGGGAGGAAGTGTCGCTCATGGGGTTCCTGTCGAATGAGACCGATGAGGTGCTACGTGAGGTGTTAAGGGGAATCCTAGGCGCCGAAGCGGCGTGTCATCGAGTCAATCCGCGTTTGATCTGGACAATGACACCCCTTTTGAGTGGCAAGGCGACAGAATGCTTGTCACTCGTTCGCCTGAACCTCCATCAGAGGCACACATCCCTGTGCGCTGACTACCCCTCTGACGTCTTGCCACCCGAACGAGTGGACCCCGCTGCCGCGCCGGCCTTCACGCCCCCCGCGCCCTGGCCGCCGATCGCGGGCTTCCCGCCACCCGAAGGCGCCTCGAATGATTCCAACGCCTCAAGAACGTCCTGGACACGGGAGATCTCCGCCTGAATGTCCTCGCGCCTGCGCACCAGGACCTCCAGCTCTCGGCGCCCTTCCTCGACGAGCCGCTCCGCCTCCGCCTTGGCCTGCGCCAGGGCGTTCTCCGCCTCCCGGGCCAGCTCGGCCTTCTTCTGCTCGGCCTCCTTGAGCAGCGCCTCCGCCTTGCGCACCGCCGCGATGCGGACCTTGCTCGCCTCGCTGCTCGCGTCCGACACCAGCGCCTTGGCCTTCGCCTCGGCCGCCACGCTCTGCTCGGTCGCGGCCCGCACCAGCTTGTCCACGCGCTCGCCGGCCGACTTCATCTGCTCGGCCGACTCCCGGCGGGCCCGCTCGTGCAGCTCCTCGACCTCGGACTCGACGCGGCCGCGCAGCTCCTCCGCCCGCTCCCTTATGGCCGCGGCGTCCCGGCGCGCGCCGACCAGCAGCTCGTCCGCGTCCGTACGGGCCTTCTCCACCATGGAGTTGCCCTCGACGGTCGCCTCCGAGGTGATCCGCGCGGCCTCCTTGCGCGCCGCGTCGACCATCGCGTCGGCCTGCTCCTCGGCCGCCGTGGTGGCGGCGAGGGCCTGCTTCCGAGCATCCGAGACGAGCTTGTCGGCCTCCGCCGCCGACTCGGTGATGAGCCGGTCGACCTGCTCCGCCGCCTCGCTGCGGCGCTTGTTGGCCTCCTCGCGGGCCTCGTCCAGCAGCCGCTCGGCCTCCGTACGGGCCTCCGCTCGCACGCGCTCCGCGGCGCTCGCCGCCTCGGCCTTGACCCGCTCGGCCTCCGACCGGGTGCGGGTCGCGTGCTCCTGCGCCGAGGACAGCGCCTCCGACGCCTCCGCGCGCAGCCGCTCGGCCTCGTTCGCGGCCTCGCCGACCGTCCGCTCGTTCGCCTTGCGGGTCTCGGCGGTGAGCCGGTCCGCTTCCGCGGCCGCGTCGGCGGTGAGCTTCTCCGCCTCCGCCGCAGCCTCGGTGATGAGCCGGTCGGCCTGCTCCGCGGCCTCGCTGCGGCGCTTGTTGGCCTCCTCGCGGGCCTCGTCCAGCGTCCTCGCGGACTCCTGCTCGGCGCTCGCCAGGGTCTCGTTCGCCGCTGCCGTGACGCGCTCCGCCTCCGCGGTGGCCTCGCCGATGATCCGGCCGCCCTCCGCGCGGGCCTCGTCCAGCACCTGCGCGGCCTCCGTGCGCAGTCGCTCGGCCTCCGCCGCGGCCTCGCCGACCGTGGCCTCGTTGGCCGCCCGGGTCTCCTCGACGAGCCGGTCGCCCTCGGTACGGGCGTCGACCAGGACGCGCGCCGCGTCCCGCTCGGCCGCGACCAGCGTCTCGGCGGCCTGCGCCGTGAGGCGCTCCGCCTTCGTGCGCAGCACCTGTGCGGCGGCCTCCGCCTCGCCCACGGTGACCGCGTTGGCGGCGCGGGTCTCCTCGATGAGCCGCTCGGCCTCCGAGGCCGCCTCGGTGACGAGCCGGTCCGCCTGCTCGGCGGCCTCGGTCCGCAGCCGGTTGGCCTCCGACCGTGCCTCGTCCAGCGTGCCCGCCGCCTCGGCGCGGGTCGCGTCCGCCGCTTCCACGGCCTGCGCGGTGATCCGCTCGGCCTCGGCCGCGGCCTCGCCGACGGTGGCCTCGTTGGCCGCGAGGGTCTCCGCGGTGAGCCGCTCGGCTTCCGCCGTCGCCTCGCCGATGATCCGCGCTCCCTCGGCACGGGACGACTCCAGGGCCTCCGCCGCCTCGCCGCGGATGCGGTTCGCGTCGTCGCGGGCGTCCGCCCGGGTACGGGCCGCGTCCCGCTCGGACGCGGCCAGCGCGTCCGTCGCCTCCGTACGCACCCGCTGCGCGTACTCGGCGGTGTCGCTGCGCAGCTGCTCCGCCTCGGCGATCGCGTCGGCGACCGTCCGCTCGGCCAGCGCCTTCGCCGCGTCCGTCTCCGTACGGGCCTCGCTGCGGATCCGGTTGGCGTCCTCGGTGGCCCGCTCCCGCTCCGCGTACGCGTCGCCGCGGACCCGCTCGGCCTCTTCCTCCGCCTCCGTCTTCGTGCGCTGCGCCGCGTGCTCGGCCGCGCTGCGCAGTCCGGCGACCTCCTCCTCGGCCTGCTCGTGCAGACCGGCCACGGAGTCCCGTACCTGCTGGGCGGTGGCCTCCGCCGCCGACACCAGTTCCGAGGCGCGCCGTTCGGCCTCCTCGGTCAGGCGGGCCGCCTCGGCCTGCGCCTCCTCCGAGCGGCGGCGGGCCGCGGCCAGCAGCTCCTCGCTCTGCTCGCGGGCCTGCGCCCGCTCCAGCTCCGCGTCCGTACGGGCCGACGCCAGGGTCTCCTCGGCCTCCCGGCGGCGCCGCGCGGCCTCCTCCTGCGCGGCGGCCAGCGCCTCCGCCGCCTCGGCGGCGACCCGTTCGGCCGCCGCCTTGGCCTCGGCGCGCAGCCGGTCCGCGGTCTCCTGCGCCTCGGAGCGCACCCGCTCCGCCTCGGCCTCGGCCTCGCCGCGCAGCCGTACGGCGACCTGCTCGGCCTCCGCGCGGACCCGGCCGGCGTCCTGCGCCGCCTCGGTGCGCAGCTGCTCGGCCTCCGCCTCCGACTGCGCCTGGAGGGTGCGGATCCGCTCCGCCGACTCGGCGCGCAGCCGGTCGGTCTCCTCGGTGGTCTCCTTGCGGATGTTCTCCGCGGCCGTGCGGGCGTCGCGCAGCGTCTGCTCGGCCGTGCTCAGCCGGCTCTCGGCGTCCGTGTGCAGCCGTACGAGTTCCTCTTCGGCCTCCGCACGCTTCGCGGCCAGCGCCTGCTCGGTCTCCTCGCGCCGGGCGAGGGCCGCCGCGTCCGCCTCGGCCCGTACGGCCTCCGCCTGCTCCTCGGCGTCGGCGCGCAGCCGCTCCGCCTCGGCGCGGGTCCGCTCCAGGGTCTCCTCGGCCTGCTTGCGCAGGGTGCCGGCCCGCTCGACGGCCTCGGCGCGGACCCGCTCGCTCTCGGCGGTCGCCCCGCCCCGCAGCTCGTCCGCGTCCGCCTTGGCCTTGCCGAGCAGTTCCTCGGCGGTCTTGGCCGCCTCCTCGATCTGCTGGACCGCCTCGCGGCGGGCCTCGCCGCGGATCCGCTCGCCCTCGGCGACGGCCTCCGCGCGCAGCTGCTCGGCCTCGCCGCGCAGCCTGCGGGCCTCCTCCTGGAGTTCGACCGTACGGGCCCGGTACTCCTCGGTGTCGTCCTTCGCGGCGCCCTTGAGCTCGTCGGCCGTGGCCGCGGCCTGGGCGCGCAGCCGCTCGGCCTCGGCCTCCGCCTCGCGGCGGATCCGCTCGGCCTCCTCGGAGGCGGCGCGGGTGGTGGCCCGGGCGTCCTCCGAGGCCTTGTTCAGTACGTCCTCGGCGGTGCGGGCGGCCTTCGCCAGCTGCGCGGCCGTGTCCTCGGCCGCCGCCGTACGGGCCTGCTCGCCTGCCTCCACGCGCAGCCGCTCGGCCTCCGCGCGGGCGTCGGCCAGGGACTGCTCGGCCTCCGCCTTGAGGGCCTCGGCCTCCTTGGTGGCCTCGCCGACCAGCCGGGCCACCTGCTCCTTGGCGGTACGGGTGCGCTGCTCGTTGACCGACTCCGCCGAGGCGAGCTGGCGGGCGGCGCTCTCCTTGGCCTCCGCGAGCAGCTTCTCGGCCGCGGCGCGGGCCTCGCGCAGGGCGGCGTCGGCCTCCTGCACCCGGGACTCGGCGACCCGGCCCAGGTCGAGGGTCTGCCGGCGGGTCTGCTCCGCTTCGGCGGAGGTGGTGGAACGCAGCCGCTCGGCGTGCTCGCTGGCCTCCTGGGCCTGCGCGGAGGCGGCGGTCAGCAGCCGCTCGGCCTCCTTGCGGGCGCGCAGCAGCGTGGCCTCGGCCTCCGCGCGGGCGGCCTCGGCGTCGGCGGCCATCCGGCGCCGCGTCTCCTCGGCGACCCGGGCGGCCTCGGCGCGGGCGGCGTTCAGGGCCTGCTCGGCCTCGGCGCGGGACTCCTCCATGAGCCGGCGCGCCTGCGATTCCGTACGGGCGCGCAGCTGTTCGGCCCAGGCCACGTTCTCGTTGACGTGGGCCTCGACGGTCTGGCGGCGCTCGTTGAGCTCCTGGTCCAGGCGCTGGCGCCGGTTGACGGCCTCGGCGTGCAGCTCGGCCTGGAGGCGCGCCTGGTGCTCGGCGTGCTCCTGGAGGATGCGCTGGGTCTGCGCCCGGGCGTCGCGCAGCTCGCGCTCGGCGTCCGAGCGCATCTGATCGGCCTGGATCTGGGCATTGCGGAGCAGCTGCTCCGCCTGGTACCCCATGTCCGCGCCGTCGTAGGCGGGGCGGGACGCCAGAGCTCGGCGTACCTCGTGGAGCTTGGCGCGCAGCACCTCGACCTGGTACCCCAGGTCCTCAGCGTGCTGGACGGCCTTCCCGCGCTCCTTCTTCAGCCGCTCCATCTCGGCCTCGAAGCGCGAGAGGTGGTCGGCCTCGGCCTGATGGCTCTCCTGGCTTTCGTAGCCCCGCACAGCGCGGTCCCATCCGTCCCCTGGTCGCAAGCTCACTCCCAAATGAGCATCGCTCGCCCGCTGAACGACGCCCCCGGGGAATGGTGTCAGATACCGGGGCAGGGGTCACAGGCCCCGACCCCGTCTCCGCACCGAACCCCGGCCGAGCCATGGCCACTCTACCGGCCGGGGAATCGGGCCATCAGTGGTCCGTCAGTGGTCGGGGTTGGAGGTGACGAGTTCGGTCAGGACGCCGTGGCAGTCCTTGGGGTGCAGGAAGGTGATGGAGGAGCCCATGGAGCCCGTGCGGGGCTGGTCGTAGAGGACGCGGACGCCCTTGCCGCGGATGGCTTCCGAGTCGCCGAGCACGTCCTCGGTGCCGAAGGCGATGTGGTGGACCCCCTCGCCGTTCTTCGCCAGCCACTTGCCGACCGCGGAGTCCTCCCGGGTCGGTTCCAGGAGCTGGAGGTAGGAGGCGCCGCCGTCGGACGTCTCGTTGATCTTCAACATGGCCTCGCGCACACCCTGCTCCTCGTTGACCTCGGTGTGGAACACCTCGAAGCCGTAGGTGGCACGGTAGAACTCGACGGTCTTGTCCAGGTCGAAGCAGGCGATCCCGATGTGGTCGATTCTTGTCAGCATGGACCCAGTGCACCGCCCTGGAGGCCGGTCACGCAACGTGCGCGCGATCACACCGACAGCCCGGTGACCGCCGCCGTACCGCTCAGTACATTGACGTAAACCCTCGTTCACTCCTCATCCAAGGGGCTGTGCCTCATGTCCGGATCGAACAACACCACCTCCGTGATCGTCGCAGGGGCCCGCACGCCCATGGGGCGCCTGCTCGGATCGCTCAAGTCCTTCTCGGGCGCCGACCTCGGCGGCTTCGCCATCAAGTCCGCGCTGGACCGGGCCGGGATCTCCGGCGACCAGGTGCAGTACGTGATCATGGGCCAGGTGCTCCAGGCCGGCGCGGGCCAGATCCCGGCCCGCCAGGCCGCGGTCAAGGCCGGCATCCCGATGAACGTGCCCGCCCTGACCATCAACAAGGTGTGCCTCTCGGGTCTGGACGCGATCGCGCTGGCCGACCAGCTGATCCGCGCCGGTGAGTTCGACATCGTGGTCGCGGGCGGCCAGGAGTCCATGACCAACGCGCCGCACCTGCTGCCCAAGTCCCGTGAGGGCTACAAGTACGGCGCCATCGAGATGCTCGACGCGATGGCCTACGACGGCCTCACCGACGCCTTCGAGAACATCGCGATGGGCGAGTCGACCGAGAAGCACAACACCCGCCTGGGCATCGAGCGCGCCCCGCAGGACGAGTTCGCCGCCGCCTCGCACCAGCGGGCCGCGGCCGCGCAGAAGAACGGCGTCTTCGAGGCCGAGATCACCCCGGTCGAGATCCCGCAGCGCAAGGGCGAGCCGGTCGTCTTCGCCCACGACGAGGGCATCCGCCCGGAGACCACGGCGGAGTCCCTGGGCAAGCTCCGTCCCGCCTTCGCCAAGGACGGCACCATCACCGCCGGCACCTCCTCGCAGATCAGCGACGGCGCCGCCGCCGTGGTCGTGATGAGCAAGGCCAAGGCCGAGGAGCTGGGTCTGGAGTGGCTCGCCGAGATCGGCGCCCACGGCAACGTGGCCGGCCCGGACAACTCCCTCCAGTCGCAGCCGTCGAACGCGATCCTGCACGCCCTGAAGAAGGAGGGCCTGGAGGTCTCCGACCTGGACCTCATCGAGATCAACGAGGCCTTCGCGGCGGTCGCCGTGCAGTCAATGAAGGACCTCGGGGTGACCCCGGAAAAGGTGAACGTCAACGGTGGCGCCATTGCCCTGGGGCACCCGATCGGCATGTCCGGCGCCCGTGTGGTGCTGCACCTGGCGCTGGAGCTCAAGCGCCGCGGCGGCGGGGTCGGCGCGGCCGCGCTGTGCGGCGGCGGCGGCCAGGGCGACGCCCTGATCGTCCGCGTCCCCGGGGCCTGAGCACCCGGCCGCCCGAGGGCGGCAGCAGCACCCGTACCCCGTACGAGAACCGAGGAGCGCAGCACGTATGACGGCGGTGGACGTCCCCCAGCTGGTGGCCCAGGCACGTGAGGGCAGGCCGAGAGCGGTGGCCCGGCTGATCTCGCTGGTCGAGGGGGCGTCCCCGCAGCTGCGCGAGGTGATGGCGGCCCTGGCGCCGCTCACCGGGAACGCGTACGTGGTGGGGCTGACGGGGTCGCCGGGCGTCGGCAAGTCGACCTCGACCTCGGCGCTGGTGACCGCCTACCGCAAGGCCGGGAAGCGGGTCGGCGTGCTCGCCGTCGACCCCTCCTCGCCGTTCTCCGGCGGGGCGCTGCTCGGCGACCGGGTGCGGATGTCGGACCACGCCTCCGACCCGGGGGTCTACATCCGCTCCATGGCCACCCGGGGCCACCTGGGCGGTCTCGCCTGGGCCGCCCCGCAGGCGATCCGGGTGCTGGACGCGGCCGGCTGCGAGGTGATCCTGGTCGAGACGGTCGGGGTCGGACAGTCGGAGGTGGAGATCGCCGCGCAGGCGGACACCTCGGTGGTGCTGCTGGCTCCCGGGATGGGCGACGGGATCCAGGCCGCGAAGGCGGGCATCCTGGAGATTGGCGACGTGTACGTGGTCAACAAGGCCGACCGGGACGGCGCGGACGCCACCGCGCGCGAGCTGAACCACATGCTGGGTCTGGGGGAGTCCCGTGGCCCGGGGGACTGGCGCCCGCCGATCGTCAAGACCGTCGCCGCGCGGGCGCAGGGCATCGACGAGCTCGTCGAGGCGCTGGAGAAGCACCGGGCGTGGATGGACGAGCACGGCGTGCTCGCCGAGCGGCGCACGGCGCGTGCGGCGCGCGAGGTGGAGACCATCGCGGTGACGGCCCTGCGTGCCCGGATGGCCGATCTGCACGGGAACGCGCGGATCGAGGCGCTGGCGGGCCGCGTCGCCGCCGGGGAGCTGGATCCGTACGCGGCCGCCGACACGCTGCTGGAGAGTCTGACCGAAGCCTGAGTGCGGGCGGGCCCGCCGGACCCTAGACTGGCGAACGCCCGGAATGCCCCGAACCAGGGAGTGGCTCATGGCCAAGCGCGGCAACAAGAAGCGAGCACGCAAGAAGAAGAAGGCGAACCACGGCAAGCGCCCCAACGCCTGACGCACGTGAAGGGAGCCGCGCCCCACCCGGGGCGCGGCTCCCGTCGCGTACGGGGCCGGCGGGTCAGCCGTTCTCGCCGCCGTCGCTGTTGCTGTCGCTGTCGCTCTCGTCGTAGTCGGACTGCGCGGTCGCCTTGCCGGTGGTGGGGTCCACGGAGGCGTCCCACGTCGTGCCGTCGGAGCCCTTCACCTCGACGTGCCAGTACGGCGCCTTGCCGTTGTCGTCGTCGGAGTCCCACTCGACGGTCCACGCCGTGCCCGGGTGGGCCGCCACGGCGGCCTTGGCAGCCTGCTCGGCGGTGACCTTGGCGGCCAGCAGGGCCTTGTACTTGTCGGCGTTCTGGTCGGTGTCGACGTGCTTGCGGGTGGCCTTGCCGGTCGCGGCGTCGACCTCCAGCTCGGCGTGGCCCTTGCCGTCCTTGGTGATCACGTCCACGTGCCAGACGTTGGCGTCCCGGTCAAGGGACTCGACCACCCCCGGGTATTCCTTCAGGGCCGCGGCGGCAGCCCCCTCGGCCGTGACATCGGCCCGGGCGACGGTGGTGGCCGCGGGAGCCGTTCGCGCCGTGTCTGCGGACGCCGCGGCGGCAGCGGCCGCCGGGCCTCCCACGAGCAGGACCACGGACGCGGCCGCGGAGACGTACACGTTGCGCTTCATGGGCTGGACCTCCTCAGGCCGGCCATGACCGCGGACCTGCGGTTGCCCGAGGACGGGCGGCCGGCAGCGAGCGTTCCCGCCCATTGTCCGGCCGCTCGCCACATCCCGCCGCCGGGAGGGCGAAAGCCCTGGTCAGGCCTTGCCGCGGGTGCCGCGCAGGTGCTCGGCGACCGGCGTCAGCGAGGAGCGCAGTGCCGCCAGGGCCTCCGGCGGCAGCAGGTCGATGAAGTGCCTGCGGACGGACGCCACGTGGTGCGGGGCGACCTTGCGCATCGTCTCCATGCCCTCGTCCGTGAGGACCGCGAAGAGGCCGCGGCGGTCGGACTCGCAGTTGACGCGGCGGACCAGGCCCGCCGCCTCCATGCGCGTGATCTGGTGGGACAGCCGGCTCTTGGACTGCAGGGTGGCGGTCGCGAGATCGCTCATCCGCATCCGGTGGCCCTCCGACTCCGAGAGGTTCACGAGGATCTCGTAGTCGTTGTTGGTGAGTCCGAAGGGCTGGAGATCCTTTTCCAGCTGGTGCATCAGCAGTCTGCTGACGTCCAGGTGGGTGCGCCACGCACACTGCTCGGAATCGGTCAGCCAGCGCGTGGCCGTCTCGGTCTCCATGGTCTCCATGAATGAACTCTACCTAAGAAGTTGAATTGCGTACAAAAATGGCTCGGGTGGTCACAGTCCGAAGCGGCGCTGGAGATCACCCAGCTGCCCCGGCATCCGCGGCACGCCCAGCTGCCCCAGCGGGCCCTGAGAGGCCCCCGGAACACCCTGTGCGTTGCCGGTGGCCGCGCCCGCGCCGACCGTACCCACCGCCTGCTCGGCCATCAGCATCTCCGAGGACTGGAGGAGCACCGTCCCGGCGCCGACGAACTCGAACTGGTGTTCCTCGCCCGAGGAGCCCCCGATACCGGTCAGCGAGCGCAGTCCGCCGATCACACCCGACATGTAGCCGTGGTCGTAGTGGTGGCAGGGGGAGGGGCAGTCGGCCCAGCCCACCAGTGCCTGCGGGTCCACGCGCAGCGGCGGTTCCATGAACACCACCGGGCCGTTGGACGCCGCCACGAACTTCCCGGTTCCGATCAGCGTCAGGAAACCCGGGACGATCGACTGCTTCAGGGCCAGGGAGGGCTGGTAGGCCAGCAGGTTGCCGGACCGGATCGTCAGGTTCCCGTTGTCCAGGTCGTACGAGTTCACGTCGAAGGCCCGGTCGGCCAGCAGCATCTTGCCCTGGCCCTCGGCCACCACCCAGTCGCTCGCGTGGAGCGGCGAGTGGAAGCTGGTGCGCAGCAGCCGGTCGAAGCGGCCGTTGCCGATGCCGTTGAACTCGATGCTCCCGTAGTACGAGATCATCTTGCCCTTCTGCAGGAACCACTGGCTCCCCTTGAGCTCCACGCAGAAGGTGTACGGGTTGACGTTGTCGTCGGACGGCAGGGCGTACGGGTCGAACACCGTCGGCCCGCCGGGCCCGCCGGTCACGGGGCCAAAGTTCACAGCTTCTCCTCCGAGGCCTGTACGTACACCGCGCCCTGACCGGACAGCTCCAGCTGGAACGCCTCACCCGAGCCGCGCCCCACCATGTCCCGCCAGCCGAGGGCGGTGGAGAGCTTGTTGCGGACGTCACCGTGGTGGGCCACGTACGCCTGCGGGTCCACGTGGACCGGGCGGTTCGGCTGGATCGGGAGCTCGATGACCCCGCCGTGGGCCATCACGGCGACCGAACCGTGGCCCTTGAGGGTGGTGGTGAACAGGCCCTGGCCGGTCACCTGGCCGCGGACCATGCCCATGACCCCGCCCTGCGAGCCCATGAACATCGTGCCCTGCTGCAGGGTGCCGTCGAAGGCGAGCAGCCGGTCGGCCTCCACGTAGAGGGTCTCGCCGGTGAGGTTGATCACCTGGATGTGGTGGCCGCCGTGGCCGAACATCACGGTGCCGCTGCCCTCGACCTCCATCAGCGGGGTCTGCTCGTTCGCCACCCGGCGCCCGATCATGCCCATGACCCCGCCCTGGCCCCCGGTGATGCTGGGGGTGAAGGACACGTCGCCGCGGTAGGCGAGCATCGCGCCGCGCTGGCTGTACATCTTCTGCCCGGGGACGACCTGCGCCTCGACCATCTTCGAGTTGATCTCGCGGAACGGCATCAGATGTCGCCCCCGATGGTGTTGCGCTCGCTGGGCTGTACGTACACCAGGCCCTCGCCCTCGAAGCGGATCTGGAAGGACTCGCCCGAGCCCTCGCCGATCAGCGTGCGGAAGTTGACGCCGGACTGGAAGGACTGCTGGAGGTTGCCGGTGTGCGCGATGTAGGCGCCCGGGTCGACGGAGAGCGGGTACTGGGAGCTGACGCGCAGCACCACCGCCGGACCGTCGGACATGATCGCCGCCTGCCCGGAGCCCTCGACGGTCGTGGTGAACAGGCCGTTGCCCGTCGTCGCACCGCGCAGGCCGGTGAAAGTGGTGCCGGTGCGCAGACCGGCGTCGGTGCACAGCAGGTTGCTGGACTCGACGTAGAGCTTCTCGCCGCGCAGGTTGACGAGATTGATCTCGCTCGCGCGGTCGGCGAAGAAGCAGGTGCCGTGTCCCTGCACTTCCATCACGGTCATCTGCTCGCCGGTCAGCCGGCGGGTCACCATGCCGCGGAGGCCTTCGCCGCCGCCGGTCATCTTCTTGAAGGCCATCTGACCGTCGTACGCGACCATGGAGCCGTTTTTCGCTTTCACGGCGTCCCCGGTCAGGTCGACGGCGAGCACCTTGCTGCCTTGGAGTCGGAACTGAGCCACGGGATGACGTTATCGGCACCGGGCGGACCCGAACAGGGGCCCGTGGCCGATATGTGCCACAACCGGACGTCGAAGGGGCCCGGGGGCCC
Source organism: Streptomyces sp. NPDC088762 (assembly GCF_044750905.1). Lineage (NCBI taxonomy): Bacteria > Bacillati > Actinomycetota > Actinomycetes > Kitasatosporales > Streptomycetaceae > Streptomyces > Streptomyces sp. NPDC088762. The sequence goes on from NZ_JBIVKT010000007.1 coordinate 142,320, forward strand.
GGGTCAAGATCCCGCAAAGCGGCTGAGACACTGGGACGGACCCTGACCTCCACCCCGAAGGTTCCCCGTGGACATCAAGACCGCCTCCGCCCTGCACCGGCTGCGCCTCATCTCCGTCCCGGAGGCGCTGTCGTTCCCGGCCCTGCTGATCTTCGGCTCCCTGCTCAGCCGGATCTCGGACATCGACTACCTGATGATGCCCCTCGGCATCCTGCACGGGATCCTGTTCGTCATCTACGCGGTGTTCCTGCTGGACGTCTGGAACAAGGCGAAGTGGCCGGTCAAGAAGGTCGCCCTGTTCTTCCTGCTCGCGCTGCTGCCCTTCGGCGGTCTGTACGGCGACAGGCTGCTCAAGCGGGACGAGGCCGACAGCGTGATCGCGGCCCGTGCGCGCGAGGTGGCCGGCGCATGATCATCGCGTTCTCGGTGACCCCGCTGGGGGTCGGTGAAGAGGTCGGGGAGTACGTCGCCGACGCGGTCCGCGTGGTCCGCGAGTCGGGGCTGCCGAACCGGACCGACGCCATGTTCACCACCGTGGAAGGCGAGTGGGACGAGGTCATGGACGTGGTCCGGCGTGCGGTGGCCGCGGTGGAGGCGCGGGCTCCGCGGGTCTCCTTCATCCTCAAGGCCGACATCCGCCCCGGCGTCTCCGACGGCATGACGTCGAAGGTCGAGACGGTGGAACGGCACCTGGCCGCGGGCTGAGCGAGCCCGCACCCGGTACGTGTCAGGCGTACGTCCCCGAGCGCCCCCGGCCCACCGGCCGGGGGCGCTCGTGCGTGCCGGGGCCCACGGATCGGCGGATGTGTGCCAGGCCACACGGAGAGTGCGGAACCGGAGGATCCGCCGGCTGCGTGTATCCGGCGTGGGCCCGCGCACCGGGCGGTTTCCTCAGGACTTCGCTGCGCGTTTCGGAACATTTGCTGAACCGGATGTTCCGCTGACGCGGAGCCCCTTGGTGATCCCGGGAAAACGGCTCGGCCGTACTCTCCTTTCGCTGCGGCTCGGCATCGCCATAAGCAGGCGCGGTCATTTTGCGGGCCGTCGTCGCATTCGCCTGGCGCATTCCCGCGGCCGAGCGGAGCAATTTCGGCGTGGGCGTTTCCCGTTCCACGGTCGGATCGAGCGGGAAGGTCCCGGGAGCCCTGCCGCGCGCGTCGGCGTCGAGCGGTGCGGTAGGTGCCCACGACGTCTCCCACCTGCTGATACTGCCGAGAGGGTGTCCGGGGCGCGCGCGGAAACCCGCCCTGGATGCGGTGGTCGTCTCAATGGGCCGGGCCCGCAGGCATGTGCCGCGGAGGTGCGCGGAACCGGCCGACCGATCGTTATGTGACGGGGTGCTCGCTGCCTCGAGCGTGGCCGAGGCGCGAGGGATCCCTTCGTCCAACCGCTGGGCCATGTTGTCGACTTATCGGCCGCGGAACCCTTTTGACCAGTGATCATCTCGTGTTTTATGGTCGCCCCTGCTGCATGTGCAAAACACTCATGGCGTCTCGGGGGATGGACGCAGGCACCGGCGTGAGGCCAGGGCCTGCGCTGCCCCCGCGGTCCTGTGGGGCGGATGGACGAGGAGAACACGGGGCGGGCGGTGGGCCCCGGTGGTACTCGGCGGGGGAGTGCGGGGGATGGGCTCGTTTACCAGAATTGCCCGGAAGGTGATGGGTCTTCCGGAACCGGTCGACCGGAACGAGCGGGGAGTCACGGCGGGGCCGTCGCGCCAGGACGAGAAGCCCGCTCCGCAGCCGGCGAATCCGTGGGAAGCGGCCGGCGCCGAGCTGGCGGCGCGTGAACGTGCCGCCGCCGCGCCCGGGGAGCCGGCGGGCCGGCCGGCGCCGCCGGCCGTTCCCTGGGTGGCGCAGGACGAGAAATCGGGTGTGGTCTTCGCCCGCAGGCTCGGCCGCGGCCTGCTCTGGGCCGTGGTGGCCCTCGCGGCCGTGACCGGCGTCCGCTCCTGGGTGGTCCCGCCCAAGGCGCCGGCCGCCGCCTCCGCCCCGGCCCAGGCCGCGCCGTCCTACCCGACCGCTGACGCCCAGGCGGCGGCGGCCCGCTTCGCCCGCGCCTACCTCGGCTGGGACGAGGCCAGGAAGGAGGAGCGCGCCGCGCTCCTCGCCTCCGTCCTTCCCGTCGGCGCGGACAGCACCATGGGCTGGGACGGCAAGGGCCGCCAGGAGGTCCTGGCCGTCCAGCCCGGCACGGTCACCCCGGGGACAGCCGGCCGTGCGCTCGTGCGCGTCGACGTCCTCATCCGTTCCGGCGCGCCGGCCGGTCAGTCCACCGGCGCCTCTCCCAGTCCGGCCCCCGGCCCGTCCGCGGACTCCCCGGCCGGGGGAACCACGCCCCGGACGGAGCCCGGCGCCCGCTGGCTGGGACTCGACGTCCCGGTCATCGAGACCGGCGGCCGGTTCGCCGTCACGGGCCGTCCCGGCCTGGTCGGGATGCCGGCGGCGGGCCCCAAGGTGCCCGACACGCCGGCCGCCGAGGCGGACGCGGAGCTCACCGGCCAGACCAAGAGCACCGTCGAGAAGTTCTTCGCCGCCTACGCGGGCGGTGACACGGAGAGCGTCTCGGCCCCTGGCGCGCAACTGCCGGCGCTGCCGCAGGGCATCGCGTTCAAGGCACTCGTCAACTGGTCCGTCGACGTCTCCGGCAACGCCGACCGCTCGGGTACCGCCCAGGTCTCCTGGGCACTCGGCGGCGCCACCGTCGAGGTCGCCTACCGCGTGAAGCTCACCCGGGTTTCCAGCTCGGGCGCCCAGCGGTGGCAGGTCGCGGACATCCGCGGCGGCACCCTCTGACCTCTCCGTGACCGGCGCCCACCGAGGTGAGCCGTCGTCGTGGAGTCGCTCCAGCCTGCCAGTCAACACATCAACGGGGGAAACCTGTGCTGCACCAAACCGCTTCCGAGACGCTCGCGCTCACCACGGGCGCCGACCTCAAGGGCTGGGTCCTCGCCGTCGTCGGCAACCTGTTCGCCGCCTTCCTCGCGGTCAGGGCCCTGGGCCACTTCCTGAAGAAGGAATGGGGCGAGATGGTGACGCTGTTCGTCGCCGCCGTGTTCGTCGCCGGAATCGTGTGGTTCCCGGACGGCGTCAAGACGCTCCTCGGTGACGTCTGGAAAAAGGTCGCGGGGGCCTGATGAGAGTCGGTCACACCTACACCGCGCACCTCCACCTGGAGACCAGACAGCACGAGCTCCTCGGAATGGACTTGGGCGAAGGCGTGCCGCGCCGCGCGCTCGTCATGGGACTCGCGCTCTACATCGCGTGGGCGGGGCCCCTCCTCCTGCTCTTCGGCTTCCCTTCCAAGATCACGTTCACGTTCTACTTCCTGCCTCCGCTGCTGACCGTGGTCTACGGCACGCAGAAGAGCCGGACCGTGGACCGCCGGTGGAACGTGACCCGCTGGTCGATCGGGGCCCGCTACCTGGTGCTCGGCCACCGGCCGATCATCTGCGGCGGCCGCCGCGCCGCCACCCGCAGCGAGTGGATCAGCCGCCGCGCCCGGTGGTCCGGGAGGACCGAGCTCCTCCTCGAAAGCCCCCTCGGGGGGCCGTTGGAGCGGTGGCTCGGCGCCGAAGAGGCGGTGCCGGCCGGAGCCGGTGCACCGGTCCGCCTCAGCGCGCGGCCCCGTCTCTACGGTCCCGACGCCGTGGCCCGCGCGTACGGCCGCAAAGCACTGAAGCACCAGGAGGGGAAAACGTCTTGAAGATCCTGCAGAGAGTGGGCACGTTCCTCGGGATCGGCGGCGACCGGTCCGCCGGCGCCCCGCGGTACGTCGCCCTCGCCGACGGCCTGATCGTCACGGACAGCCACGCCGAGGCCTGGTTCACCCTCGCCTCCTCGAACACCGACCTCATGAGCGAGGGCGCGCGCGACACCGAACTCGACGCCGCCGCCGCGGCCCTGGCCCGCACCCTCGCCGGGTTCGACTGCCACCTGCGCGTGCTGTGGTCGCCCCTGCACGCCGAGGACTACGTCGCCGAGGCGGCCGAGACGTTCAGCCACGGCCAGTGGCAGGAGTGGGCCGAGCTGCGCGTGCGCAGGCTCGAGCAGATCGGCCTGCCCACCCGTCACCTCCTCCTCGGCGTCCGGCTGACCGAGCGCGCGGGCGCGGCCCGGACGGTCGGAAAGCGCGGCGTGCAGGAGGGGCTGGGTCTCACCTCGACGACCGTCTCCGCACGCACGCTCAGCAAGCTCGACGCCCAGATGCGCCGCCTCGGCCGCCGCCTGGAGGCCAGCCCGTGGAAGGCGCAGCCGGCCGCGGTCGAGACCCTGGCGTGGATGATCTCCCGCGAGCAGCACCGGGGCGCTCCGCTCCCGGCGGCGCACGGGGGAGCGATCACGGGCGCCAAGCTGGCGGCGCTCACCCAGGGGCGGATCCTCCCCCACCCCGACCACCTGCGCGTGGTCGACGCGCAGGGTGAGGTGGCCGCCTGGACGGCCGTCCTGACCATGACCGGCTTTCCGGAGGAGATGCAGAGCCCGGGCAACGGCGAGTGGCTGCGCGTCCTGTCCGAAATCAACTACGTACCGGACGTGGACGAGGACGAGCTCGACCCGTCCATCGACCCCACCGCGCTGATCCTGCCGGTGTCCCCCGAGGCGAGCGTCCGGTTCCGGGTCCAGCCGAAGCGGGACGCCCTGAAGCTGGTCGACGAGGCGCGGCGGCTGGCCAAGGAACAACGGCGTTCGGCCGCCCGGCAGTCCGCCGAGGACCCGGGGCGTGAGATCGAGGAGACCGAGCACGTGATGGCCGGGCTCACGCGTGACATGCGGCGTGAGGACCTCACCCTCGTAGAGGACCACCCACGGCTCGTCGTGACCAGCACGGTCTCGCTCGCCGACCTCCGCGACCGGGTGGACGCCGTCATCACCCACTACGGCGGCATCGGCATCGAGGTGGTCGTCGGCGAGGAGGAGCAGCGTGAGCTGTTCATCGAGACGCAGCCCGGCGACCAGCTGCGGGTGCCGGACCTGGGTCACGTCCGGGACGTCACGGCGCTGGCCGGCTCCTGGTGGTGGGGCGGCGCGCAGGTCGGTGACGACACCGGCCCGATCGTCGGCTATCTGACCGGCTCCACGCCCGGGGTGTTCCGTAACGACGTCACCTCGGGTTCGGACCGCGGCGATGCCACGACCACGGCCTACGTGGGTCGTTCGGGCCGTGGCAAGACGATGGCGATGATGCTGTCGATGCTGGACGCCGCGTTCCGCGGTGCCCACGTGATCGCCCTGGACTTCAAGGGGGACCTCGGGGGCGTGGTCAACGCCGGCCGCCGGTACGGCCTGAACGCCCACCTGGTGGAGACCGGCCCGCGCTTCGCGGGGTCCTGTGACCTGTTCACGCTGCTGGCGTCCGACGGCATCGACGCCGCCCGCGGGGAGGTGCCCGCCCAGCTGAGCATCGCCGCCCCCGAGCACCTGCGCCAGCGCGGCGCCGAAACCCCCATCACCCACGCCGTCAACGCCGTCGTCAAGGCGGGGGAGCCGGCGACGTGGAAGGTGATCGAGTACCTCCGCACGATGGAGGACCCCCTCGCCCGGGAGACCGGCGAGGCCCTGTACGAACTCGCACAGTCCTCGCTGGGCGCCCCCTTCATGGGCCGTCCGACCGGGGACGCCCCGCTGATCTCCCCGGGGCCGGGGATCTGGGTGGTGCAGATGCCGGGCCTGTCCCTGCCCGGGGTCGAGGCCGGGCGGCACGAGTGGACGCCGACGCAGCGGCTGTCGGTGGCCCTGATGCACAGCATGCTGGCCTACGGCGTCACCACCGCGGGCCGTCGCGACCTGCGCCACCTGCGCAAGAGCGTGTGCGTGCCCGAGGTCCACGTCCTGACCGCGACCCGCGAAGGCGCCAACTTCCTCCAGTACATCGCCCGCGTCGGCCGCGCGCTGGGCACCTCCCTCCTCCTGGACACGCAGGACCCCGAAAGCCTCGTCGAGCTCGTCGGCATCACCGAACAGCTCACCACCGTCGCCGGGTTCCAGCTCACCACCAAGGGCCAGCAGGACGGCCTCGCCGAACTGCTGGGCCTGCCCAAGGACGACCACACCCGCGCCCTGATCCGCTCCGTCGGCCTCCTGCCCGACGGCGAGATCCGCCACGGCCACTGCATCATCCGCGACCGCCGGTTCCATTGCGCCACCGTCCAGTGGGACGTCCCCAGCCTCGAACTCCTCGAACTCCTCGACACCTCCCCCAAAACCGCGCGCCACGACGCGGACTCCGACGCTGCCGAGAAGGTGCCCGCATGAGCCGTCGCGTGATCCACGTCGCCACTGTCGTTCTCACCGCCTCCCTGGCGATGACGGGCTGCGGCTCCTCGGACCCGAAGGCGGCGGCCATGGAGGTGGCCAGGACCTACATGGACGCGGCCATCCGCGAGGACTGGAAGAAGGCCTGCCCGCTCGAGTCCCAGGGCTTCCTGGGCGGGAAGACGGTCGAACAGTGTGTCGCCACCAACACGGAGAACGAAACCTCCGCTTCCGCTTCCAGCAGTGGTCCGGAGGCGGGACGGTCCAAGGCCTCGGACGTCGTCGAAGTCCCCGCCGTCGGGAAGCACCTCGCCGGCTACGGAGTCCTGGTCACCTTTGCTTGGCCGAAGAACCCACACGAGACCCAGCGGGTCGCACTGCGCATGGTCGAGGAGGGCGGCTCATGGAAAGTCGACCAGCGCGAGAAGGTGCGTCCGAAGGACATGGCGCGCATGCCCGACATGCCTGAGCTGGTCCGCACCGCCCTCACCGCGGGAGGGGAGTAGGAGATGTCCATACGCGTGCCACGGCTCAGAACCGTGGCGATCCCCTTCTTCTTCGCCTTCACCTCCGTCACGGTCCTCGCCGGCCAGGCACACGCCGCCGACATCAACCCGGTCGGCATCGGCGACCTCTTCTGGTCTCCGAGTGACGGGAACATCCCCAAGGGCGGGGAGACGATGTACGAGCTGTACGACCCGGGGCGCTGGTTCATCGACGCCGACCTCTGGTCGTTCGAGGGCATCGACTCGAGCATGCACTTCATCGTCAGCGTCCTCATGGCCCTCCTCCTCATCATCGGCCTCGCCATGACGGTGATCGTGGGCTGGGTGTTCCGGTTCACGTCGATCCCGGAGATGGAGAAGGCCATCTCCGGGATGATCGGCGGCGCCTCACAGAGCCTGATGGAGTTCATTCTCCCGAGCTGCCTCGTCGTCGGCGGGTTCATCGCCTTCGTGCAGCACAGGAAGGGCGGCGGAGGAGGAGGGCTCTCGCAGATCGCCTGGGTCCTGATCTCGGGTGTGGTGTCCGTATCCCTCCTGACCAGCCCCCAGTCCTGGGTGAGCGGGGTCGATTCGGCGCGGCAGGTCGGGGCGAGCGTCACCATGACCGCCACGGCCGAGGGCCTCGGCGACGGATCCGGCGAGTTCCCCTTCGCGCTCAAGAACCCGCCGCAGTTCACGGACAACGGCCGCGACACGCTGTTGCGGAAGTCGCAGGACTCCATCTGGCGGGGGTTCGTCGCCACTCCCTGGTGCATCGCCGAATTCGGCAGCATGGAGGCCTGCAAGCTGTATGGACGGCAGGTGCTGGACCAGGGGACCAACGTAGACGTCCGCGAGGACTACATCGACGATAACGTCGAGGACAACGTCGGTGACGCCTCGAGCGACTGGGTGAACGGCGAGACCCCCGTCGGCCGCATCATGGTGCTGATCCCCGCCGTCATCGTCGCCCTGATGTTCGCGATCCTGTTGCTGGTCCTCGCGTTCACGTCCCTGGCGGCCTTCCTGGGGTCGCTGCTGCTGCTCCTGACCGGCGTCTTCTTCGCCTGCCTCTGGGTCATTCCCGGGCGGCCGAGGCAGTGGGGGCTGGCCTGGTTCGACCAACTCCTCGCCCGCACCCTCGAAAGCTTCATCGCGACCCTGGTGCTCGGCGCCGTGCTCTCGGCGCAGACCGCGACGATGCAGATGTTCGGCAAGTACGGCTGGCTGCCCACCATGGGCCTGTCCATCGCCCTCTCCGTCGTGGCCTTCCAGTTCCGGTCCGTGCTCGCCCAGATCTTCGGGGTCCGCGGCACGACGGGCGGCTCGATCGGCGGCATGCTCGCCGCCCGTGCCCTCAGCATGGTCGGCAAGGGCGGTAAGGGTTCCGGCTCCGGCTCCAACCCCCGCCCCGGGGGAACCCTCCCCGGCGGGGCCGGCGGTGGTGGCGGAGGAAGGAACACTCCGAGGCTTCCCTCGGGCTCCGGCGGATCCGGTGACGGGGCCGACATCACCGTCACCCGCGTTCCCCCGGCGCGCCCGCCCGCCCCGGCTCCCCTCCCGGCCGGACGACCCAAGGTCGCCCTCCCCGCGGGGACTTCCGGCAGGTCCACTGCCGGATCCGCTTCGGGGGCGGCGGGTACGACGGCCCGCACCGCGGCGGTCACCGGACCCGAGCCGCGCCCGGCTCTGGCCGCTCACGGTTCACCGTCGCGTCCGGGCCTGCCCGCCCAGGAAGGGCGTCCGGCCCTGCCCGCGCAGGCCAGGGAGGTCCGTCCGGCCCTGCCCCCCGGCCCCTCGGCCGGTGCCGCCACCGCTCACGGCGCGAGCGAGGGGAGCGGCCCGTCCGGCACCCCGGCTTCGCCGGTCATGCGCCCGGAGACCGGCAGGCAGCCGAACTTCGCGTTCCGTCAGGCCCCTGCCCCGGGCGCCCCGGCCGAGCCCCGCATCATCGTGGGGACCGTCATCCGCAGCACGCCGATTGGGCCCCCGCGCCGTCCCGCGAGGACCTCGTCCTCTTCGTTCCGACCCCCGGTCAGGCGGACATGAGTGACCGAACGCCACAGGAGTGGCGCGACATCCTGGCCAACGTCAGGTACCCGGAGGAGGTCAAGAAGGGCGGCAGCCGGCGCGAGCGGCGCCGTGCGAAGGCCGCGCACCTTCAGGAGGTGCGGCGCCAGTCCCACGACTGGGTGCGCGAACAGCGCCGTCGCGACCCGATCCGCCCCACCGGGGCCGTGATCATCGTCGTGCTGGTGCTGGCCCTCGGCGCGGGTGCCCGCTGGGTGTGGCCGGGCCTTCTCGGTGAGAAGCAGCCCGCCGCGGCCGCGTCGGCTCCCGCGGCCCCGGGGAGCGAGGACGCCGGGGCGCAGGCACCGGCGGCCTCCGCGCCGCCCTCCGCCGCGCCTTCGGTCGCGCCGCCCTCCGCGGCGGCCCCGCCGGCCGACCTCGGCAACCCCGACCGGGTCGCCGAGCAGTTCATGCGCATCTACCTCACCCGCAACCCGCCCCAGGACCAGAAGCACCGGACGGTGGTGCAGCGCGCCGAGGCCTACATGGCGCCTGCCCTGGTCGTCAACCTCTCCGAACACACCGACCCGGCCTGGGACAAGCTCGTCAGCCGGGGCGGCGTGTCGAAGGTGCGCTCCGTCGCGGTGGCCCCGGCGGGGAAGGACCTGCCCGGGGACTCCCCGCTGCGGGTGTGGCGCCAGGCGACGGCCACCGTGGACGTCGACGGCTACACCGACTACAGCGAAACCACCGTGCTGCAACTGGAGTTGATGACCTCCGGCAACGGGAAGTGGCACATCACGCGGATCCTGGGCCTGTAGTGCGCGCCCGTGACGCGGCGGGCCTCCTGCTCGAAGCCAAGGGGACCGTCTTCAAGCTCAAGGCCGCCGCGGTGGTGTCGGTCGTCCTCGTCCTGTGCCTGCTGCTGCTCGGGCTGGTCGCCGCCCTCGGCGGGGACGCCTCGGCCGTCGGCTGCGGCGACCGGGGCCGCCCGGGGGTGACCCCGGGGGACGACGAGGGCGGCGGCGGAGGCGCGCAGCGCCCCGGAGAAGGCATGCGGAAGGCGCAGATCGCGAACGCGGAGACCATCGACGGCGTCGCCAAGGAGGGCGGACTGTCCGGACGGGCCACCCTGATCGCCCTCATGACGGCGCTGCAGGAGAGCACGCTCCTGAATCTGGACTACGGCGACCGCGACTCGGTCGGCCTGTTCCAGCAGCGCCCCGTCGCGGGCTGGGGCACCAAGGAACAGATCATGCAGCCCAAGTACGCCGCCAAGATGTTCTTCTGGGGCGGCGACGACGGCGACCCGCCCGGCCTGACCGACATCCGCGGCTGGGAGTCCATGAAGTACGGCGCCGCCGCCCAGGCCGTCCAGCGCAGCGCCTACCCCGACCTCTACGACCAGCACGAGGACTACGCCCGCGGGATCGCCCGCGACGCCGGCATCGACCTGAACCGGCGCGGCACCGGCGGGAGCGCCCCGGGCGGCACGGGTGAGCCCGGCAAGCCCGACAAGCCGGGCGGTCGGGGCTGCGAGGACGACGGCGGAAAGCCCGGCAAGCCCGGCGAGCCGGGTGCGCCCTTCCACGATGGCGCCGCCGGCTGGCCCCCCGAGGTCAAGAACCCGCGGAGCACGAAGGACGCCATCGCGGCGGCCCGCGAAGAGGCGCGGAGCGGTCCGAAGAAGTGGTACCAGATGTGCCTGGCCTTCACCGCCCATGCCTACGGATGGTCGTTCTCCGGCGTCGGCTACGCCATCGACCACTACAAGGAAATGCCCGCCAGCATGAAGCACGACAAGGACAGGAACCCGCCTCCGGGTGCCCTGATGTACTGGGACACCGGCCAGCGGGCCGGCCACGTCGCCGTCTACCTCGGGGACGGCCAGATCGCGAGCAACGACATCCGCAGGCCCGGATACATCGACGTCGTCCCGGCGACGGAGATCGAGACGAAGTGGGGCGCCACCTACCTCGGCTGGGCGCCCCCGTACTTCCCCAAGGGCGGATGACCCCGTGACCATCGACCCCGGCCAGGTGCCGGCCACCCCCGTCCACACCATCACCCTCACCACCTCCGGCGTCAGCATCGACGGCGAGCCGGTCAGTGCCCCGCCCGGCGACCTCCCGGCCGCCCGGCGGGCCGCGCTCGCCGAGATCCGCGTACGCGCGGCACTGCGGGGCCGGCCCGTCCGGGTCACGGCCAAGGAGCCCGACGGCTCGGTCTGGCCCCTCGTCGTCGACCCCGACGGCAACGTGACGACCCTCTCCGCGCCCCACCCCGGCGTGCCCCCGCAGGACCCACCCGCCGAGGCCGCCGGCCCACCGTCCGGTCCGGCCGCATCCGCACGGCCCGCCCCGACGGACACGCCCCGGCCCGTCACGGCGCAGTGGGGCGCGCCGCTGCCGGACGCCCACCAGGACGCCTGGGCGCGACTGTGGGCGGCGCACGGGGCGGGGGACACCGACACCGCGATCGCCCTGGCGGAGCGGACCGAAGCCGCGCTGGAGGCCGAGTACGGGCCGCTGCACCCGCACACCGTGCACGTCCTGAGCGCCCGGGCCTGGCTCACGCTCGCCCGGCGCGGCGACCTGCCCGCCACCGTGGAGCTGCTCGTCCACACCGCCCTGCGCCGCCGCCGGGCGGGAGCGGAACCCAGGACCGAGACCGCGCAGGTGGCCGGCAACGCCCATGCCGCCTGGCGCCTGCTGGTCAAGGAAGACCCGCGCCGGGCCCTCGAACTGAGCACGCCCCTCGTGGACGTCCTCACGGAACTCGGGTGGCGCAGCCGTACCCAGGACGTCGTCCGCTGGGTGGAGCGGGCCACTCGCCCCTCCTCCCTTCCGGACCGGGCCGTATCCGACGAAGGGGGATCGTGACGATGACCGCCGATCAGCAGAAGCAGCCGAGACCCGGCGACGCGTGGGCGAAGGAGGCCGCCCTTCTGGTGGCCGCCGCCCTGGTCCTCGTGTGCGGTGCCTGGTTCGCCGCGCGCCTCGGCGCGTCCGCGGGCGGGGAGCCCCCGGCGGCCGGCCCGCTGGTCTTCGCCGTGGACCTCGTCACGGGTGCGTACGCGTGGCCGGGCGGACCGGCGAACGCCTTCGCGGCCGCCGAGGTGTTCGTGGTCGCGGTGACGGCGTTCGCCGTGTACCGGCTCCGGCTGCGCCTGCGCCGGAAACCCGACGTCGACAACGCGGCCGAGCATCTCGCGCAGGACGACGAGCTGGGCCGCCTCAGCGCCAAGGGTGCCTCCGCGACCGCCGCGCGCCTCGGGGTGCGAAGCCGTGTCCCCGGCGTCCTCATAGGCCGCTCGCTGCGCGGACGGCAGCCCCTGTACGGCTCGTTCGAGGACATGCACGTCGACATCTGGGGCCCGCGCACCGGAAAGACGACCCGCCGCGCGATACCCGCGATCCTCGACGCCCCGGGCGCCGTGCTCGTCACCTCCAACAAGCGGGACATCGTCGACGCCACCCGCGGACCGCGCGGCGCGCACGGTCCCGTCTGGGTCTTCGACCCGCAGCAGGTGGCCCAGGAGCCGCCCACCTGGTGGTGGAACCCCCTCTCGTACGTGACGGACGTGGCCCGGGCCCGCAAGCTGGCCGAGCACTTCGCCTCGGGCTCGCGCGACGCGGACGCCGCCACCGACGCCTACTTCGACCCCGCCGGCCGGGACCTGCTCGCCAACCTCCTGCTCGCCGCCGCCACCGCCAAGGCACCGATCACCCGGATCTACACCTGGCTGGCCAACCCGAAGGACGACAGCCCGGAGCGCATCCTGCGCGCTGCGGGACACCACATGCCGGCGGACGCCCTGTTCGGGGTGATCACCGCTCCGGACAGGCAGCGCGGCGGAATCTACGGCGTGGCCCAGCAGATGGCGTCCTGCCTCGTCAATCCCGAGGTCAACAGGTGGGTGACGCCGGTGTCCGACGACGACGACCGCCCGGAGCTGGACCCCGCCGAGTTCGTGCGCGGCGACGGCACCCTCTATTCGCTGTCCCGGGAGGGCGGCGACTCGGCCGGCCCGCTGGTGACGGCCCTGACCGTGGCCGTCGTCGAGGCCGCGGAGGAGTACGCCACCTCCCAGCGCGGCGGCCGGCTGTCGAAGCCGCTGCTGGCCGTGCTGGACGAGGCGGCGAACGTCTGCCGCTGGCGCGCCCTGCCCGACCTGTACTCGCACTACGGCTCGCGCGGCATCATCCTCATGACGATCCTCCAGTCCTGGGCGCAGGGCGTGGAGGTGTGGGGCGAGCGGGGCATGGAGAAGCTCTGGTCCGCCGCGAACGTACGGGTCTACGGCGGCGGCGTCTCCGACACCCGCTTCCTCGGGGACCTCTCCGAGCTGGCGGGCGAGTACGAGGTCCGCGAGTTCACCGCGACCCGCGAGGCGGAGTTCATCGGCTGGTCCGGCAACCGCACCGTGAACGAGTCCGTCCGCCGCGACCGCGTCCTGAAGGTCTCCGACCTGGGCGCGATGCCTCCGGGCCGGGCGCTCGTCCTGGCCTCCGGGACCAAACCGGTCCTGGTCGAAACGCTGCCGTGGTGGGAGGGCCCGCACGCCGACGCGGTCAAGGCCTCCCTGAGCCGCCACGATCCCGGCGCCCGCCCCTGAACGCACGTGCGACCGGGATACGGTCGCAAGAGCACCGAATGAGCAAGGAGAGACGGATGTTGACGGAAACGACGGGCCGCACGGCGCAGGACCTGACCGCGGAGCTGGAGGGCTGGCAGGGAGTCGACTGGGTCTCCGTGTGGGAGGGGCCGCCCCAGGGCGGGTCGCCGGAGTTCCGGAAGTGGTGCGAGCGGTACGGCTGGCAGCCGGAGACCTTCGACCGGCAGCTGAACGTGACCACGCGCAGCGGCGGCAGCTGGACGTTCTTCGACGTGCTGGGCGGGCAGTGGAGCCCGGTGGAAAGCCTGTCGCACTACCCCTGGCAAGTGAAGGCCGGCACGGCGGCCGAGAACGGCGAGGTGCTCTCCGTCGCAGCCGAGACCTGGCCGGTCTATCTGAAGGCCGCCGAAGAGGTTCTGGGCGCGCCCACCTGGACGGGCTCCTGGGACGCCGCGGACTTCCCGGAACCGCCGGTTCCTTCGTACTGGCCGGATCGGGCGTTCCGTCTGGAGAGCCGTAGGCCCTACCGCTTCGCCCACTGGAAGCCCGTGGGTGACGCACCGGCACAGCCGTGGGTCGTACTGAGTCAGTCCGTGGCCTTCCCGACCTGGACCGACCAGGTACCCGGCGCGTCGGCCATCTCGCTCCAGCTGCATGCGCCCGCAGAGTTCCGGCGCATCCGCCGATGAGCGACGCCGCTCCGCCCACGGGCGAAGAGCTCACCGCGGCCCTGGCACGCGAGCGTGCCTACGAGAGTGCCAAGCCCCGCACGCGGGAGCAGATCATCGAGATCCGGGAACGCATCAGCCGGGACTGGCAGGTGGCGATACAGGAGGGCCGCGCCGTTCCGGACGCCTCTTCTTTCATCCGGGACGTCGCCGCGAGCACGTCGGTCACCCATGAGGACCGCGGGGACGTCCGCGCGTTCTGGTCTTTCAGGTCTCAACCGGAGGGATCCCCGGCCGAGGTGGGCCACCGCTTCCTGGCCCAGGCATGTGGCGAGACCCGGAACTATCAGGTGCTGGAGGACAGTCCGGCAGGGCGGCAGCTGGACTCGTACCACCTGTGGAGTCCTGAGGTCAAAGCCATGCTCGTCGACGACCTGGGTATGACGGAGGCCGAGGCGAAGGCCCTCGCCCCGGAGGTGTGGAGCACGGTCTCCCGCCGCTATGCCGAGGCGGCCAAGGGGCCCGTCGTCGTCTTCGCCGCCGACATCGGCGAGGAGTCCGTCCTGGGCAAGGACGAACTCCCGCAGCTGCTCGCGCACGAGCGGGTGGGCAAGGAAGGCGTGCAGTTCGCCCTGCCCTCCCCCCGGCACGAGCACCTGCCGCACGACATAGACGAGTTGATAGCGGACGACGCCGTGCGCTGTCAGGTGCGCATGGAGGACTTCGACCCCGAGAAGACGACGCCGAAGGACTTCGCGCAGAAGCTGGGCGCCATCGACGTGCCGGAGCACAGGCGGGCGGAGCACCAGGCCGCGCTCGCCCGGCTGATGTCGGCCGACGGCTACGCGGACCTGGACGCACCGCCGGCCGCGTCCGCCCGCTCCGGGCCGGACCGGGCGCACGGCTTCATGCAGGGCGTGGACATCCCCGCGAAGGTGGCCTTGCCCGGTCCCGGGCGGCCCTCGAACCACGGGGTGTACAACCCCGTGCCGGAGCTCGTGCCGCGCGCCCCGGGGGTCGAGCGCTGATGAGTACCGCTACCGGGGGCGGGGAGTCTTCCCCTGAGGGGGCGGAGTTCTACTTCGCCGACGTCTTCGCCTTCGTCTCCGGATATCTGGCACCGACGGTCCGGCGCCGCCTGAACGGGACGTCCGCCACCTGGTGTCCCCGCTGGTGGGAGCACCCCGAGGCGGGCGCCAGGCTGTCCGCGCTGTGGCTGGCCTGGGAGCACCTGCGCCACGACCCGATGCTGGGGATGTCCACGTGGTGGCTGCACCACGCGGACCCGCACCTGCGGGTGCTGACGGACCCGGACACCGGGCCGTTCGGCGCCTGCTCGCCCAGGGGCGGGCACACGGCCCACCCATTCGATCCGCTGCCGGTCGATCCGTACGAACCGGCCGGCGCCCACGCCTGAGGGTCACCCGGGGCCCGGACCCCGGGGCCGGTCGGGCAGCGGACCGGGGCATCGTGACGTGACGCGCGGCCACACCCCGGGGTCACACCGGCACGTCCCCGGCCGGACTGCCGCTCGCCAGCGCGATGCCCAGGGGTGTGCGCTCGTAGAGGACCTGGTGGCCGTGCCGGGACGGGACGAGCAGGCCCGCCGCCCGCAGCGCCTTGAGGTGCGTCGACACCGTCGAGGCAGCGAGGCCCAGCCGGTGGGCGAGGGCCGTCGTCGACGCGGGCTCGTGCAGCGCGCACAACACCTCGGCCCGGGCCCGGCCCAGCAGCCGCGCCAGCGCCTCCGGGGCCCGGTCCGGGGAGGCGGTCCACAGGGCGCCGATGCCGCGCGCCGGATAGACGAGGGTGGGCTGCCAGGGCGGGTCGTAGCCGCCGACCACCTCCGGCCAGACGAAGGCGCTCGGCATCAGCAGCAGGCCCTGCCCGTCGAGGGTGCGGTCGTGGTGGCCGTGCTTGTCGATGGTCAGGGTGCCGGTCTCCTCCTGCCAGCGCAGGTCCGGATGGAGGCCGTCGAACAGCGCCTCCAGCCCGCCGGCCGCCAGCCGCCGGGAGTGGAACAGGATGTCCGCCTCCAAGAGGCCGCGCAGCCGGGGCCAGTGCGGGGCGATCAACGCCTCCCAGGCCTGCTCGTACAGATCGGCCAGCTCCCGCACCGCCCGCGCCGGGTCCGCCAGCATCCGCCGCCCGATGTCGCTCTCCAGGGCGCCGGGAGTGCAGGCGAG
Organism: Streptomyces sp. NPDC088762; assembly: GCF_044750905.1. NCBI lineage: Bacteria > Bacillati > Actinomycetota > Actinomycetes > Kitasatosporales > Streptomycetaceae > Streptomyces > Streptomyces sp. NPDC088762. The sequence continues at coordinate 158,541 of NZ_JBIVKT010000007.1, forward strand.
GGAGCGGCGCAGGTCCTCGCGCACCGGCTCCGGATCGTAGGCCCGGATACGGGCCAGCTCCTCCTCGAAGGTGACGGAGGGGCCGAGCGGGGGCGGGCTGAGGAAGTCCGGATTGTGTCCCTTGTTCGGCATCAGGAGCCACAGCGGCCGCAGGTCCAGCCCCTCGGCGGCGGCCCGCACCTGGCGGATCCAGGGGAGGTGGTAGCCCTGCCGGTGGGGGCGCAGCAGGACGCGGACGGCCTCTTGGGTTTCCCAGCGGGGTGAGAGGGAGAAACGGCACCGCAGCAGGTCGCCCGGTCCGAAACGGAAGTGGAACCCCATGCCGGCCGCTCCCTGCGGTTCGGGTCCGGAAGATTCGGAACAGGCCGAATCTCTACGCCGCCCAGCCTAGTCGGCGGGAAGCTCCCGGCATGTCAACCGTCCAGCAGACCGGCGCTCCCGCCGGTACCGGCTACGGCCCGGTGTTCCGGATCGGGGAGTTCCGGGCCGTCTTCGCCGCGCATCTCCTCTCCGTGCTCGGGGTGGTCGTCGCCGAGATCGCGCTCACCGTCCTCGTCTACCGGGTCACCGGTTCGCCGCTGATGAGCGCGCTCACCTTCGCCCTCGGATTCCTCCCGTACGCCCTCGGCGGCACCCTGCTCGCCGGGCTCGCCGACCGGTACCCCGCGCGGCGCGTGCTCGTCGGGTGCGATCTGGTCTGCGCCGCCTGCGCGGCGGCCATGGCCGTGCCCGGCACGCCCGTCGCGCTGCTCCTCGTACTGCGCTGCGCCATGGCCTTCGTCGCCCCGCTGTTCCAGGGCGCCCGCAGCGCCTCCCTCCCCGACATCCTCGGCCCCGGCGACGCCTTCGTCCTCGGCCGCTCGCTGCTGCGCATGGTGGCCCAGGGCGCCCAGCTCGTAGGCTTCGGCCTCGGCGGGCTGCTGCTCACCGTCCTCGCCCCGACCGGGGCCATCACCCTGACCGCCGCCGGATTCCTCGGCTCCGCGCTCCTCCTGCGCCTCGGCACCCGCGCCCGCCCCGCACGCGGCGGCTCCCGGGAGTCCCCGCTCGGCGGGCTGCGGGCCGTCCTCGGCGACCGCCGGATCCGCGCGCTCACCCTCCTGGGCTGGCTGCCGCCCGTGTTCGTGGTCGTACCGGAGGCGCTGCTCGCCCCGTACGCCGCCGGCCTCGGTGCCGGCACGGCCGTGCTCGGACTGCTGATGTGCGCCCTGCCCGTCGGCACGATCGCCGGGGAGCTCTGGGCCGGCTCCGCACTCACCGCCCGAACGCGTTCGCGGATCACGGCCCCGCTCGCCGCCGCCGGACTGCTGCCGCTGCTGCTGTACGCCGCCCGGCCCGGCGTGCCCGTCGTCCTCGCCGCCCTGCTGCTCGCGGGCCTCGCCCACGCCTACACCCTCGGGCTCGACCGCTGGTACGTCGACGCCGTCCCGGACGACCTGCGCGGACGGGCCATGACCCTGCTGAGCACCGGCCTGATGACCCTCCAGGGCATCGGCATGGCGCTGGCCGGGCTCGCCGCCGAGTTCCTGCCGGTGCACGTGGTCGTCACCGGGGCCGGGGCCCTCGGCACGGCCACCGTCCTGCTGCTGCTCGCCGAACTGCGGGCGAGCGCCCCGAAGATCCCGGCGGCCGAGGAGTGAGACGGGCCCCCCGGTCATATGACCGCCCGGTAGGGTCTGGACCGTGCCCAAGCCGCTCAGCCTTCCCTTCGACCCCATCGCCCGCGCCGACGAGCTCTGGCAGCAGCGCTGGGGGCCGGTGCCCTCGATGGCCGCCATCACCTCGATCATGCGGGCGCACCAGATCCTCCTCGGCGAGGTCGACGCGGTGGTCAAGCCGTACGGACTGACCTTCGCGCGGTACGAGGCGCTGGTGCTGCTCACCTTCTCCAAGGCCGGCGAGCTGCCGATGTCGAAGATCGGCGAGCGCCTGATGGTCCACCCGACGTCGGTGACCAACACCGTCGACCGGCTGGTGAGGTCCGGGCTCGTCGACAAGCGGCCCAACCCGAACGACGGCCGCGGGACCCTCGCCTCCATCACGGACAAGGGGCGTGAGGTCGTCGAGGCCGCCACCAGGGACCTGATGGCGATCGACTTCGGCCTGAGCGCCTACGACGACGAGGAATGCGCGGAGATCTTCGCGCTGCTGCGCCCCCTCAGGGTCGCCGCCGCGGACTTCGAGGAGAGCTAGGCAGGCCGCAGAGCCGCACAGCCGCCGAGGTCCGGCCCCGGTCAAGATCGCGCAAAGCGGACGGTTAGGCTCGACGCCATGAAACGCAGTGTGCTGACCCGCTACCGGGTGATGGCTTTCGCGACCGCCGTGATGCTGCTGGTGCTCTGCACCTGCATGGTCTTCAAGTACGGCTTCGACAAGGGCGCCGATCTGACCTTCGTGGTGTCCCAGGCCCACGGCGTGCTCTTCATGATCTACCTCGTCTTCGCCTTCGACCTGAGCTCAAAGGCCAGGTGGTCCTTCGGCAAGATGCTCTGGGTCATGATCAGCGGCACCATCCCGCTGGCCGCGTTCTTCGTCGAGCGCAAGGTCCGCGCCGAGGTCGAGCCGCTGGTCGCGGACGGTCTCGCGACCGCGAAGGCCTAGTACTTCCCGGTGCGCCGATAGGGCGAAACCTCCCCCGGGGGACCTCCCCCGGGGTTGCCCATCGACATTTACTAGGACGTCCTAGTAAATTCATGGGTATGGAAGCTGACGCCATCGAGGAGGGCCGCCGCCGCTGGCAGGCCCGTTATGACAAGGCCCGCAAGCGCGAGGCAGACTTCACCACGCTCTCCGGGGATGACGTCGATCCCGTCTACGGGCCCCGGCCCGGAGACGCGTACGAGGGATTCGAGCGCATCGGGTGGCCGGGCGAGTACCCGTACACCCGGGGGCTGCACGCCACCGGCTACCGCGGGCGGACCTGGACCATCCGGCAGTTCGCCGGGTTCGGGAACGCCGAGCAGACCAACGAGCGCTACAAGATGATCCTGGCCGCCGGCGGCGGCGGGCTCTCCGTGGCCTTCGACATGCCGACCCTCATGGGCCGCGACTCCGACGACCCCCGCTCCCTCGGCGAGGTCGGGCACTGCGGGGTCGCCATAGACTCCGCCGCCGACATGGAGGTCCTGTTCAAGGACATCCCCCTCGGCGACGTGACCACCTCGATGACCATCTCGGGCCCCGCCGTGCCCGCCTTCTGCATGTACCTCGTCGCCGCCGAGCGGCAGGGCGTGGACCCCGCCGTGCTCAACGGCACGCTCCAGACGGACATCTTCAAGGAGTACATCGCCCAGAAGGAGTGGCTCTTCGAGCCCGAGCCGCACCTGCGCCTCATCGGCGACCTCATGGAGTACTGCGCCAAGGGCATCCCGGCCTACAAGCCGCTCTCCGTCTCCGGCTACCACATCCGCGAGGCCGGGGCGACGGCCGCGCAGGAGCTGGCGTACACCCTCGCCGACGGGTTCGGCTACGTGGAGCTCGGGCTCTCGCGCGGCATGGACGTGGACCACTTCGCGCCCGGGCTCTCCTTCTTCTTCGACGCGCACCTCGACTTCTTCGAGGAGATCGCCAAGTTCCGGGCCGCCCGCCGCATCTGGGCCCGCTGGATGAAGGAGGTCTACGGCGCCAAGAGCGAGAAGTCCATGTGGCTGCGCTTCCACACCCAGACCGCCGGCGTCTCGCTCACCGCGCAACAGCCGTACAACAACGTCGTCCGCACCGCCGTGGAGGCTCTCGCGGCCGTCCTCGGAGGCACCAACTCCCTGCACACCAACGCCCTCGACGAGACCCTCGCGCTGCCGAGCGAGCAGGCCGCCGAGATCGCGCTGCGCACCCAGCAGGTGCTGATGGAGGAGACCGGCGTCGCCAACGTCGCCGACCCGCTGGGCGGTTCCTGGTACGTCGAGCAGCTCACCGACCGCATCGAGGCGGACGCCGAGAAGATCTTCGACCAGATCAAGGAGCGCGGTCTGCGCGCCCACCCGAACGGGCAACACCCCATCGGGCCGATCACCTCGGGCATCCTGCGCGGCATCGAGGACGGCTGGTTCACCGGGGAGATCGCCGAATCGGCCTTCCAGTACCAGCGGTCGCTGGAGAAGGGCGACAAGCGGGTCGTCGGCGTCAACGTCCACCACGGCTCGGTCACCGGGGACCTGGAGATCCTGCGGGTCAGCCACGAGGTGGAGCGCGAGCAGGTGCGCGTCCTCACCGACCGCAAGGCCCGCCGGGACGAGGCCAAGGTCTCGGAAACGCTGGCCGCGATGCTCGACGCCGCCCGGGACGGGTCGAACATGATCCCGGCCATGCTGGACGCGGTGCGGGCCGAGGCCACCCTCGGTGAGATCTGCAACGTCCTGCGCGAGGAGTGGGGCGTCTACACGGAGCCGCCGGGCTTCTAGTGGGTGCGGCGCCGTTGGCTACGCCCCCGCGACCCCGCAACCTCGCGCCCCGAACGCCGGCGAGGCTGGTTTCCAGCCCGTCCGGCGTTTGAGGACGGGTCCGGGCGGAGCCGGGGAACGGCGGAAGGGCGGGTAGGGGACCAGCCCCGCAGGGCCTGCCGGGCGCCGGGGCCGCCCTGCGCACCACGGAGGCTCGTGGCCGTTCAGGCCGTTCAGGCCGGGCCGCGGAGGCCGTGCATCAGGAGGGCCGTGAAGGTGGCGACCCAGAGCTCGTCCACCGGCTCGGAGCTGACCAGCGCCCGGTGGACCACCGTGCCCGCGATCACGTCGAAGATCAGGTCCGTCGTGTGGCCGGCGAGGGTGTCGTCCTCCTCGTAGGGGAGTTCCCCACGGGCCTGGGCCCGCTCGCGGCCCAGTACGACGAGACGTTTCTGCCGGTCCACGATGGCCGACCGGATCCGGTCGCGCAGCGCCTCGTCCCGGGTGGACTCGGCGACCACCGCCATCAGGGCCGTACGGGCCTCCGGTCGCCGCAGCAGCTCCGCGAACTGCAGGACGACGTGCTCGATGTCGGCTTCGAGGGAGCCCCGGTCCGGGAGTTCGAGCGCGTCGAAGAGCTCCGCGACCGCGTCCACGACCAGCTCGTTCTTGCCGGCCCAGCGCCTGTAGAGGGTGGTCTTGGCCACGCCGGCCCGGGCCGAGACGTCACCCATCGTCAGCTTCGACCAGCCCAGGTCCACCAGCGCGTCCCGGGTCGCGGCGAGGATGGCGGCGTCCGCGGCGGCGCTGCGGGGGCGACCGGTACGGGCGGGGCTGGAGCCGGGACTGGGGTTGCGCATGGCCGAGACCATACCCGCCGGTAGCCAGATGGCCGGATTGCGCAACGCTGTGGTTCAGATCACGGGCGCCACCGGGCCGCGAGGAGTTACGCTACGACTCGTAGCGTAAGAGCGACAACCACGCGAAGGGCTACAGGCGCCAGGTGGGGACCCGGCGCCGCGACGCGGGACGGCCGCGGGACCACGGCAATTCACGCGATCTTTTTCATCGGCGCGCGCACACGGGGGAGGATGTACGCATGCAGCCCAGAAACATGTCCATGAGCGGCGTCGTCGACCTCGCCGCGGTGAAGGCGGCCGGCGAGGCCAAGGCCAAGGCCGAGCAGGCCCGCGCCGAAGCGGCACGACAGGCGGCCCAGGGCGGCGGGGCCGGTCCGGCCGCCGGCGCCGTGCCGCCCTCCGCGCTCGTCATCGACGTCGACGAGGCCGGCTTTGAACGCGATGTGCTCCAGCTCTCCGCCGAGGTCCCGGTCGTCCTGGACTTCTGGGCCGAGTGGTGCCAGCCGTGCAAGCAGCTCAGCCCGCTCCTGGAGCGCCTGACCGTCGAGGCCGCCGGCCGCCTCGTGCTCGCCAAGGTCGACGTCGACGCCAACCAGATGCTGATGCAGCAGTTCGGCATCCAGGGCATCCCGGCGGTCTTCGCCGTGGTCGCCGGCCAGGTGCTGCCGCTGTTCCAGGGCGTGGCCCCCGAGCAGCAGATCCGCGAGACCCTCGCCCAGCTGGTCCAGGTCGCCGAGGAGCGGTTCGGGATCATCGGCATCGAGGTGGACCCGAACGCCGCGGGGGCCACCCCGGCGGCGCCGGCCGAGATCCCGGCCGGTCCGTACGACGCCCTGCTCGAGGCGGCCGTCGTCGCGCTCGACGCCGGTGACCTGGGCGGCGCGGTGCAGGCGTACAAGAACGTACTGTCCGACGATCCCGGCAACACCGAGGCCAAGCTGGGCCTGGCCCAGGCCGAGCTGCTCAGCCGGGTCCAGCACATGGACCCGCAGGCGGTGCGCGCCGCGGCCGCCGAGAACCCGCGCGATCCGGCGGCGCAGATGGCCGCGGCCGATCTGGACCTGGCCGGCGGTCACGTGGAGGACGCCTTCGGGCGCCTGGTGGACACCGTGCGGGTGACGTTCGGTGAGGACCGGGACGCCGTACGGGTGCGCCTGCTGGAGCTGTTCGAGGTCATCGGAGCCGACGATCCGCGGGTGGCGGCGGCGCGCACGGCGCTCGCCCGGGTGCTGTTCTAGAGGCGGCGTCCAGAGGCGCTCCGGCGATCGGCGCGCCACCGACGATTTGTTGACACGTAGATAAACAGCGGCCGCACTTTGCCAAAACTTGGCAATTGCGGCCGCTGTTACTCGCAGTAAATCGAACCCCGTGAACTGTCCGGTGTGTTCACTCTTCCACCGATCTGTCGTGGCCCTCGGTAACACCCTGTGTTGCTGCCCGATGGCGGCGGGTCGTGCTCAGGTTATCGGGCCGTTACCCGCCAGTAACGACCCCCCTTGTGCCCCGGCCGGGAATGGACCACGATCGGCGACGCTCGGTCCTTCCCGCAGAGCCGCTCATCCGGAGCCGCGGCGGAGGGTCCCCACCGAGCCGCCCGGTGGCAGTGGCACCGGGTGTGGACAGGGGGGTCTCCGCCACAAGGTGGGGCCTGTCCTCCAGGTTGCGCGAACGCGTGGCCCAGTGGTTGTCGCTCGGGGGTGATCGCCGGTGATTCGGACGTGGCTCGGCCGCGGCCCGGCCGCTTGCGCTCCTTCCCGAGGACGTAGCACTTCTCCCATCCCAGGACGGGCACGGCCCGGACCGGAGATGTACGTCCGAGAAGGAGGAACGAAATGAGTTCTCAGGTTCGTGGCGGGACCAGATGGAAGCGCTTCGCGCTCGTCATGGTGCCGAGCATCGCGGCCACCGCCGCGGTCGGTGTGGGTCTGGCGCAGGGTGCCCTCGCGGCGTCCTTCAGCGTCTCCGGCCAGGACTTCAAGGTCTCGGCCGACAAGCTCGACGGTGACAACCTCATCCAGTACGGCGGCATTGCCGAGGGTCATGACCTCAAGGGCAACGCGCAGCACCACCCGGTCACCATCTCCGGGTTCAGCCACGCCGAGATCACCAACATGTGCCAGTCGCTGGTGACCCCGACGCCGCTGGGCAACATCACGCTGCAGCTGCGCACGGGCCACAAGGGCAAGCCGGCCGTCGCCGACAACATCTACCTGGATGTTGCGGAGCTCGACACCGACGCCGAGTTCAAGAACCTGGACATCGGTGTCGCGGTCGGTGACGCGAGCCACAAGACCAAGCCGCAGGCCGGCACGGTCGCCAGCCCGTACGCGTTCTCGCAGCGCGCCGACAAGGCGATCCTGACGAACGTGCGCCAGAAGGCGTGGGCGACCACGGCGGGCACGTTCAAGCTGCCCGACCTGAAGCTGCGCCTGCTCGGTGGCGACCAGCCGTGCTACCAGGACGAGAAGTAATCCGTCCCGGCGAGTGACCGGAGGGCGGTCGGCGGCGCGATTCCCGGTCGCCGCCCGCCCGTCCGGGCTCCAGAGATTTCCGTACCACCGTTTCCAGGGAGCTGTTGTCCATGAACCCCCAGGCCCCGGTTTACGTTCGCGCCGAAGACGACGCCTGGCTGACCATGGTGTGGTACCACTTCTACGCCTGGCGCGGCCGCCGTCCTTTCTGGGCCGGGCTGTTCACCCTCATCAGCGGCTTCCCGATCGCGTACTTCCCGTACGCGGACCTCCGGCTCGGCAACCTCAGCCTCGCGATGGCCACCACGGGCGGCGCGGGCGCACTGATCATCGGGATCCTGCTGATCACGCTGGGGCTCGCCCTCTGGTTCCAGCAGGCGATCCGGGTCTTCGCCGGTGTCGCCTCGATCCTGCTGGCCCTGGTGTCGCTGCCGGTGTCGAACCTCGGCGGCTTCGGCCTGGGCTTCGTCCCCGCGCTCCTCGGCGGCGCCCTCGCGCTCGCCTGGGTCCCGGGACAGCGGGCGGAGGAGCCTTTGGCGGACGGCCGGCAGGCCTCGGTCGACCTGGGCAAGGCGGAGACGATGGCGGCGGGCCCCCACGGCGTTCCGGGACAGCGCGACACGGACATGCCGGCATACGCGAGCGAGACGACTGCCCACGCCGATGGCGGGAGGAACAGTGCGGGGTGACGAGACGCAGCGGGGCGTGGCCCCCGGCGCGCAGTCCCGTGAGAGCAAGGGGCCGCGACACGCGGCGCCCAGGAAGTCGCTGCTGAACAAGCTCCAGATACCCGTCGGCAAGACGATGGCGCTGGCGGCCATGCCGACGGCCGTGTTCGTCGGGATGGGCATGGCGCCCAAGCTGGCCGTCGCCGACGAGACGGACATCCCGTTCGCCCCCGGGCCGTGTGTGACGCGGTCCGACGAGCCGACGCAGTCACCGTCGCCGACGGCCTCGGCGAAGCCCTCGCCGAGCGCGAGCGGGAGTGCGAGCGCGTCGCCCGGCGCGAGCCCCTCGCCGTCCGCTTCCGCGAAGCCGAAGCCCAGTACATCCCCGTCCCCGACGGCCACCAAGCCCCCGGCGGACACCAAGGCCGGCACCCAGGCCACCGCACCCTCCCCGTCGCCGACCAAGACCGCGAACCCGCTCGACCCGCTGGGTCTCGGCGACGCGCTCAAGGACCTCACCGACGGCCTCACCGCGCCCCTCAAGGACACGAAGGCGACGGCGACCCCGACGCCCACCCCCACCACGACGAAGCCCGCCCCGACCGCCCCGGCGCCGGACCCGGCCACCGACGCGATCCGCGAGGCGGCGAAGACGGCGGGCGCATCCGTCGAGGAGCTCTCCGACGAGGTCAAGGACACCGCCAAGACCCCGAAGGACGAGACGGGCACGGCCGGCGAGGACGCGTCCGACGACAAGGACGGGGCGACGAAGGACGCGGACGGGAAGGAACCCTTCCCCTGCCCGACCTACGACGCGAAGGCCCTGGCCGACGCCGAGCTGGAGCAGGGCGTCCCGCTCCTGCCGGACGAGCCCTGGTACCTCGACAGCTCCCTGCTGACCCTCTACGGCCTGGACTACCACGGCATCGTCGAGGTCAAGACGGCCGGCGGCAAGACGAAGAAGGTCCTGAAGTTCACCGCGGACTCGCTGGACATCAAGGACCTCTACCAGACCGTCGGCAAGGAGGGGAACGTCGCCCACCTGAAGTCCCGCCCCGGCTCCACCTCCAAGATCCGCGGCGGCACGGTGACGATGTACACCGAGAGCCTCAAGGGGAACCTCTTCGGTCTGATCCCGATCGAGTTCACCCCGAACAGCCCGCCGCCCCTGAACGTCCCCTTCGCGTTCTTCACGAACGTCAAGGTCGTCCAGGCCGGCCAGTTCGGCGGCACCCTCACGGTCCCGGGCCTCAAGAACTACATCGGCCCGCCGGAGTAGCCGCATCATCCCAGGTGAACCGGCTGTGCCTGCGGTGGCCCGCCCCCCGGTCCGGGGGGCGGGCCACCTGCTTTCGGACAGGAAAGCATCAGGACGGGTACGTCGTGTACACGACGTACCCGAGGTAAAGGACACATGGGTGAAGCAGGTTCCTCGCCGGCTCGGCGCGGACATCGGACTCAGCGGCCTGATGAAAACGTTCCACCATCCCCGGACGAACAGGATGTCCATCGCCCTGGCCCACGTGGGGTGGTTCGCGGAACGCGAGGACGGTGCGTTCGCCCATCAGCTGCTGGATGACACCAAGCGGCTGCTGGCGTCGGACCTGTCCGGTCCGGAGTTGTCCGCACTGTGGCAGGCGGGGACGTTCCGGGACTTCGACCTGGGGGCCTGCGGGATTGAGGGACGCCAGTGGCTTACCTGGATCGAGGAGATCGCCGAGTACCGCATCACGTGGAACGTCGGGGACGCACCCGCTCCGCTGGATCCGCCGCCGGCGCGCGGGCTGACGGAAGCGGTGCTGGGCGAGATCGCTTCGGTGGCCCGGGACCTGGAGTCGGTCACGGCCAGCCATGCCTATGCCCCGGTGCCCGGTGTGGTTCCGGCGCTGCGGCGGGTCGTCGCCCACGTCGATCCGGATCTCGGCTTCCGGGTGCTGCTGCGGGTACTCAAGTCCTACTTCGTGCCAGTCGGTCCCACGCGCGTCGCGGGATACCACGCGCTCGCGGAGCCGCTGGGACTGGAGAGGGCGCTCGTCGAGGACGGAGATTTCAACGTCCGGCCTGATCTCGGCTGAGCAGCCGGAAAACCCGAGGGCGGCACCCCTGATCCTTCATGGATCCGGGGTGCCGCCCTCGGCCTCTGTGCGGCAGAGTTCAGGCGGTGCGGCGAGGTCAGTCGCGGGCGCCGCTGCCCAGGTGGTGGACCCGGACCATGTTGGTGGTGCCGGGGACGCCGGGGGGCGAGCCGGCGGTGATGACCACGGTGTCGCCCTCGTTCGAGCGGCCGAGCTTGAGCAGCTCGCCGTCCACGAGGTCGACCATCGCGTCGGTGTTGTCCACGTGCGGGACGACGTACGACTCGACGCCCCAGCTCAGCGTGAGCTGGTTGCGGGTGTGCGGGTCGGTGGTGAAGGCCAGGATCGGCTGCGTGGCGCGGTAGCGCGACAGCCGGCGGGCCGTGTCACCGGACTGGGTGAAGGCGATGAGCGCCTTGCCGTCGAGGAACTCGGCGATCTCGCAGGCCGCGCGGGCGACGGAGCCGCCCTGGGTACGGGGCTTCTTGCCCGGGACCAGCGGCTGCAGGCCCTTGGAGAGGAGCTCCTCCTCGGCCGCCGCGACGATCTTCGACATCGTCTTGACGGTCTCGATCGGGTAGGCGCCGACCGAGGACTCGGCGGACAGCATGACCGCGTCCGCCCCGTCGAGGATGGCGTTGGCGACGTCGGACGCCTCCGCGCGGGTCGGGCGGGAGTTGGTGATCATCGACTCCATCATCTGGGTCGCGACGATCACCGGCTTGGCGTTGCGGCGGCACATCTCGATGAGCCGCTTCTGGACCATCGGGACCTTCTCGAGCGGGTACTCGACGGCCAGGTCGCCACGGGCCACCATGACCGCGTCGAAGGCCGCGACCACGGCCTCCATGTTCTCGACGGCCTGCGGCTTCTCCACCTTGGCGATGACGGGGACCCGGCGGCCCTCCTCGTCCATGACCTTGTGGACGTCCTTGACGTCGTTGGCGTCGCGGACGAAGGACAGGGCGACCATGTCGCAGCCCATCCGCAGGGCGAAGCGGAGGTCGTCGACGTCCTTCTCCGACAGCGCGGGGACGTTGACGGCGGCACCCGGCAGGTTGATGCCCTTGTGGTCCGAGATGACACCGCCCTCGATGACGATGGTCTTGACCCGCGGGCCCTCGACCTCGGTCACCCGGAGCTCGACGTTGCCGTCGTTGATCAGGATCTGGTCACCCTTGGCGACGTCGCCGGGCAGGCCCTTGTAGGTGGTACCGCAGATGGACTTGTCACCCGGGACGTCCTCGGTGGTGATGGTGAACTCGTCACCGCGCACCAGCTCGACGGGACCCTCGGCGAAGGTCTCCAGACGGATCTTCGGGCCCTGGAGGTCGGCGAGGACGCCGACGGCGCGCCCGGTGTCCTCGGAGACCTTCCGGACGCGGTCGTACCGCTCCTGGTGTTCTGCCTGGGATCCGTGGCTGAAGTTGAATCGGGCCACGTTCATACCTGCCTCGATGAGCGCTTTCAGCTGCTCATACGAGTCGACGGCGGGGCCCAGCGTGCAGACGATTTTGGAACGGCGCATGGAGCGGATCCTATCGGTTTGTTTCGTAGCGGAATATTCCGTCTGGTGGAAAGTCCAAGTGACTAACGGGTAACCAGCGCGTACGTCTGCAGGGCGATCTCCAGTTCCTCATCCGTCGGGACCACGGCCACGGCCACCCGGGAACCGTCCGCCGAGACCAGCCGCGGCTCGGGGGAGCGCACCGCGTTGGCCTCCGGGTCCAGCACCAGGCCCAGCTCGGCCAGACCGTCCACCGCGGCCTCCCGGACCTGGAAGGCGTTCTCGCCCACCCCGGCCGTGAAGGCCACCGCGTCCACCCGGCCGAGCACCGCCGCGTACGCGCCGATGTACTTCTTCAGACGGTGGACGTACGCCGCGAAGGCGGTGCTCGCCGCCTCGTCGCCCGCGCCCGCCCGCCGCAGCACCTCGCGCATGTCGTTGTCGCCGCACATGCCCAGCAGACCGCTCTTCTTGTTCAGGAGCGAATCGATCTCATCCACCGAGAGGCCGCCCACCCGCGCCAGGTGGAAGATGACCGCCGGATCGAGATCGCCCGAACGGGTGCCCATGACCAGGCCCTCCAGCGGGGTCAGGCCCATGGACGTCTCCACGCATACCCCGCCGCGGACGGCCGAAGCGGAGGCGCCGTTGCCCAGGTGCAGCACGATCACGTTCACGTCCTCCACCGGCCGCCCCAGCAGCGCGGCCGTCGCCCGGGAGACGTAGGCGTGGGAGGTGCCGTGGAAGCCGTACCGCCGGATGGCGTACTTGTCGGCCGTCGCGGCGTCGATCGCGTAGCGCGCCACGTGCTCCGGCATCGTCGAGTGGAAGGCCGTGTCGAAGACGGCCACCTGCGGGATGTCCCCGCGCAGCTCGCGCGCCACCTCGATGCCGGTCACGTTCGCCGGGTTGTGCAGCGGGGCGAGGGGGATCAGGCTGCGGATCTCCGCCAGCACCTCGTCGTCGATGACGGTGGGCTGCGTGAACCGCGTCCCGCCGTGCACCACCCGGTGCCCCACCGCGGCCAGTTCGGGGGAGTCCAGGCCCATCCCGTCGGCGGCCAGCTCCGCGGCGACGGCCTGGAGCGCCGCCTCGTGGTCGGCGATCCGGCCGGCCGTCTCCCGCTTGCCGCCCGCGGCGCCCGGGCCGGCGAGCGGTTCGTGCACCAGCCGGGAGGTCTCTTCGCCGATGCGCTCCACCAGGCCCACCGCGAGCCGGGAGCGGTCCGCCATGTCGAGGAGCTGGTACTTGACCGACGAGGAGCCGGAGTTGAGGACGAGTACGCGCGATGCGGTCACGGTGGGGTCTTTCCTTGTCGCGGTCGTGGTTCTTCGGTGGGAGGCCGGTCGGTGCGGTCAGGCGGGGAGCGCGGGCGTGCCCTGCGCCTGGATCGCGGTGATGGCGACGGTGGTGACGATGTCCTGCACCAGCGCGCCGCGCGAGAGGTCGTTTACCGGCTTGCGCAGGCCCTGCAGGACCGGGCCGACCGCCACGGCGCCCGCCGAGCGCTGCACGGCCTTGTACGTGTTGTTGCCGGTGTTGAGGTCGGGGAAGATCAGCACGCTCGCGCGGCCGGCCACCTCGGACCCGGGCAGCTTGGTCGCGGCGACCGAGGGCTCCACGGCCGCGTCGTACTGGATCGGGCCCTCGACGGCCAGGTCGGGGCGCTGCTCGCGGACGATCTCGGTGGCCTTGCGGACCTTGTCCACGTCGGCGCCGCTGCCCGAGGTGCCGGTCGAGTACGAGAGCATCGCGATCCGCGGCTCGACGCCGAAGGCGGCCGCGGTGGCGGCCGACTGGACGGCGATGTCGGCGAGCTGCTCGGCGTTCGGGTCCGGATTGACCGCGCAGTCGCCGTAGACGAGGACCCGGTCGGCCAGGCACATGAAGAAGACCGAGGAGACGATGGACGCCTCCGGCTTGGTCTTGATGATCTCGAAGGCCGGGCGGATGGTCGCGGCGGTGGAGTGCACCGATCCGGAGACCATGCCGTCGGCCAGGCCCTCCTGGACCATGAGGGTGCCGAAGTAATTGACGTCGGTGACCACGTCGTTGGCCAGCTCGACGGTCATGCCCTTGTGGGCGCGGGCCTTCGCGTAGTACTCGGCGAAACGTTCCCGCAGGGGGGAGGTCGCCGGGTCGATGAGCTCCGCGCCCGAGATGTCGATGCCGAGGTCGCCGGCCTTCTTCAGGATCGCCTGCTCCGGACCCAGCAGGGTCAGGTCGCAGACCCCCCGGCGCAGCACCACGTCCGCGGCGCGCAGCACACGCTCCTCGGTGCCCTCCGGCAGGACGACGCGGCGGCGGTCGGACCGGGCCCGCTCCAGCAGCTCGTGCTCGAACATCATCGGGGTGACGCGCTCCGAGCGGGCCACCGACAGCAGGTCGCGCAGCTCGCCGGTGTCCACGTGCCGCTCGAAGAGGCCGAGCGCCGTCTCCAGCTTGCGCGGGGTCGCGGAGTTCAACCGGCTCTGCAGCGAGAAGAGTTCGGCGGCGGTCGGGAAGCTGTTGCCGGCCACCGACACCACCGGCGTGCCCGGCGCCAGCTTCGAGGCCAGGGTCAGGATGTCCGGGCCGGGACGCTCGTTCAGGGTCAGCAGCACACCGGCGATCGGCGGGGTCCCCGAGGTGTGCGCGGCCAGCGCGCCGACCACGAGGTCGGAGCGGTCCCCGGGGGTGACGACGAGACAGCCGGGGGTCAGGGCGTTCAGGAAGTTCGGCAGCATGGCGCCGCCGAAGACGAAGTCCAGGGCGTCGCGCGCCAGCCCGGCCTCATCCCCGAGAAGCACCTCGCCGCCGAGCGCCCGGGTGATCTGGGCGACGGTCGGCGCGGACAGCGACTTGTCGTCCGGGAGCACGTAGCAGGGCACGGGCAGCCGGGCGGCCAGCCGCTCGGCTATGAGGTCGCGGTCCTCGGGGGCCACCCGGTTGACCACCATCGCGACGACGTGGCAGCCCAGGCTCTCGTACGCGCGGTAGGCGTTGCGGGCCTCGGCGCGCACGGCCTCGGCGGGGCGCTTGGTGCCGCCCACGACGGGGACGACCACCGCACCCAGCTCGTTGGCGAGGCGGGCGTTGAGAGCCAGCTCGTCCGGGAGGTTGGTGTCGGCGTAGTCGGTGCCGAGGACCAGCATGACCTCGTAGTCGCGGGCCACCCGGTGGAAGCGGTCCACCAGCCGGGAGACCAGCTCGTCGGTGCCCTTCTCGGCGAGGATCGCCGATGCCTCCTGGTACTCCATGCCGAAGGCCGTCGCGGCGTCCTGATCGATCCGGTAGCGCGCCTTCAGCACCTCGAAGAGCCGGTCCGGTGCGTCGTGGAGCAGCGGGCGGTAGACGCCGACCCGGCCCGTCTGCCGGGTCAGGAGCTCCATGATCCCCAGTTCGACGACCTGGCGGCCGTCCCCCCGCTCGATACCGGTCACGTACACGCTGCGCGTCACGCGTGCTCTCCGTCCATGTGTGTCTGGGAGTCCACTGACCCAGTTAGGGTGGTCTTGACCTCTTGACAATACCTCTGCGGCTGGCTAGGGCGCCCGCCAGGAAAAGGGCCCTTCCCGCGGGGCCGGAAGGCCCTGTCGGCGGACCGGCACAAAGCGCGCCGCACCCTGCCCGTGGAACAATCGGACAGGCTTCACCAATACGCCCTTCATATGTACGGCCGTCCGCCCGCACGTGTACGGCCAGGTACGACCAGGAGCAGGAGACACAGCACGATGCGTATCGGAGTTCTCACCGCAGGCGGCGACTGCCCGGGACTGAACGCTGTCATCCGGTCGGTCGTACACCGTGCCCTGGTCGGGCACGGGGATGAGGTCATCGGTTTCGAGGACGGTTTCAAGGGCCTCCTCGACGGACACTTCCGCCCCCTCGACATCAATGCCGTCAGCGGCATCCTCGCCCGCGGCGGCACGATCCTCGGTTCGGCGCGCATGGAGCGCGCCCGCCTCCACGAGGCCGCCGAGAACGCCCAGGAGCTGGCCGAGCGCTACGGCCTCGACGCGCTCATCCCGATCGGCGGCGAGGGCACCCTGACCGCCGCCCGGATGCTGTCGGACGCCGGGATGCCGGTCGTCGGCGTGCCGAAGACCATCGACAACGACATCTCCTCCACCGACCGCACCTTCGGCTTCGACACCGCCGTCATGGTCGCCACCGAGGCCATCGACCGCCTGAAGACCACCGCCGAATCACACCAGCGCGTGATGGTCGTCGAGGTCATGGGCCGCCACGCGGGCTGGATCGCCCTGGAGTCGGGCATGGCCGGCGGCGCCCACGGGATCTGCCTGCCGGAGCGCCGCTTCGAGGTGGACGCCCTGGTGAAGATGGTGGAGGAACGATTCGCGCGCGGCAAGAAGTTCGCCGTCATCTGCGTCGCCGAGGGCGCGCACCCCGCCGAGGGCTCCATGCCGTACGAGAAGGGCGCCATCGACCAGTACGGTCACGAGCGCTTCGCCGGCATCGGCAACCGCCTGGCCATCGAGCTGGAGCACCGGCTGGGCAAGGAGGCCCGGCCCGTCATCCTCGGCCACGTCCAGCGCGGCGGCGTACCCACCGCCTACGACCGCGTCCTCGCCACCCGCTTCGGCTGGCACGCCGTCGAGGCCGTCCACCGCGGCGAGTTCGGCAACATGACCGCCCTGCGCGGCACCGACATCGTGATGGCCCCGCTGGCCTCCGCCGTCACCGAGCTGAAGACCGTCCCCGAGAACCGCATGTACGAGGCGGAGTCGGTGTTCTAGGTCGTGCCCTGCGACGTCCGGGTCGTGTCCTACGACGCACCGCCCGCGAGCTGCCAGAAGCGGTCCACGATCTCGGCGAGGAACTCCCGCCCCGCGTCCCCGCTGGCGGCCTCGCCCCCACCGCCGCCCCAGCTCAGGGTGGCCACCATCCGGGACTGGTAGTCCGCGTGGAGCTGCTCCAGTACGGCCTCCAGGTGGCCCTTGGGGATCGGCAGCAGCTTGGCCAGCGGCTTGACGTACGCCTGCCAGCGCGTGGTCACCGCGCTGCGCAGCAGGTCCGCCAGCTCGTCCTCCTTGCCGGTGGCCGTCACGAACTGGGCCAGCGTCAGCCCCAGCACCGTCGCCAGGGCGGCGGACTGCCGCTCGTTGCCCTTCCAGCGACCGGTGTCCTCCATCTTCTGGTAGGAGGCCGTCTCCAGACCGAGTCGCCGGGCCAGATCGTCGGCGGACAGCCCCCTGGCGATGCGGTGCTCCCGCAAGGTGACCGGCTCCGCGAGCAGCTCCCCGGGTGAGCACCACAGGACGCCGGCGAGGGCCGTGAGCTCGGCGGAGGTGGGCGAGATCTCGCCGCGTTCCCAGGCCATCACGGTCTCGGGCGCGACGATCAGTCCGTACTGGGCACGCAGGCCATAGGCGACATGACCGGGAGCCATGCCCAGGGCCGCGCGCAGACGACGCGCGGCGGGGGCATTGAAAGGTGGGCTGGAGTGCACACGGCACACCGTAGGAGTGGCTGGGCATCGCCGACTACAGACCAAACAAACAAGCCCATAACTCGTAGGAAAGTCCCATGAAGTCAGGGGTTTTTCGCGGGTTTCCCGGCGACTGTCCGGTAATCGGTGGACTCGAGGAACTCAAAGATCCACTCCTCGTACGGTTCCAGCCAAAGACATTCGGCGCAAGGCCCCTCACAGCCCCTCCACATTGTCGCCGCCTTGCCTTGACGTCGGCGTCAAGGATTAGCGTCGGGGCATGCGAATCGGCGAACTGGCGGAGCGGGCCGGAACCAGCACGCGGACCCTGCGGTACTACGAGTCCCGCGGGCTGTTGTCCGCCCGGCGCGCGGACAACGGCTACCGCACGTACGACGAGGACGACCTGCGCCTGCTGCGCCAGATCCGGATGCTCCAGGACTTCGGCTTCGAGCTGGAGGAGACCCGGCCGTTCGTGGACTGTCTGCGGGCCGGCCACCCGGCCGGGGACTCCTGCCCGGCCTCGCTCGCTGTCTACCGGCGCAAGCTCGCCGAGCTGGACGGGCTGATCGGCCAGCTGGCCGACGTACGGGACCAGGTCGCGCGGCAGCTCGCCGCCGCCGAGCAGACCGCGGGCGCGGACGCGGCGCCGCGCTGTGAGCTGACGGCCGACGGGCTCGCCCCCCGGGACGGCCGCGCGGGACCGACCGCACGGGAGCGACGACATGAGAGCGACGACCTGAGAGGGGAAACGACATGATCCACGCCCGGGGTGTGGCAGAGGTGACCGACGCGGACTTCGACACCGAGGTGCTCGCCGAGCGCGGCAGGCCCGTCCTCGTCGAGTTCACCGCGGACTGGTGCGGCCCCTGCCGCCAGCTGGCGCCGGTGCTGTCCGCCGTCGCCGCCGAGGAGGCCGACCGCCTCAAGGTCGTGCAGATCGACGCGGACTCCAACCCGGGGACGCTCACGCGGTACGGGGTGCTGTCCATGCCGACCCTGCTCGTCTTCCGTGACGGCGAGCCCGTACGGCAGATGGTCGGGGCCCGGGCCAAGCGCAAGCTGCTCCAGGAGCTGGAGGAGCACCTGGCCCGGGCCACCGGACCGACCGTTACGGCCTGAACCAGACCGTGGCCAGCGGGGGCAGCGTGATCCGCAGGCTCGCCGGCCGGCCCTGCGCCGGGACCGGCTCGGGGTGCAGCGGCTGCGGCTGGCGCACGCCGCTGCCCCCGTACTCCTCCCGGTCCGTGTTGAGCACCTCCCGCCACACCGGGAACTCCTCGGGCACCCCGATCCGGTACCCGTTGCGGACCACCGGCGAGAAGTTCGACACGCACAGGAGCGGCGAGCCGTCGTGCGCGTACCGCAGGAAGGCGAAGACGTTGTCGTCCGCGGCGTCCGCCTCCACCCACGCGAAGCCCTCCGGCACGCTGTCCTGCTGCCACAGGGCGGGCGTCGCCGTGTAGGTGCGGTTCAGGTCACCCACCAGGTCGCGCACGCCCCGGTGGTCGCCGGCCGCCGAATAGGACTCGTCCAGCAGCCACCAGTCCGGCCCGTGCGCCTCCGACCACTCCGAGCCCTGCGCGAACTCCTGCCCCATGAACAGGAGTTGCTTGCCCGGATGGGCCCACATGAAGCCCAGGTAGGCGCGGTGGGAGGCCCGCTGCTGCCACCAGTCGCCCCCGGGGATCTTCGACACCAGCGCGCCCTTGCCGTGCACCACCTCGTCGTGCGAGATCGGCAGCACGTAGTTCTCACTGAAGGCGTAGACCATCCCGAAGGTCATGTCGTGGTGGTGGTACTTGCGGTGCACCGGCTCCTTCGACATGTAGCGCAGGGTGTCGTGCATCCAGCCCATGTTCCACTTCAGGCCGAAGCCCAGGCCGCCCGAGTCCGTGGGCCGGGTGACCCCGTTCCACGCCGTGGACTCCTCCGCGATCGTCACCACGCCCGGGCAGCGCCGGTACACGGTGGCGTTCATCTCCTGGAGGAACGACACCGCGTCCAGGTTCTCCCGCCCGCCGTGCTCGTTCGGCGACCACTCGCCCTCCTGGCGCGAGTAGTCCAGGTAGAGCATCGAGGCCACCGCGTCCACGCGCAGCCCGTCCACGTGGAACTCCTCACACCAGTACACGGCGTTGGCGACGAGGAAGTTGCGGACCTCCTTGCGCCCGTAGTCGAACTCCAGCGTCCCCCAGTCCGGGTGCGCGGCCCGCCGCGGGTCCTGGTGCTCGTACAGCGGCCGGCCGTCGAACTCGGCGAGCGCCCAGTCGTCGCGCGGGAAGTGCGCGGGCACCCAGTCGACGAGCACCCCGATCCCGGCCCGGTGCAGCGAGTCCACGAGGAAGCGGAAGTCGTCCGGCGTGCCCATCCGCGAGGTCGGCGCGTAGAAGCCGGTGACCTGGTAACCCCAGGAACCGCCGAAGGGGTGCTCGGCGATCGGCATCAGCTCGACGTGCGTGAAGCCGAGCTCCTTGACGTAGGCCGGGAGCTGCTCGGCGAGCTGCCGGTACGAGAGCCCGGGCCGCCAGGACGCCAGGTGCAGCTCGTACACCGACATGGGGGCCTCGTGCAGGGGCCGGGCGCCGCGGTTCCCCATCCACTCGGCGTCCTCCCACACGTGCCGGGAGGCGGTGACCACCGAGGCGGTGGCCGGCGGCACCTCCGCGGAGCGGGCCATCGGGTCGGCGCGCAGGGTGTGGCTGCCGTCGGGGCGCGTGATGTCGTACTTGTAGAGCGCCCCGGCGCCCACACCGGGCAGGAAGAGCTCCCACACGCCGCTGGAGCCCAGCGAGCGCATCGGGTAGGCGCCGGAGTCCCAGTACGAGAAGTCCCCGGCGATGCGCACCCCCTGCGCGTTCGGGGCCCACACCGTGAACCGGGTGCCGGCCACGCCCTGGTGCTCCATCGGCTCGGCGCCGAGCGCCTTCCACAGCTGCTCGTGGCGGCCCTCGCCGATCAGGTGCAGGTCCAGCTCGCCGAGCGCGGGCAGGAACCGGTACGGGTCGTGGACCTCGAGCTCGTCGCCGTCATAGGTGACCAGCAGCCGGTAGTCCGGCACCCCGGTGAGCGGCAGCAGCCCGGAGAACAGCCCGTCGCCCTCCTCGGAGAGCTCGGCCCGCAGCCCCTTGGCGACGACGGTGACGGCCTTGGCGTACGGGCGCAGCACGCGGAAGACCACCCCGCCCCGCTGGACGTGGGCGCCGAGCAGCGCGTGCGGATCGTGGTGCCGGCCCTCCAGCAGCCGGGCCCGTTCCTCCCCGCCGAGCGCGGGCGCGGGGCGGACTCCTTGGGACGGCGCGGCGCTGCGGGCCCGGGGGGCGCGCGGTTTGCGCGCCGCGGCCGGAACGGCGGATGCGGCTTCGTCGCGGACCTCGGTCGGTGACGGCTGTCGTGCGGCGCTCACGCGAGCGGCCTCCTCGGGGGCTTCTGATGGGGTTGGGGGTGGGCGGAGATGGAGCCGGGGGCGGGCGGGGGCGGCGGCATCCGGTGGGCGGGCCGCTGGGGCTCCGAGAGCCGGCGGATCGCGGCCATCGGGACGTGCAGCCAGTCGGGGCGGTGCCGGGACTCGTAGCGCGCCTCGTACACCGCCTTGTCGGTCTCGTACGCCCGCAGCAGGACGGGGTCCTCGCGCGGGTCGCTGCCCGTGGTGCGGGCGTAGCCCTCGCAGAAGGCGGCCCGGCAGTCGTCGGCCCACGCGGGCGCGAACGGCCGGTGCGAGCGGGCGGCGTAGTCGAAGGAACGCAGTATCCCGGCGATGTCCCGCACCGCCGGCTCGGGGCGGCGCCGGTCGGCCAGCGGCCGGGCCGGCTCGCCCTCGAAGTCGATCAACGACCAGCTGCCGTCGAGGGTGCGCAGGGTCTGCCCCAGATGGAGGTCCCCGTGGATCCGCTGGGCGGGGACCCCGGAGCCCCGGGAGCCGGCCAGCGCGTCGAACGCTCCCCGCAGCCCCGCCTCGTAGGGCCGCAGCGCCGGCACCTCGCGGGCCGTGGCGGCCAGCCGGGCCGTCATCCCGGCGGCGAGCCGGGCCGTCTGCTCCGGCCCGAGCGCGACGGTGGGCAGGGCGGCGGCGAGCGCGCTGTGCACCTCGGCGGTGGCCCGGCCCAGCGCGTGCGCCTCGGCGGTGAAGTCGGCCCCGGCGGCGAGCCGCCGCAGCGCGAGCTGCCAGCCGTCGTCGGAGCCGCGCAGGTACGGCTGGAGCACGCCCAGGGTCAGCGGCTCGCTCCCGGCCGGCTCGGCCTCGTACCAGGCGACGGGCGCAGGGACGCGGGTGCAGCCGACGGCGGCCAGCGCCCTGGGCAGCTCCAGGTCCGGATTGACCCCGGGGCCGACCCGCCGGAACACCTTCAGAATGAACGAATCTCCGTAGATGAGCGACGAATTGGTCTGCTCGCCTGACAGCTGACGCGGGGCCAGCCCGGCCGGGATCGGGGCGTCCGGATCCCGGTCGAAACGCAGCGGTCCCAGGGCGCCGGGGGAGCGCATCCGCTCCAGCAGCATCGCCGCGAGACGCGGATCGCCGAGCGCCTCGTACACCGCGCGCCCCGCGTACGGGCCGTCCTCGGCGTGGCCGATCAGCGCGGGCGCGAGGGCCGGCGGCAGCGAGGGCCGGATGCCCAGGAGCAGCTGGTAGCAGTCCCCGTCCACGTCGAGGAGCACGTGCAGCAGTCCGGGGTTCGAGCCCGGCGGCAGCAGGTCGGCCGTCGATACGGCCCTGAGCCTGCTGATGGGGCGGCCCTTGCCCGCGAACCAGCGCTGGGTGGGCAGCCAGGCCCGCAGCATCGGTTCCAGCGGGCCGATCCCGGCGGCCCGGTCGGCCGTCAGCCGGCTCCGGGCGGATGCAGCCTCCGACATGGCGTCGCGTCCTTTCCCCGGGCCGTCACAGAATGCGCAGAGTGTCCCGGATGCGCGGCAGTTGCTTCTCCGGCGTATGCGAGTGTCGGGTCAGGATGGTCCGTACAGGGGCGGGCGATTGACCCGTTCGAGCTGCCCGCCCCGTACCCGGCTACTGCTCGGCGCGCTGCTCCGTACGCAGCCGGAACCAGTAGAAGCCGTGGCCCGCCAGGGTCAGCAGGTACGGCCACTCGCCGATCGGCGGGAAGCGCACATCACCCGTGAGCTCCACCGGGACCCGTCCGTTGAACGACCTCAGGTCCAGTTCGGTGGGCTGCGCGAAGCGCGAGAAGTTGTGCACGCACAGCACCAGGTCGTCCCCGAACTCGCGCAGGAACGCGAGTACCGCCGGGTTGGACGAGGGCAGTTCGGTGTACGAGCCGAGACCGAAGGCCGGGTTCGCCTTGCGGATCTCGATCAGTCGGCGGGTCCAGTGCAGCAGTGAGGAGGGCGATGCCATCGCGGCCTCGACATTGGTGACCTGGTACCCGTAGACCGGGTCCATGATGACCGGCAGGTTCAGCCTGCCCGGATCGCAGGAAGAGAAACCGGCATTGCGGTCCGGGGTCCACTGCATGGGCGTGCGGACGCCGTCGCGGTCGCCCAGCCAGATGTTGTCGCCCATGCCGATCTCGTCGCCGTAGTAGAGCACCGGCGAGCCGGGCAGCGACAGCAGCAGGGCGGTGAACAGCTCCATCTGGTTGCGGTCGTTGTCCAGGAGCGAGGCGAGCCGGCGCCGGATGCCGATGTTGGCCCGCATCCGCGGGTCCTTGGCGTACTCGGCGTACATGTAGTCGCGCTCTTCGTCGGTGACCATCTCGAGGGTCAGCTCGTCGTGGTTGCGCAGGAAGATGCCCCACTGGCAGCGCTCCGGGATCGCCGGGGTCTTGGCCAGGATTTCGGAGACGGGGTAGCGGGACTCTCTTCGGACGGCCATGAAGATGCGCGGCATGACCGGGAAGTGGAAGGCCATGTGGCATTCGTCCCCGCCCGTGGAGAAGTCGCCGAAGTAGTCGACGACGTCCTCGGGCCACTGGTTGGCCTCGGCGAGCAGCACGGTGTCCGGGTAGTGCGCGTCGATCTCGGCCCGGACCCGCTTGAGGAGCTGGTGGGTGCGGGGGAGGTTCTCGCAGTTGGTGCCCTCCTCGGCGTACAGGTAGGGCACGGCGTCGAGGCGGAAGCCGTCGATGCCGAGGTCCAGCCAGAACCGCAGCGCGGAGATGATCTCCTCCTGCACGGCCGGGTTCTCGAAGTTCAGGTCCGGCTGGTGCGAGAAGAAGCGGTGCCAGTAGTACTGCTTGCGCAGCGGGTCGTACGTCCAGTTCGAGGTCTCGGTGTCGACGAAGATGATGCGGGCGTCCTGGTACTGCTTGTCGTTGTCCGCCCACATGTAGTAGTCGCCGTACGGTCCGTCCGGGTCCTTGCGGGACTGCTGGAACCACTCGTGCTGGTCGCTGGTGTGGTTCATGACGAAGTCGATGATCACCCGCATGCCGCGCTGGTGCGCGGCGTCCACGAACTCCACGAAGTCGGCGAGGTCGCCGAACTCGGGGAGCACCGAGGTGTAGTCGGAGACGTCGTAGCCCCCGTCGCGCAGCGGTGACGCGAAGAACGGCGGCAGCCAGAGACAGTCGACGCCGAGCCACTGGAGGTAGTCCAGTTTGGCGGTGAGCCCCTTGAGGTCCCCCACGCCGTCGCCGTTGCTGTCGTGGAAGGAGCGGACGAGGACCTCGTAGAAGACGGCCCGCTTGAACCAGTCGGGATCGCGGTCCTTGGCGGGGGTGTCCTCGAACGTGTCGTGGACGGGATCGTTGATCATCATGTGGTGGGTGACCCTCCGGTGGGCGGGGACGGTCGCAGAGCGACCAGTACGTGCGCGGGCGTGCGGCCCGGCTCTAGGCGCACGTAGTTCGCCCTGCCCCAGTGATAGGTCTCGCCGGTGAGCTCGTCGCGCACCGCGAGGGACCCGTGCCAGTCGAGGCCGAGTACCGGCATGTCCAACGACACCGTCGCCTCCTGGGTGTGGTGCGGATCGAGGTTGACGACCACCAGTACGGAATTGCCCCCGGAGTGCTTCGAATAGGCGATCACCTGTTCGTTGTCGGTCGGGTGGAAGTGGATGTCGCGCAGCTGCTGGAGGGCGGGGTGGCGGCGCCGGACCCGGTTCAGGGTGGTGATCAGCGGGGCGATGGTGCGGCCCTCGCGCTCGGCGGCGGCCCAGTCGCGCGGCCGGTACTCGTACTTCTCGGAGTTCATGTACTCCTCGCTGCCCTCCCGGACCGGCTCGTTCTCGCAGAGCTCGTAGCCGGCGTAGATGCCCCAGGCGGGGGAGAGGGTGGCGGCGAGGACCGCGCGCACCTCGAAGGCGGGGCGGCCGCCGTGCTGGAGGTAGGCGTGGAGGATGTCCGGGGTGTTGACGAAGAAGTTCGGCCGCATGACCGACGCCGAGTGGGTGCCCGCGAGCTCGGTCAGGTATTCGGTCAGCTCGGCCTTGGTGTTGCGCCAGGTGAAGTAGGTGTACGACTGCTGGAACCCGACGGCGGCCAGGGCGCGCATCATCGCCGGCCGGGTGAAGGCCTCGGCCAGGAAGATCACGTCCGGGTCGGACTTGTTGATGTCCGCGATCACCTTCTGCCAGAAGACCACGGGCTTGGTGTGCGGGTTGTCGACGCGGAAGATGCGGACGCCGTGATCCATCCAGTACCGCAGGATCCGGCAGGTCTCCTGCACGATGCCGGCCATGTCGGTATCGAAGTGGATGGGGTAGATGTCCTGGTACTTCTTCGGCGGGTTCTCGGCGTACGCGATCGTCCCGTCGGCGCGGTGGCGGAACCACTGCGGGTTCTTCTCCACCCACGGGTGGTCCGGGGAGCACTGGAGGGCGAAGTCGAGGGCGATCTCCAGGTTCAGCTCGCGGGCGCGGGCCACGAAGGCGTCGAAGTCCTCGATGGTTCCCAGTTCGGGATGGACGGCGTCGTGCCCGCCCTCGGTGGAGCCGATGGCCCACGGGACGCCCGGGTCCCAACTGCCCGCGGAGAGGGTGTTGTTGGGGCCCTTGCGGTAGGTGCTGCCGATGGGGTGGATGGGCGGCAGGTACACCACGTCGAAGCCCATGGCGGCGATGGCGGGCAGCCGCTCGGCGGCGGTCCGGAAGGTCCCGCTGACCGGGACCTCGCCCGGCGTGACCACGGCCCCCTCCGACCGGGGGAACATCTCGTACCAGGAGCCGAAGAGGGCCCGCTTGCGCTCGACCAGCAGCGGGAGCGGCTTGGAGGCGCTGACCAGCTCGCGGTACGGGCGCCGGGCGAAGGCGGCGTCGACGGCCGGCCGGAGCGCGGCCGCATACCGTACGGACACCTCCAGGTCCTCGTCCCGCATGGTCTCGGCGGCCCCGAAGACGTCCTGGCGGCCGTCGCGCTTGGGGATCCGGGCCCCGGCCCGCTCGTAGAGCTCGGCGCCTTCGAGCAGGGTGACCCCGGTGTCGATCCCGGCGGGGATCTTGATCGCGGCGTGGGCCCGCCAGGTGGCCACCGGATCGCTCCAGGCCTCGACGGTGTACGTCCACCTCCCCTCGACGTCGGCGGAGACCCGGGCCCCCCAGCGGTCGGTGCCGGGGGCCAGCTCGCGCATGGGGACGGGGGGCCGCAGCCGCCCGCTCGGGTCCCGGAGCACGACGTGGGCGGCTACGGCGTCGTGTCCCTCGCGGAACACGGTGGCGGAGATCTCGAACACCTCGTCCACCACCGCCTTGGCGGGTCTGGCGCCGCAGTCGACGGCGGGGCGGACGTCCAGCACGGGAATGCGACCGATCATGATGGGCTCACCTGGGGGCAGTTCGCAGGGCTCGGTGACGGGCCAGCCGGGATCCCGGCTGGTAGTGCACGCTCTGTTCGCTCTGTTTCTAGCCGCTCGGTGGACGGCTGGGCTGCGGGCATGGCCGCTCCTGTCCGCGTTCACTCGGGTGGCGGGAGAGGTTGGGTGCGGGTGCGCCGTGCGTGTACCACGTGTACCCGGGGAGCCCTTCCCACTCTCACTCCGCCCAATCCGCGCGCTCGGTTAACTACTCGTACGTAGTGGCACGGCCAATACCCAGCGCCGGGACGAGATCCGCCCGGGCTTCGTCAAGTCGGCCAGGACTACCTGATGGAGCGACATGTCACGCGGGTCTCGCCCGTCACTCGACCCCCTCCCGGCGCACGGAACGGCGGTGTCAAAGCGGAAGGAAGCGGATGAATGCCGTCCGATGACGGCCAAGCTGTACCCGTACGTGGACGCGTCGGAGTTGACCGGATCGGCACGGTTCGGGGTGGGGGGCGGGCAGTCGGCCCGTTTTCCCGGGATCTCAGAGTGTGGGACCGAAGCGGGCGGCCGAAGCCCGCGGCCGGGGCCGGCCGCGGATGCGGCTCGGAGGCCGGCCGGCGGAGGCGGCGTGGTCGCGCGGGCCGGGCGGCGCTAGCCTTCCCGGGGTGATGCGCGGATGCACAGCGTGGTGCGGCCGCTCCGATCCGTCATCCCCTGCGAAGGTGGAACACGTGAAGGCTATCCGTCGATTCACCGTGCGCCCCGTCCTCCCGGAGACCCTGCTGCCGCTCGCCGACCTCGCGCGCAATCTGCGCTGGTCGTGGCATGCCGAGACCCGCGAACTCTTCCAATCCGTCGACCCCGAGGGCTGGCAGGCCGCCCATGGCGATCCCGTCCGGCTGCTCGGTGCCGTGTCCGCCACCCGGCTCGCGGAGCTGGCCGCCGACCGCAGGTTCCTGCGCCGGCTCGCCGTCGCCGCCGCCGACCTCGATGACTACGTCAACGGCGGGAGGTGGTACCAGAGCCAGGAGAACGGCCCGGAACTGCCCGCCGCCCTCGCCTACTTCTCCCCCGAATTCGGGATCACCGCCGCGCTGCCCCAGTACTCCGGCGGCCTCGGCATCCTCGCCGGGGACCACCTCAAGGCCGCCAGCGACCTCGGCGTCCCCCTCATCGGGGTGGGACTGCTCTACCGGCACGGCTACTTCCGCCAGTCCCTCTCCCGTGACGGCTGGCAGCAGGAGCACTATCCCGTGCTCGACCCCAACGAACTCCCCCTCGACCTGGTCCGCCAGGAGGACGGGACCCCGGCCCGGGTCTCGCTGACCCTGCCCGGCGGGCGCGCCCTGCACGCGCACATCTGGCAGGCCCGCGTCGGACGCGTACCGCTGTTGCTCCTGGACTCCGACGTCGAGGACAACGACGCCGCCGCCCGCGAGGTGACCGACCGGCTCTACGGCGGCGGCAGCGACCACCGGCTGCTGCAGGAGATGCTGCTGGGCATCGGCGGGGTCCGGGCGGTCCGCGCCTACTGCCGGATCACCGGGCATCCCGAGCCCGAGGTGTTCCACACCAACGAGGGACACGCCGGGTTCCTGGGGCTGGAGCGCATAAGGGAACTGGAGCGGGAGCGCGGCCTCGGCTTCGACGCCGCCGTCGAGGCGGTCCGTGCCGGGACCGTCTTCACCACCCACACCCCCGTCCCGGCCGGCATCGACCGCTTCGAGCGGTCCTTGGTCGCCCGCCACTTCGGTGAGGGCGGGGAGCTGGAGGGCGTACCCGTCGAGCGGATCCTGGAACTGGGAGCCGAGTCCTACCCCGGCGGCGACCCGGGCGTCTTCAACATGGCCGTCATGGGGCTGCGCCTGGCCCAGCGGGCCAACGGGGTGTCCACCCTGCACGGCGCGGTCAGCCGGGAGATGTTCGCCGGGCTGTGGCCCGGCTTCGACCCGTCCGACGTGCCCATCACCTCGGTCACCAACGGGGTCCACGCCCCGACCTGGGTGGCCCCCGAGGTCGTCCGCGTCGGCGCCCGCCAGATCGGCGCCGGCCGGACGGAGGACGCGCTGTCCGTCGGCGGCTCGGCGCGCTGGGACGCCGTCGCCGACATCCCGGACCAGGACGTGTGGGACCTGCGCCGGGTGCTGCGCGAGCAACTGGTCCAGGAGGTACGGGACCGGCTGCGCGCCTCCTGGCGCCAGCGCGGGGCCGCCGAGGCGGAACTGGGCTGGGTGGACTCCGTGCTGGACCCGGACGTGCTCACGATCGGCTTCGCCCGCCGGGTGCCCTCGTACAAGCGCCTGACCCTGATGCTGCGCGACCCGGACCGGCTGCGGCGGCTGCTGCTCGACCCGGACCGGCCGGTGCAGATCGTGGTCGCCGGCAAGGCCCACCCGGCGGACGACGGCGGGAAGCGGCTCGTGCAGGAGCTGGTGCGGTTCGCCGACGACCCGCGGGTGCGGCACCGCATCGTCTTCCTGCCCGACTACGGCATGGCCATGGCGCAGAAGCTCTACCCGGGCTGCGACGTCTGGCTGAACAACCCGCTGCGGCCGCTCGAGGCGTGCGGGACCAGCGGCATGAAGGCCGCGCTGAACGGGTGCCTCAACCTGTCCGTCCTGGACGGCTGGTGGGACGAGTGGTTCGAGCCGGACTTCGGCTGGGCCATCCCGACCGCCGACGGGCTCGGGGCGGACGAGGACCGCCGGGACCACCTGGAGGCCGCCGCCCTCTACGAGCTGATCGAGAGCCGGGTCGCGCCCCGCTTCTACGACCGGGCCGCCGGTACCGGGCTGCCCGTGCGGTGGATCGAGATGGTCCGGCGCACCCTGGCCTCGCTCGGCCCCAAGGTGCTGGCCGGCCGGATGGTGCGGGAGTACGTGGAGCGGCTGTACGCTCCGGCCGCGCTCGCCCACCGCGCCCTCACCCCGGAGGCCGCACGCGACCTCGCCTGGTGGAAGGGGCGGGTCCGGGCGGCCTGGCCGCGGGTCGGCGTCGGGCACGTCGAGGCCCTGGCCGCGGCCCCCGTCAACGGCACCGCCGAACTGGGCGCCACCCTGACCCTGCGCGTGCAGGTCACCCTGGACGCGCTCACCCCCGAGGACGTGGAGGTCCAGGCCGTCGCCGGACGGGTGGACGCGCAGGACGTGATCCGCGACGGCCGGGCCTTCCCGCTCAAGCCGGCCGCCGGACCCGACCTGGAGGGGCGCTGGGTGTACGAGGGCCCGCTCGCCCTGGACCGTACGGGGCCCTTCGGTTACACGGTACGCATCCTGCCGACGCACCCGCTGCTGGCGACCCCGGCCGAACTGGGTCTGGTCGCGGGCCCGGTGGACTCGGACGCAGGGGGCGGCGTACTCCTGCGCTAGGTCGTCACGGGACGGGCGGCCGGTCCGCCGGCCGCCCGTCCCGGTGTACCGGGCGTCCCGCTCCGGCCCGGGCTCCCGCGGTGGGGGCGCCCGGGGCCGGAACGGTCGTCACGCGAGCCCGCCATAAGGCGGGTGGCCCCGCATCCGACGGGTGAACCTTCGACCGTGCTGCGCAAGCCGAATCGTTTCGGCGCGCGGGCCCGCTCCTACGCTGCCCGCGGATGCCACCGGACCCGGTATCCGCGGAACCCGAGAAATGGACTCCTCATGCGTCTTCGCACCACCGCCGCCGTGTTCGCCGGCGCCCTCGCCCTGGTCCTGCCCACTGCGGGACCTTCGCTGGCCGACGACCACGACGGCCGCGGCATCGGCACGCTCCACTACCGGCTCGCCGACGGCCGCACCGCCCAGATCCGGCCCGCGGACAACGACACCTGCTACGTACTGACGCACGCCTCCGAGGAGGACCCGGCCGTCGACGTGGTGAACGACACGGAGTCCCTCGCGGTGCTCTTCGACAACCGCACCTGCGACGGCAGGGCGGAGCGGACGCTGCGGCCCGGCGAGCGGGCGCGGGGCGTGGAGGCCGTCTCGGTCTTCTTCAAGCCGGTCGAGGGCCGCGGGGACTGGCACGGCGGTGACGGCGAGGGCCGCGGGGACTGGAACGGCGGTGAGGGCGGTGACGGCGCGGGCCGCGGGGACTGGAACGGCGGTGAGGGCGGTGACGGCGCGGGCCGCGGGGACTGGAACGGTGGTGAGGGCGGTGACGGTGGTGACGGCGCGGGCCGCGGGGACTGGAACGAGGGCGCGGGCCGTGACGACCAGGGTCGCGGCGACCAGGCCGCGTGGGACTCGGACGGGGAAGGGCAGGAGGACCTCTTCGGCACGGTCTTCCGCGCCATCGGCTGACCCCGCCCGCCGCACGTGGAACAGGGCCGCCCGGGGAGGTCTTCTCCCGGGCGGCCCCGTGGTCTTGCGGTTCAGCAGGTGCTCAGCTCACCCCGGTGGGGTCAGAAGGTGAGCTTCCAGCTGTTGATGTAGCCGGTGTCCAGGCTGGCGAGGTCCGCGACCCGCAGCTTCCACACACCCTGGGCGACCTCGGAGGAGGCGTTCACGGTGAAGGACTGGACGATGTTGTCCGCGCTGCCGCCGGTGCGGTTGCGCAGGTTGTAGACGGAGCCGTCGGGGGCGACCAGGTCGACCCGCAGGTCACCGACGTAGGTGTGGACGATGTTCACGTCCACCTTCAGGGCGCTGGACGCGTTGCCCGTACGGGTCACCGTGATCGGGGACTCCACGGTCGCGTTGTCATTGATCTGGTAGTCCGTGGTGTTCTCGAAGACGCTCGGCTGGCTGGTGCCGACGGTCCAGGTGAAGGACGCCGTACCGGTCTGGTTCGCCGAGTCGGTCACCGTGATCGTGGTGTTGTAGGTGCCGGCCGTGGAGGCCGTACCCGTGATCAGGCCGGTCGAGGAGTTGATCGACAGGCCGGTCGGCAGACCGGTGGCCGCGTAGCTCAGGGCACCCGCGTTGGTGCTGGTGGCCTGGACCTGGAGGCTGACGGCGCTGCCCGTGACGGTGTTCTGGTTGCCCGGGTTGGTGACCGTGACGCCGTTCACGATGCGGGAGCCGACCGCGATGCCCGCCCAGGCGTTGGCCACGTTGTTGTACGTCGCCGAGCCCTGGCCGTACAGGTCGGCCGCCGCCTGCAGGGTGGCCGTACGGGCCGCCGCGTAGTTGGTGTTCGACTTGAAGTAGCCCACGGTCAGCGCGCGGAACCAGATCTTCGACGCGGCGTCGCGGCCGATCGCGGTGACGGGGAGGCCGTCGGCGGTCGGCGAGTTGTAGCTGACGCCGTTGATGACCTTGGCGCCGGAGCCCTCGGAGGCCAGGTAGTACCAGTGGTTGGCCGGGCCCGAGGAGTAGTGGACGTCGATGCCGCCGAGGCCCGAGTACCAGGAGTCCTTGGACGCGCCGTCCTTGCTCGGCTTGTCCATGTAGCGCAGCGGGGTGCCGTTGCCGTTGATGTCGATCTTCTCGCCGACCAGGTAGTCGCCGACGTCCTGCGGGTTGTTGGCGTAGAACTCGACCGCCGCCGCCATGATGTCGGAGGTGGCCTCGTTCAGACCGCCGGGCTCACCGCTGTAGGTCATGTTGCCGGTGACCGAGGTCAGACCGTGGGTCATCTCGTGCGCGGCCACGTCGGTCGAGGTGAGCGGCTTGTTGTTGCCCTCGCCGTCGCCGTAGGTCATGCAGAAGCAGGAGTCGTCCCAGAACGCGTTGACGTACGCGTTGCCGTAGTGGACCCGGGTGTAGGGGGCCACGCCGTCGTTGCGCAGGCCGTTGCGGCCGTGCACGTTCTTGTAGTAGTCCCAGGTGACCTGGGCGCCGTAGTGGGCGTCCGCGCCGGCCGTCTCCAGGTTGGAGGGGAGGCCGTTGCCCCAGATGTCGTCCGGGCCGGTGAAGAGCGTGCCGGTGCCGGAGGAGCCGTGGTTGAGGTTGTAGGTCTTGTGGTTGCCCCGCCCGGCGTCGGTCAGGGTGTAGTTGCTGCCCGACTGGGACGTTCCGAGGGTCACCTGGCCGCTGTACTGCGTGTTGCCGGTGCCGGTCTCGATGGCCTGCCACTCGGTGATCTTCGCGCCGGTCTTGGCGTTCGTCACCACGTGGAGCTCGCTCGGCGTGCCGTCGTCCTGGAGGCCGCCGACGACGGTCTCGAAGGCGAGGACCGGAACGCCCTCGGCCGCCCAGATCACCTTGCGGGCGCCCTTGGAGGCCTTGGCGTCCTTGGAGCCCGCGGCGTTGGCGGCGGAGACGGCCTGGCTCTCGGCGGCCGCCGGGGTGACCGAGGCGCTGGTGTCGGCGACCTTGATCTCGTGGTGGGTGGCCTTGGTGACGCTCTTGGTGGCGCCGCCCTTGGCGTGGACCGTCAGGTCACCGCCGAGCACGGGCAGACCGTCATAGGTCCGCTCGTAGGTCGTGTGCGTGGTGCCGTCCGCGTCCTGGACCACGTCGCGGACGACGAGCTTCTCGCCGCTGCCGAGGCCGAGGGCCTTGGCGGCCTGCGCGGTGGTGGAGTTGGCCTCGGCGAGGAGCGTCGCACGCTCCGAGGCGCTGAGTGCGCGGTTGGCCGCGCCCGGGTTGGGCTGAGCGGCGGTGCGGGCCTGCGACGCGGTGGCGTCGGCGGATGCGGTTCCGGCCTGTATGCCGACGGCGAGCATGGCTGCCGCGGCAACGAGCGCGCCGGCCGCGGTGGCACGCCTGTGGGGGGTGGGACTCAACGCAGACTCCTTCTGCAAGGGGGTCTCCGGACGGCTGGGTGGGCCTCCGGGCAGATCAGGGCTGGTGCGATGAACGGTCGAAGAGTGCCACTTACAGGACGCGATGTCAGGGTCGCGTCAAAAGGTTGGCCGGAAACGGTTCGTTGTCCGAAGAGACGTATCCGGTATCCGAACCCTTCACCTTCGTGTGGCACCCTGCGGAGCCGCTCGTTCGGAATGGTTGATACCGGTTGCTAACGCTTGAGCAACAAGAGGCCGGGTAAAGTCAAACGGCATTTACCGTACGGGTGTTTGTCGTACTGTTTCCCGGTGCGACAGATGTCCGAGGCCCGGGGAAGCCGTGGATCGTCGCAACTGCCATAGACCACGTGCCAGGGGGGCCCATGAGGCATGTCCATTTTCCTGCGCAAAGAGTGGCCGGAACGGCCAGGGGGTCGGTTCTGCCCGCACGGCGCCTCGGTGACAAGGCCCGTTGGTACCTGCCCGCCGCCGTCACGGCCGACGTCCTCGGTGCCGCGGTGCCCGTGGGCCTCGTCTTCGAGGCCGCGGAGCAGGTCAGGCCCCTCTACTGCGCCCTGGGCGCCGCCCTGGCCTGGACCGGGGTGCAGGCCCTGCGCCGGCGCTACTCGGCCCGCGTGCTCGGCGAGTCCCGCGGAGTGCTGCCCGTCCTCCACGACTGGCTGATTCTCATCGGTGTCCTGGCCGTGGCCCGGGTGGTGACGGAGGAGGACACGCCCCGGCTGTCCGCCCTCGGGGCCCTGTTGCCCGCCCTGCTGATCACCGTCGCGTGCCACAAGCTGACGTACCGCCACCTCTCGGCCGCCCGCCGCGAGGCCCAGGCCGTCAGCCGGGTGCTGGTGGTCGGAGAGCCCGACGCCGCCGAGGACGTCATCGCCCACCTCGCCGCGCGCACCGACCACCCGTACGTGGTCGTCGGCGTGGTCCCCGTCGGAGCCGGATCCCTCGTCAGCGGAGTGCCCGTCGCGGCCCGCCTCGACGCGGAGATGCCCGAGGCGGTGAACGGCGACTCCGCGGCCGTGCTCGGCGCCGTCGCCGGCCACCACGCCGACCTGGTGCTGGTCGCCCCCGGCGCGCGGATCTCGGGGGAGCGGCTGCGCCGCGTCGCCTGGGCCCTGCACGACGCCGGGCTGGAACTGGCGGTCTTCCCCGGCCTGGTGGAGGTTTCCGTCAAGCGGCTGGAGACCCTGTCCGCCGGCGGGCTGGCCGTGCTGCGGGTGGTGCCGCCGGTCAGCCGGGGCGTGCAGACCCTGCTCAAATCGGTACTGGACCGGGTGGGGGCCGCGGCCGGACTGCTGCTGCTCTCCCCGCTCTTCCTCGGCATCATCCTGGCGATCCGCCTCGGCTCGCGCGGCCCGGCCTTCTACCGGCAGCGGCGCATCGGCCGCGACGGGGTCCCGTTCGTGATGTGGAAGTTCCGCACCATGGTCGTGGACGCGGACGCGCGCAAGGCCGAACTGTCCGGGGCCAACGAGAACGACGGCCTGATGTTCAAGATCCGCCGCGACCCCCGGGTGACCCGGGTGGGCCGGCTGCTGCGCCGCACCTCGCTGGACGAACTGCCCCAGCTGATCAACGTGTTGACGGGCCACATGTCGCTGGTCGGCCCGCGCCCGCCGCTGCCGGAGGAGGTGGCGCGGTACGACGAGGTCGAACTGCGCCGGCTCACCGTGCGGCCCGGGATGACGGGACTGTGGCAGATCAGCGGGCGGTCCGACCTGTCCTGGGACGAAACGATCCAGCTGGACCTCCAGTACGTCGACAACTGGTCCTTCACCAGTGACGTCGACGTCATGGGCCGCACGCTCCGCGCCGTCGTCGACGGCCGCGGAGCGTACTGAGGGCCGTGGCCCGTGCGATCAGCCCTGCTCGCCCAGCCACCAGCGGTAGGTGGAGGCGATGCCGTCCCGCAGCGGGATGCCGGGCTTCCAGCCGAGCGAGGTCAGGCGGCCGACGTCCAGGAGCTTGCGCGGGGTGCCGTCCGGCTTCGAGGTGTCCCAGGCGAGCCGGCCCTGGTAACCAGTCACTTCGGCGACGGTTTCGGCCAGCTCCTTGATGGTCAGGTCCTCGCCGCAGCCGATGTTGACGGGCTCGTCGCCGTCGTAGCGCTCCAGCAGCACGGCGCAGGCGGCGGCCAGGTCGTCGACGTGCAGGAACTCCCGGCGCGGGGTGCCGGAGCCCCACAGGGTGACCTCCTCGCGGCCCTCGGCGGTGGCTTCGTGGAAGCGGCGGATGAGGGCGGGCAGGACGTGCGAGGACTCCAGGTCGAAGTTGTCGCCCGGGCCGTAGAGGTTCGTCGGCATGGCCGAGATGTACGAGGCCCCGTACTGCTTGCGGTACGACTGGATCTGGACGATGCCGGCGATCTTGGCGAGGGCGTAGGCCTCGTTGGTCGGCTCCAGCGGGCCGGTCAGCAGCGCGTCCTCGCTGATCGGCTGCGGGGCCAGCTTCGGGTAGATGCAGGAGGAGCCGAGGAACAGCAGGCGCCCCACGCCGGCGGCGTGCGCGCCGGCGATGACGCTGAGCTGGATCTTGAGGTTGTCCTCCAGGAACTGCACCGGGTAGGTGCTGTTCGCCATGATCCCGCCGACCTTGGCGGCGGCCAGCACGACGGCGTCCGGGCGGACGTCGCGCAGGTACGCGGCGGTCGCGGCGGCGTCCCGCAGGTCGAGGTCGGCGCGGCCCCGGGTGAGCACGTCGTGGCCGTCGGCGGTGAGTCGGCGGGCGACCGCGGACCCCACGAGGCCGCGGTGGCCGGCGACGAAGACGCGGGCGTTCGGGGGCAGGAGGGGCAACGAACTTGTCATACCGCCGATCATGCCAGTCCGCTCCCGCGGGGGTGGCGGCAGTCCGGACCCGGGCGGTCCGGGGCCGGGCAGTACGGGGCCTGGCGGCCCGGACCCGGCCTGGCGCCTGCGGCGGCCGAGAGTGGGCACTTTCAGCCTCGCCGGCGTGTGAGGGCGGGGTCGGGGGCGGAGCCCCACGCGGCGAAGCCGCCATGGGCCGGCTCCGCCGGGGCCGGGTGCGCGCCGGGGCACCTCCTCGGGCGCCGAACGTGGCAACGGGTCGGACAGGGACGCGGGACTGTGTTCGGCGCCCTGCGGGGGCGCCCCGGCACACACCCGGCCCCGGCGGAACCGGGGTGGGGTCAGGCGTGCGGGGGGCGCCCCGGCACACACCCGGCCCCGGCGGAACCGGGGTGGGGTCGGGCGTGCGGGGGCGACCCGGCGCGCAACCGGCCGGCGGCGCCGACGGCCGGTGGGCGGGAGGGGGTTCGGCGGCGGTGCCGACGCCGGGTGTTCGGGGGCGGGCGTGTACGGTACGCATCCAGTCCTCCCGGTTCCCGGGGTACGGACCACGGGCGGGCAGGGGAAGCGCGCTCAGCAGAATGAACCACAACCACCCCAGGGGGACCGCATGGGCAAGACCGCACTGATCACCGGCGTCACCGGGCAGGACGGCTCGTACCTTGCCGAGCTCCTGCTCTCCAAGGGCTACACGGTGCACGGGCTCGTGCGGCGGTCCTCCAGCTTCAACACGGAGCGGATCGACCACGTTTATCAGGACCCGCAGACCGCGAACCGGTCCTTCGTGCTGCACCACGCCGATCTGTCCGATGGTGTGGCGCTGGTGAACCTGCTGCGCGAGATACAGCCCGACGAG
The DNA here is from genome assembly GCF_044750905.1 of Streptomyces sp. NPDC088762. Lineage (NCBI taxonomy): Bacteria > Bacillati > Actinomycetota > Actinomycetes > Kitasatosporales > Streptomycetaceae > Streptomyces > Streptomyces sp. NPDC088762. The sequence continues at coordinate 194,953 of NZ_JBIVKT010000007.1, forward strand.
GTCTACAACCTCGGCGCGCAGTCGCATGTCCGGGTGTCCTTCGACGCCCCGCTGTACACCGGCGACGTGACCGGACTCGGGGCGCTGCGGCTGCTGGAGGCCATCCGGGCCAGCGGCATCGACACCCGCATCTACCAGGCCTCGTCCTCGGAGATGTTCGGGTCCACCCCGCCCCCGCAGAACGAGTCCACGCCGTTCCACCCGCGCAGCCCGTACGGCGCCGCGAAGGTGTTCGCGTACTGGACCACCGTCAACTACCGCGAGGCCTACGGCATGTTCGCCGTGAACGGGATCCTCTTCAACCACGAGTCCCCGCGCCGCGGCGAGACCTTCGTGACCCGCAAGATCACCCGCGCGGTCGCCCGCATCAAGGCCGGGCTCCAGGAGAAGCTCTACCTCGGCAACCTCGACGCCGTCCGCGACTGGGGCTACGCCCCCGAGTACGTGGACGCCATGTGGCGGATGCTCCAGCAGGACGAGCCCACCGACTACGTCGTCGCCACCGGAGTCGCCGCGACCGTCCGGGAGTTCGTCGAGGCCTCCTTCGGCCACGCCGGTCTCGACTGGAACGAGCACGTGCGCTACGACCCCAAGTACGAGCGCCCCAGCGAGGTGGACGCGCTCATCGGCGACGCCTCCAAGGCCCATGACCTGCTTGGCTGGAAGCCGACCGTCCTGGTGGCCGAACTGGCGAAGATCATGGTGGACGCCGACATCCGCCAGGTCGAGGACCAACTGGCGGGCGCCACGGTCCGCATCGACCGCTGAGGCCTTATATTTCCCCTACGATTTGCCGTGTCCCGGTCATCCATGCAGTTCTCTGCGGGTGCGACCGGGACAAACCTGCCGTATGTCCGTAGTGCACCCTCCGTGCTGAACCCTGTTGATTCCAAGTTGGTATGCAATGGGTCAAGTGAGGTGACCGGGCCCTCGCACGAGCCCTAGTCTGCGCCCGTACATATGGCTGTTCGGATAGTTCCAGCCATCAAACCGGGCACTTGCCCTGGGGGGCTCATGCGTAGATCCAGAGGGCTGACTGCCGCCCTCGTCCTGTCACTGGCCGGTGCCGGCACCGGTATAGGCCTGGTGCTGATGCCTCAGGCGTCCGCCATCACGCCGCCGGTGGCATTCACGGCCGACGAACTGCCCACGTGGCAGACGAACGGCGTCGTGTGGGCGATGGCCCAGGCGAACGGCACCGTCTTCGCCGGCGGCACCTTCTCCGCCGTCCGTCCGCCCGATGGCACCGCCGGAGCCGAGCAGGAAGCCGTGAACTTCGTCGCGCTGGACGCCGCGACGGGCAACCCCACCTCGTGCAAGCTCGCCTTCACCGTCGGGGACGGCACGGCGACCGTCCGCACGCTGGTCGTCTCGAAGGACCAGAAGACCCTTTACGCGGGCGGCTACTTCGGCGCCGTCAACGGCACCCCGGTCTCCAGCGTCGCCGCGATCGACATCGCGAGCTGCACCCCCAAGGCCGCGTTCCACCCGAGCTTCTCCGCCACCGTGCGTGCGCTCGCCGTCTCCGACGACACCCTGTACGCGGGCGGCGACTTCGGCGCGGTCGAGGGCCAGACCCGCGAGCGGTTCGCCGCGGTCGACGCCTCCACCGGCGCGCTGAAGCCCTTCGTCGCCAACGTCGACGAGCCGGGACGGGCCGTCGAGGTCACCCCCGACGGCAAGAACGTGCTGCTCGGCGGCGACTTCTTCACGGTCAACGGCACCACCAGCCACGCCCTGGCCGTCGTGGACGCCACCACGGGCAAGGTCGCCAAGACCTACACCAACATCCCGTCGAACTCGGTCGTCAAGGACATTGCGACCGACGACAACGGCGGCTTCTACACGGGCAACGAGGGTTCCGGCGGCGGCGTCTTCGACGGCCGCATCGGCCTGCGCCTGAGCGACTTCAGCGAGAAGTGGCGCGACCGCTGCCTCGGCGCGACCCAGGCCGTGCTGCCGTACCAGGGCGTGCTCTACAGCTCCTCGCACGCGCACGACTGCTCCACCGAGCAGGAGTTCCCCGACGGCAAGCGCAACTTCCTGCTGGCCCAGAACACCAACTGGGAAGGCGCCGCCCCCGCCCCCGTGGACGGCTTCGTGCGCAGCCCCGGCAAGCTCGGCTGGCACCCCACGGCCAACGACGGCATGGACGGCACCGAGGGCATCGGCCCGCGCGTCATGGCCGTGGCCGAGAAGAACGACGTCAAGTACATGTGGGTCGGCGGTGAGTTCACCCTCATCAACGGCAAGTCCCAGTGGGGCCTGACCCGTTTCGCCTCCACCGGTGACCGCGGCGCCCCGACCACCCCGGTGGCCAGCGCCGCGAGCGTCAAGCCGGGCGAGGTCCAGGTCCGCTGGCGCACCAGCTACGACGCGGACGACAGCAAGCTGACGTACCGCATCTACCGCAACGGCTCGGCCACCCCGATCGCCTCCGTGAGCGCGAGCTCGCTGGAGTGGGAGCGCCCGCAGGCCTCCTGGACCGACACCACGGCCAAGGCCGGCCAGACCTACACCTACCGCGTGACGGCGACCGATGGCGCGGGCAACACCAGCGCCCTGTCGGCCACCGCCTCGGTGACGGTCCCGACCGCGGTCCAGGCGTACCCGAACCAGGTCCGTGCCGACGGCGCCGAGCTGTACTGGCGCTACGACGACACCGTCAGCCCGTACGTCGCCGACTCCTCGGTCAGCGGGAACCGCAGCGGTCTCCAGGTCAACGCCCCGGCCCTGCGCCAGTCGCCCGGCGCCGTCTCGGGCTCCAGCACCGCGATGGGCTTCAACGGCACGAACCAGCAGGTGTACAGCGACCGCCGCCAGACGGTCGGCAGCTCGTTCACCATCGAGACCTGGTTCAAGACGAGCACCATGCGCGGCGGCAAGCTGATCGGCTTCGGCAACAACACCACCCGCAACAGCACCTCGTACGACCGCCAGATCTACATGACCAACACCGGTCGCCTGGTCTTCGGCGTCTACAACGGCTCGGCCAAGACCGTCTCCACCGGTCTGCTGGAGACGTACAACGACAACAAGTGGCACCACGTGGTCGGCACCCAGGGCCCGGGCGGCATCACGCTGTACGTGGACGGCCAGAACAAGGGCACCGACAAGGCGACCAGCACCCAGACCTACGCGGGCTACTGGCACGCCGGCGGCGACAACCTGGCGAACTGGCCGAACCGGCCGCTGAACAACACCTTCGCCGGGCAGCTCGACGAGACCGCCGTCTACCCGTCGGCGCTCACCCAGACCCAGGTCAAGAACCACTTCGACCTGGCGAAGGCCCCCACCGACACGGTCTCCACGGTCAAGGCGGCCGAGGACACCTACATCAACCAGGGCGCCCCGAGCACCGCCTACGGCACGTCCACCTCGCTCGCGGTGCGCGGTACCTCGGCGTACGAGACGTACCTGCGCTTCAGCCTCCCGGCCGCCCCGGCCGGCCAGGTCCTGAAGTCGGCTTCCCTGCAGGTCAAGACGACCACGCAGACGGGTGCCGGTACTGCGGACCAGATCAACGTGGTTCCGGTCACCGGCACCTGGAGCGGCGCGGGCACCACCTTCAACACCAAGCCCACCCTGGGCACCACCCCGCTCGGCAGCATCACGGGCGTGCCGGACGGCTCGGCGGTCCAGAACGTCACCCTGGACACGGCCGCGCTCTCCGCGGTGCTGGGCAGCAGCTACAGCATGGGCCTGACGAGCACGGGCACCGACCCGCTGTGGATCTGGTCCTCGGAGTCCACGGCGGCGGACGGTGCTCCGCAGCTGGTCCTCACCTTCGGCGCCAAGTAGCCGCGGGTACGGGGAAACCGAGTCACCACCTCACGGCGTGCGGGGTCCGGCCGTCCCGGCCGGGCCCCGCACGCCTGTCCCACCACCCCAGTAAGTACGGGAGCCATCCGATGTACCGACGCTCCGCAGCGGCTGCTGTCCTGCTGGCCGCCGCCCTGACGCTGACCGCCTGCAGTTCCGGCGGGGACGAAGCCGACTCCGGCGCGGAGGCGAAGGCGAAGCCCCCGGCCTCCTCCTCGGTCCCCGACCCCGCGGACACCCCGCAGCCGCCGGCCGACCCGAACGCGAAGCCGACCGGCCCCGTCGTGCCGGACGCGAAGCTCACCCCGAAGACGGGCAGCTTCACGGCGGAGGAGAAGAAGTACCTGAGCGGGCGGGTGCCGGAGAAGATGGACCCGGCGGCCGTCCTCCAGAGCGGCCAGGAGGCCTGCCAGCGCGTGGAGCGCACCGCGAAGCGCGACAAGGACGCGGCGACCGGCGCCGTCATCACCGGCGAGATCGCGGGCGCGAAGGACGCGATCAACCTGCTGTGCCCGGAGCAGAAGCCGATCCTCGCGGCGGCCGAGAAGGGCTTCGCCGAGGGCGCCCCCCAGTCGCCCGCGCCGGGCACCTACCGGGCGCTGACGCAGGCCACCACCTGCACGTGGGCGGCCAAGGGCAAGGACGGCGCGATCCTGGCCTCGGGCCCGGAGACCGCCCCCAAGGCGGGCGACAAGATCACCGCGACGATCCCGGCGGGCACGGCCGAGTTCACCTCGTCGGGCTGCTACGCCTGGATCCCCGCGTAAGGGCCCCACAGCCCCTCGAGAACGCCCTCGCGGCCGAACTGCCGGTCCGCGGGGGCGTTTTCACATGCCGGTGCGGGGTAACCGCGTGCAGTACGCGACCACGACACCGGCATCCGGAGGCGAGTCCTATGAGCGGCCTGGGCGGCTGCATCGGCCTGATCGTGGTGGGGGCCATCCTCACCTTCGCCACCGACTGGGAGATGCAAAGCGTCGACCTCGACCTGGTCGGCCTCATCATGATGGCGGCGGGAGCCATCGGCCTCGCCGTGTACTCCAGCGTCCTCAAGCGCCGCCGCGCGGCGGGCGCGATCCCCGTGGTGGAAGAACGCCGCCGCGACGTCATCTGATCCCGCACGCCCCCGGCTCCGGCCCGTCCGGCGTGTGAGGGCCGGCTGCGGGCGGAGCCCGGGGGAACGGAGGAAGGACGGGCGGGGGCGGCCCCGCGCCGCGGCTGCGGCCGCTACCGCCGCGAGGCTTCCGCGTACACCGGGAGCAGCGTGTCCAGCACCGCGTCCATCGAGAAGGACCCGGCGGCCAGTTCGCGCGCGGCGCGCGAGGCCGCTTCGTTGGCGGCCGGGTCCAACAGCTCCAGGACGGCCGCAGCGACACCCGCCGGCCCGGGGTCGACCGCACGGCCGGCTCCGGAGGCCGCGATGTCCCGCGCCAGCCCGTTCGAGTGCGTCACCACGGACGGCACCCCCACCGCCAGCGCTTCCAGCACCGACATCGGGAACGGCTCGTCCACCGAGGGCAGTACGTAGACGTGCGCGCGCCGCAGCTCCGCCGCCACCTCCGCACTGGACAGCGCACCCGGCACCGTGAAGCGCGCCGAGAGCCCCAGCGCCGCGATCCGGGCCCGGACCGCCGCCAGCTCGCCCTCGTCCGGGCCCGCCACCACGAACTCCGCGTCCGGGTGCGCCGCGAGGACCTCCGGGGCCGCGTCCACGAAGTCCACCGGCCGCTTACGGGCCTGCAGGCGCGCCGAGTACAGGATGCGCGGCGGTCCGCTCGGCGCGGGCCGTTCCTCCTGCGCCGGGGTGCCGTTGACCAGGCGGACGGCGTTCGCGAGCGGGGCGCCGACCACCGCGTCCAGGCCCTCCCGCTCGTACGGGGTCAGGTACAGCACCGCGTCCGCGCCGCGCAGCAGCCGGCGTACGGCCACCGCGTCCAGCACCTTGGCCAGCAGCTTCTCGCTCGGGTCCACCATCCCGTGGGTCTGCAGCACCAGCGGCTTGCCCGCCCGCAGCGCCGCCAGCGCCACCGGCAGGGTCACCAGGTCCCGGGCGAGATGGACGTGGACCACGTCCGCCTCCCGTACCAGGCGGCCCGCCGAGGCCAGCAGGGCCGGCGAGGTCATCCCGCTGAAGCCCAGCGGCAGCAGCCGCCGCGCCGGGAAGAGCCGGGCCGGGACGCCCTCCACGGAGGTCGGCCAGGGATCCGGGAAGCCCTCGCCCAGCGCCAGCAGCCGCGCCTCGTGGCCGCGCGCACGCAGCCCCTTGGCCAGGTTCAGCGCGACCCGGACCGGCCCGCCGAAGGCGTGCGAGGGGGAATGCAGGGTGACGGCGTGCAGGACTCTCGACGGGGCACTCACTTGGGCTCCTCCACCGGGCGGCGCCGCCCGTCCTGGGTCTGCAGGGTCAGCTCCGGCAGGTCCTTGTGCACGACGGCCCCCGCGCCCGCGACCGCGCAGCGTCCCACGGTCACCCCCGCCAGCACGGTCGCCCGTACGGCCACCCACGCGCCGTCCTCGACCGTGATCGGCGCGTTGCGGTACCGGAAGTCGGCGGCCCGGTGGTCGTGCGAGCCGGTGCACAGCAGGGCCTCCTGCGAAACGCACACGTGCGAACCGATCGTCACCGGCTCCAGGTTCAGCAGCCAGGCACCCTCGCCGATCCACGTGTGGTCCCCGACCGTCAGCTTCCACGGCCACAGCACCCGCACCCGGTGCCGGATCAGCACGCCCTCGCCGATCCGCGCCCCGAAGGCCCGCAACAGCGCCACGCGCAGCCGCGCCGGACAGAACCAGCTCATGAACAGCGTGTTCATCACGGCGAACCAGAGCGCCTGCGTCAGCAGCCCGCGCCCCTTGTCGTATCCGGCCAGCGTGAAGGAAGGAAGATCACGCACCTGTCGCCCCCATCGTGCACCCGCGCCGGCGCCTCCCCGGGCACGGCCCGCTCAGACTAGACTGCGCCCGGACCAGGCACATGGGGTGGGGGCGGCAGTGACGACGGACATACGCAAGCCCACCGTCCCGCCCGCGAAGCCGCCCGTGCCGTCCCCCTTCGAGGACGAGACGCTGTGGGGCCGGGTCACCAGCCCCCGCACCCTGCTCTCGCGTGCGCTGTCCGTCCCGCTCGCCCTCGGATTCACCGTCTTCCTGCCGCTGTTCGTCGCCGTCCAGTCCGGCGCCGGCGCCCGGGACGCGGCCTTCTGGCTCCAGCTCCTGCTGACCATGTACGCGGGCGCCCGCCTCTCCGCGATGGTGCTCACCAGCCGGCGCAAGCTGCTCCAGGGCTCCTTCTGGCTCTTCGTCTACATGGCCATGGGCGTGGCCCCTCTCGCGCAGGCCGTACTCGGCCAGGTCCCCACCCCCGTCGTCGGCCCGCGCTCCGACCTCACCGCCGCCATCGGGCTGGTGCTGCTCGGCTGCACCGCCTTCGACGTGGGCGTCCTGCTCGCCCGCCACCGGCCGGCCGGCCGCGCGGGAGGCTCGCAGAAGGAGCCGCGCCCGGTCATGGCGCACCGGCGGCGCCTCCAACTGCTCACGGTCCTCTCCTTCGTGTGCAGCGCGGCCTTCGTCATGAAGCTCGGCGGCCCGGCGGTCTTCTTCTCCAGCCGCCAGGAGATCATCGCGGGCATCGAGGAAGCGGGCGTCTCCAACGGCGACGGCCAGGCGGGCCAGGCGCTGCTGCGCGGCTTCGGCACGGTCCCGGCGCTGCTGTCGCTGCTGCTCTACACGCGCTGGCTGATCACCTCGAAGTTCGCCCGCCGCAAGGTGTCCGTCATCGTCACCTGGTCGGCGCTCGCCGTCCTCAACCTGGTGGTCAACAACCCGATCTCGAACCCGCGCTACTGGTTCCTGACGGTCATGTTCGCGATGCTCTTCACCGTCTTCCCGGTGAGCGCGGCGATGTACCGGGTGGCCTTGTCCATGGCCGTGGTCATAGCCCTGCTCGTCTTCCCGTTCGCGGACCGCTTCCGGTACGACGAGAAGAACTACCGGCCGGTGGAGACCACGTCCTTCCTGGAGCCCATGGCCCTGAAGGACTACGACCAGATCGGCATGTTCGCGAACACGATCACCTTCTCGAACTCCGGTCCCGGGCACTACTACGGGCGCCAGCTGGCCGGATCCATCCTCTTCGCGGTGCCGCGCTCGGTCTGGTCCGGCAAGCCGAGGGACACGGGCGTGATGGTCGGCCAGTGGATGGGCACGGTCAACACCAACCTCTCCTCCCCGATCTGGGCCGAACTGTGGCTCGACTTCGGGCCGCTGGGCATGGGCGCGGGGCTGCTGGGCATGGGCTACGCGTCGGCCCGCGTCGACCGCCGCTACGCGAAACGGGCCACGCGCCGGTCACCGCCGGGCAGCCTGATCTCGGTGGTGGTCCCGCTGGTCGCGGGCTACTCCTTCATCCTGCTGCGCGGCCCGCTCCTCCAGGCGTCGGGACGCGTGGCGATCGCCGCCCTGTGCCTTGCGCTGGTCGCCACCCACCGCCAGGACCGCACCCTCCGCTAACCCCCGGGGCTCCGCCCCGCGCCTCAATCGCCGGCGGGGCTGGGTGTGCCGCGCCTAGGTGGGTACGTGCGGGTACCAGATCGGGGCTCCGCCCCGCGCCTCAATCGCCGGCGGGGCTGGGTGTGCCGCGCCTAGGTGGGTACGTGCGGGCACCAGATCGGGGCTCCGCCCCGCGCCCCGCGCCTCAAACGCCGGCGGGGCTGGATTTGTCCCGCCCACGCGGGTACCTGCGGATTCGGGGCTCCGCCCCGCGCCTTGAACGCCCGCGGAGTTGGATTTGCCCCCCAAGTCGGTGTGTGCCGGCACAAGATGCGCCCCGGGCCTCAATCGTCGGCGGGGTGGAGAGTGCGCCCGCAGCAACAGGCTGACGGGGGCGAAATCCAGCCTCGCCGGCGTTTGAGGCGCGGGGTCTGGGGCGGAGCCCCAGGGTCTTTCAGCCCGTCCGGCGTTTGAGGACCGGGGCCGGGCAGGGCCCGGGGAACGGTGGAAGGGCGGGTAGGGGACGGCCCCGCGCAGCGGTTCAGGCCGCGGGGGTCCGGACGGGCCCAGCGGTTCAGGCTACGTGGCCGGGAACGGGGGGCAGCGGTTGAGGCCGTGGGGGCCCGGACGGGCGTAGGGGTTCAGGCTGCGGGGGCGAGACCGGGCGCAGCGGTTCAGGCCGCGGGGGCCCGGAGGCAGCGGTTCAGGCCGCTGGGGTCGGGGACGGTTCGGGGGAGGGGGCGCGGAGGCGGGACACGCGGCGCCAGCCCGCGGCCGCCTTCGCCGCCGAGCCGGCCGCCAGGCCCCACGCGGCGCCCGCCACACCGAACACCGCGTACCCGCCCAGCAGCAGCGCCACCGAGAGGAGGGAGAAGACCACCTGCAGGGACAGCGTGGACTTGGGGGCCAGGACCCGCAGGGTCAGGAGGGCGCAGGTGCCGAGGCCCATCACCGCGTACTGCGCCCCCGTCGCCGGCAGCAGCGCGGACGCCGCCGCCCACGTGTCGCCCAGCAGTTCCCGCCCCAGCCGGCCGGGCAGCAGGGAGAGGACCGTGGCCCAGCCCGCCCCCACGGCCGCGAACACCGCGCCCAGGAGCAGCGTCGCGCGGACCGTTGCCCGCCGCCCGCCGAGGCGCCCCAGCACGGGAGGGCCGAAGGCGTTCGCGGAGTTGAACAGCACGTTCAGCGGCCCGAACAGCGTCGTCGCACCCCGCAGCGCACCCACCGCCAGCGGAGTCGCGAAGACGCCGAGGCCCAGGACGGCGAGCTGGCTGGAGCCGTTGCCCACCGCGAACTCGACCACGAACCGCTGCCCCAGGTGCCCCCGCCGCAGGTACGGCCGCAGCTCCGCGCGGGCACCGCGCACGTACGGCCGCAGCAGCCACAGCCCCAGCCCCAGAGCCGGCAGCGCGGAGAGCCCCCACGCCAGTACCAGCCGCCCCGCGGAGGCACCGGAGGGCTGCACGGCCAGCGCCGCGACCACGCACACCAGCCGCAGCGCATCGGCGGCCAGCGCCCGCTCGGGGGCCCGCAGCGCGGAGAAGCAGTAGCGCAGCCCGTCCTGGAGCAGCACCAGCGGCAGTACGAGGCCCAGCGCCAGGAAGGCCCGCCCCGCGGGCCCCGCGAGCGCGAGGCCGACGAGGGCCAGCACCGCTCCGAGCACCGCCGAGGCGGCCGCCGTGAAGGCGGCGGCCGACCGGCACACCGTGCCCAGCCGATCGCCCTTCTCCAGGACCACGCTCTGGCCGACGTAGGCCATGTTCAGCCCGAGGAGCACGCTGAAGGCCACGTACACCATCGAGAAGTCGGCGAAGCCGGACGCCGAGGACAGCCGGGCTGCCAGCACCAGCACGAGGATGTTCGTGGCGCTGGACGCCGCCTGGTCCAGGACCGACGCGACCGCCGCGAGGCCGCGCCGGCTCACCGCCTGCCCGTGCGGACGGTCCGCAGGGCGACCGTGTCGGTGCCGTCGCCAGGGATGTGCTGCTCGTTCTCGGCGACCTCGTAGGGGATCGGCTGCGGCGAGGACGGCGTGGTCGATGACGGCGCGGACGGCGGCGGAGCCGGGGCGTCCGGGCCGCCCTTGCCGCGGCCCCGCTTCTCGCCGGGCAGCGGCGCGTGCAGCACCGCGCCGAGCACGGTACCGCCGGCCCCGCTGATCAGCTCGCGGATCCGCTGCAGGTCGGTGCGGTGGACGGCGCGCGGGTCGCAGACGACCAGGACGCCGTCGACGCGGTCGACCAGTGCGAGTGCGTCGGCGTACGAGAGCACGGGCGGCGCGAGCACCACGACGGTGGAGTTGGGGGAGTCGGCCTCGGAGATCAGCCGGGTGGTGCGCGGCGAGGTCAGCGCACGGGCCACGTTGCGCACGCGCTGGCCCGGGATCAGGTCGAAGGCGCCGGACTCCCCGGCGTCCACGACGAGCTGGCGCCCGTCGGGCCACTCGGTGTCGGAGTGCTTCGCCGGTTGCTTCCCGGCGCCGGGACCGCCCGCGTCACCGGAGGTCCGGCTCCAGCGCGGCCGGCCGCCCGCGTCGGTGGGCAGCTGGCTGGCCAGCACCGGGGTGCGCAGGTCGGCCTCGATGAGCAGCACGTCCTTGCCGGTCTCCGCGAAGGAGGCGCCGAGGTTCACGGCCACCGCGGCGGCCGTCTCGCTGCTGCCGCGCGGGGCGACGACGAGCAGCCGGCGCCGGTCGGCGAAGCGGGAGTCGTAGGCGAGCCGGAAGGCCACCGAGCGGTACTCCTCGGCCAGCCGCGGATCGGCCTCGCCCGCGGCGAGCAGCGGCCCGCCGCCCGTCTTGTCCCGGGGGAGGTAGCCGAGTACGGGCGCGCGCAGGGCCCGCGCCACATCGCCCTCGGAGCGCGGCGCCGGGTCGAAGACGAGCCGGACCCAGGCGGCGAGGAGACCGAGCGCCAGGCCCACGGCCGCGCCGAGCGCGAGCGACATGGGGATGCCGGGGCCGTCGGGCGAACTGGGCGGCGTCGCGGCGCTGGTGACCCGGCCCGGGGTCATGTCGAGGGTTTCCAGCTTGGTGATCTTGGTGTTGTAGCCGCCGACCTCGCTCTGCAGGTCGGTCTTGGTGGAGGTGGCGGCGTCGCGCGGGGCGCCGGCCGGCATCCGGGCGATCTCCTTGGTGAGCTCGTCGAGCTGCTTGGCGATCGGGTCGCGCTGGTCCTTGTAGCCCTTGACCATCTTGTCGCGGGTGGCGTCGAGGGCCTCCTGCCGCTTGAGCAGGTAGGCCTCGGTCATCGCGTTGGCGCGCCGGGCCGCCTCCTTGGGCGAGGACGCGGTGTAGGTGAAGCGGAGCACCATCGACTGCGGCGGGTTGGTGACCTGGAGCCCGCCGCGCAGCGCGGCGAAGCCGGACGGGCCCACGCCGAGCTTCTTCGCCGCCTCGTTGGCTATGGAGGAGCTGAGCGCGACCTGCCGCTCCGAGCCGATGTTGATCGCCTTGTCGGGGGCGAGGCTCGGGTTGAACGGGTCGTCGGTGGGCGCCCGCAGCACGACGTCGGTGGTGGCGACGTAGGTGTCGGCCGTGGAGATGCCGAGGTAGACGCCGCCCAGCAGGCCGACCCCGATGCCGGCGCCGATGAGCCTGCGGTAGCGCAGGAGTTGCCGGAACTGGTCTCTGAGGAGATCGGGTTCGTCCTCGGCCGGTGCCGCCGCGGGGCGGTTCGCTTCGATCACGGGCGGGGACCCCCAAGTGCCTCGTCCATCAGTGCGTCGATGCGGGCCAGGCCCGCTTCACGGCTCAGGTGGGCCGCCACGTGGCGGGGCCCGGCCGCTCCCAGTGCGTCCGCGCCCTCGGGGTCCTCGGCCAGGGCCCGTACGGCCTTCAGCAGGGCCTCGGGGTCCTCCGGCGGTACGAGCACCCCTGCGCCCGAGCGCTCCACCTCCTGGGCGGTTCCGCCCTCCGCCGCCACGGAGGCGACGACGGGCCGGCCGGCCTGGAAGTAGGAGGTGAGCTTGGACGGCACGCTCATGTCCATCACCGCCGCGTGCTGCGTGACCGCGAGCACGTCCGCCGCCGCGAGGATATCCGGGAACTCGCCGTCGGCGGCAGGGGGGATGATGTCCAGGTTGGGCACGTCGGCCGAGAGCTCGGCGAGCGCCGAGCGCTGACTGCCGTCGCCCATCAGGACGAAACGGACGCTCGGATCCAGCCGGGCGGCGCCCACGAGCACTTCGAGCCCCTGCTTGAGGCCCATGTTCCCGGAGTGCAGGACGACCGTCTGGCCCGGGGCCCAGCCGAGGTGGTGACGGGTCTCGGCGCGCGGCTTGGTGGGCTCGGCCACGTGGGACCAGTTGGGCACCAGGCGGATGCGGCCCGGGTCCACGCCCATGCCGACGACCCGGTCCACGAAGGTCTCGTGGATGACCCCGACGAGGGTGGCCCGCTTGAGGGCGTACGCCTCGGCGCGGCCCGCGATCGCGGCGGCCTTGTCGCCCCCGCTGATGCCGCTCTGCGCGGCGGCGGCGCCCATCAGGTCCTGGACGACCGGGACGTAGGGGACCTTCCACCGCGCCGCGAGCCGGGCGGCGAGCACCCCGCCCGCCAGGCTGGGCATCTGCGCGAGGACCGCCTGCGGCTTCGGCATCCGGGGCGGGGCCACGGCTCCGTGCAGCAGGATCGATCCTTCGAACAGGGCCCGCTTCACGGCGGTCTGGCGCGGTGGCACGGTGTGCGCGCGCCGGTGCACGGTGACCCCCGCGCGCTGTTCCGTGCGCCGTAGCGCCCCCTTGTACTCCGGCTCGAGCGACCACGACGGGTAGTGCGGCATGCCGGCGAGGACGTGGGTCTCGTGGCCGAGATCCGCCCAATGCTCCGCGATCTGGGTGGCGTACGGCCCGATCCCCGCGTGCTCCGGAGCGTAATTGGTGGAAACCAGCAGCAGGCGCCGGTGACCGGATCTGGACACTGAACGTCCCCTTCTCCCCTGGATGATGCGCACGTCACCCTATGCGTTCACCGGCATGGTGGGGAACGTGCACGCTATTGTCTGCTAATCCGCCACACCGGGGGGTGTGGCTGCTGGGGGTAACAGATGACGGAGCGGGACATGTCCGACCTTGGCGCGCCCGCGCGGCCGGGAGCACAACGGGCGTACAGAATCGGCTACGCGCCGGGAGCGTACGATCTCTTCCATATCGGGCATCTCAATATCCTTCGCCACGCCCGCAGTCAGTGCGACTACCTGGTGGCCGGAGTGGTCTCGGACGAGATGGCCGAACTCGCCAAGGGGCGCCGCCCGATGATCCCGCTCGTCGAGCGCCTCGAAATCGTGCGCAGCGTCAAGTACGTCGACGCCGCCTTCGTCGAGACGGTCCCCGACAAGGTGGAGACCTGGCGGCAGGTCCGCTTCGACGTCATCTTCAAGGGCGACGACTGGCGGGGGACCCCCAAGGGCGACAAGCTGGAGAAGGACTTCGCCGCCCACGGGGTCGACGTCGTGTACTTCCCCTATACCGTGCACACGTCCAGCACCCAGCTGCGCAGGGCGCTGGACGCGCTCGCCGAACCGGCCGCCGCGCCGGACGGGCCGCTCACCGCGGAACGGCGCTGAGCTCCCGGAACCACTTCGTGAGGAACGCCGCCAGGAACAGGGCGGCGGCCACCCCGAAGCCGGTGTACGCCCAGCGGAACAGCTCCCCGCCGCCGAGCAGCAGGAACACCACGCAGAACACCCCGTAGTCCACGGGGAGCAGCGCCACCGCGCGTACGGTCGAGGGCGCCTCCGCCGGGCTCCCGGGGGCGGCCTTCGGCTTGAGCTTCTCGGTCAGCAGCCCGCCGAAGTAGGTCACGACGGCGGCCAGCTGGAAGCCGAGGGGCACCAGCAGCCAGCCGTCGGCTTCCGTCCCGTACTCGGCCGGGAAGCGGTAGAAGGCGATCAGCACGCAGGCGTGCAGCGCGGTCAGCTTGGCGCAGTCCACGACGTGGTCGAGCCACTCGCCCGCCGCGCTGCCGCCCCCGCGCAGCCGGGCCAGCTGCCCGTCGGCGGAGTCGAAGGCGAAGCCGAGGGCGAGCGCGGCCCAGACGGCGATACCCAGCCCCCACGAGGGCGCGGCCAGCGCGACCGCGGCCGCCGCGGCGAGGCTGAACGCGGCGCTGATCAGCGTCACCTGGTTCGGTGTGAGCCCGAGCGCGTACGACCCGGCGGCCAGGACCCGCCCGGCCGGCCGGTTGACGAACCGGGAGTAGAGCGACACGCCCTTCGCCGATTTCTGCGCGCCGCGCAGCTCCCGCAGCGCCGTACCGACACTCGCCATGCGTGCCCCTGTTCGTGTGTTCGTGTGCTCGTGTGTTCGGAGGAAGGCCACATCATCGCAGGGCGCACGCCGACGTCCGCTCGGGCTCCGGCCTCGTGTCCGGGAGGGACTTACGTCCGGGAGCCGCCCGGGGCCGGCACCACCCGCAGCAGCACCACCGACCGCGCCGGGACCGTCAGCGTCTCCCCGCCGCGGTGCCGGGTGCCCGGGGCCGCGGCCTGGTCCTCCCGCGAGGTGTCCAGGACCAGTTCGTACTCCGCCGCCCACGGCGCCCCCGGCAGCACCCACGCCGCCGGCCGGTCCCCGGTGTGCAGCACGGCCAGGAAGCTGTCGTCCGTCACCTGCCGGCCCCGCTCGTCACGGCCCGGAATGTCCCGCCCGGACAGGTACATGCCGAGCGTGGCGGACGGCGCGTACCAGTCCCGCTCCGTCATCTCCGCGCCCGCCGCGGTGAACCAGGCCAGGTCCCGCAGCCCGTCCGCCCCCTGCGGCCGCCCCGAGAAGAACGCCCGCCGCCGCAGCACCGGATGGGCCCGGCGCAGCGAGATCAGCCGGGAGACCAGGGCGAACTGCTCCCGCCAGGCCGGATCCTCCAGCAGCGACCAGTCCACCCAGCCCGTCTCGTTGTCCTGGCAGTACGCGTTGTTGTTGCCGCCCTGCGTGCGCCCGAACTCGTCGCCCGCGACCAGCATCGGCACCCCCGTCGACAGCAGCAGGGTGGTGAGCAGGTTGCGCAGCTGGCGGCGCCGCAGGACGCCGATCCGCGGATCGTCGCTCTCGCCCTCCGCCCCGCAGTTCCACGACCGGTTGTCGTTCGTCCCGTCCCGGCCCGCCTCGCCGTTCGCCTCGTTGTGCTTGCGCTCGTACGACACGAGGTCCCGCAGCGTGAAACCGTCGTGCGCCGTCACGAAGTTCACCGAGGCGTACGGCCGCCGCCCGCCCCACGCGTACAGGTCGCTCGAACCGGACAGCCGGTACCCGAGGTCCCGTACGTCGGGCAGCGCGCCCCGCCAGAAGTCCCGTACGGCATCGCGGTACCGGTCGTTCCACTCCGTCCACAGCGGCGGGAAGGCCCCGACCTGGTAGCCGCCCGAGCCCACGTCCCAGGGTTCCGCGATCAGCTTGACCCGCCGCAGCACCGGGTCCTGGGCGATGACCGCGAGGAACGGCGACAGCATGTCCACGTCGTGCATCGAGCGGGCCAGCGCCGCCGCCAGGTCGAAGCGGAATCCGTCCACCCCCATCTCGGTCACCCAGTAGCGCAGGGAGTCCGTGATCAGGCGCAGCACGTGCGGGCGCCCCGCGTGCAGGGTGTTCCCGCAGCCCGTGTAGTCGGCGTAGCGGCGCTGGTCCGACTGGAGCCGGTAGTAGCCCCGGTTGTCGATCCCGCGCAGCGACAGCGTCGGCCCGAGCTCGCCCGCCTCGGCGGTGTGGTTGTAGACCACGTCGAGGATCACCTCGATCCCGGCCGCGTGCAGGGCGCGCACCATCCGCTTGAACTCCCCGACCTGCTGCCCGGCCGTACCGCTCGCCGAGTAGCCCGCGTGCGGGGCGAAGTAGCCGACCGAGTTGTAGCCCCAGTAGTTGCGCAGTCCCCGGCGCAGCAGGTGGTCCTCGTGCGCGAACTGGTGCACCGGCAGCAGCTCGACCGCCGTCACGCCCAGCCGCGTCAGGTGCTCGATCGCAGCCGGGTGGGCGAGGCCCGCGTAGGTGCCGCGCAGCTCCTCGGGAATACCGGGATGGCGCATCGTGAAGCCGCGCACGTGCAGCTCGTAGATCACCGAATCGGCCCACGGGGTCTTCGGCCGGACGTCGTCCGCCCAGTCGTCGTCGTCGTGGACCACGACGCCCTTGGGGACGAAGGGCGCCGAGTCCCGGTCGTCGCGCACGGTGTCGGCGATGTACTGCTGCGGCCAGTCGCGGACGTGCCCGTAGACCTCCGGCGGCAGGGTGAAGTCCCCGTCCACGGCCCGTGCGTACGGGTCCAGGAGCAGTTTGGCCGGATTGTGGCGCACGCCCGTCCAGGGATCCCAGCGTCCGTGGACCCGGAACCCGTAGCGCTGCCCGGGGCGCACGCCGGGCACGAAGCCGTGCCAGATCTCGTGCGTGAGCTCCGTCAGGGAGCAGCGGGTCTCGGTGGCGTGGGGGCCGTCCCCGTCGAAGAGGCACAGCTCCACCGCCTCGGCACCCTGCGCCCACAGAGCGAAGTTGGTGCCCGCCGTCCCCTCGGCTCCGTCGCCCGGGCGGAACCGCGCCCCGAGGGGGTGCGAGGATCCCGGCCACACCGGTGGCCCCGGGCGCACGGAGACACGCGGGAACTGCCCTCTGGCCTGGCCGTTCGGCTGCCCGTTCGGCTGCCCGTCGGGCCTGCCGTCCGGTGGGCCGTCCGGCCGGCCGCGGGGCCGGTCGTCGGTCTGCGGCACGGGCGCGGCCAGACCGCTCCGCACCACGCCGGCGGCGTGCCCGGCGTTCCCGACGGCTTCCACCGCCTCTTCCTGCTCGGCTGCGCTCGACACTGCCCGCCTCCACGGCTCCTGGGTACCTGCGGGGGAGGGGAGTGCGGCCCCGGCGTCCCGGCCCGGGCCCGTCCCCGTCTGGTCCTTCCCAGTGTTCTGCCCGGACTGTTCTCCCCGGAACGTGCGTCCCGCTCACGTTTCCCCCGGAGGGCCCCCGTCGTTGGAGGGATCGTGACACTTCTGACGAGGCGGGCAGGGGCGGGCTTGGCCGCCGTGGCGGCGTGGGCGGCCCTGCTCGGCGGCCTGGCGGGATGCACCGGGGACGGCCGGTCGCCGGTCGAGATCGAGCTCCCGGGCAAACCCCGTTCACCGGACGAGGCCATCCGGATCACCCCCGACGACAACGCGAAGGGGGTCCCGGCCGACGGGCGGCTCATGGTCACCGTGCCCGAGGGCCGGCTGGAGCGGGTCGTGGTCACCAAGGTGGAGGACGCGCAGGAGGAGCAGGTCCCCGGCGCCATCGCCGAGGACGGGCTGAGCTGGAGCCCCGACGAATCGGCCGGCCGGCTCGCCCTGGCGGCCAAGTACACCGTGGACGCGGTCGCCCTCGACGGGCACAACCGCCGCCAGGCCCGGCACACCACCTTCACCACCTACGTCCCCGAGGAGCGGTTCATCGGCTACTTCAAGCCCGAGCACCGGTCCACCGTCGGCACCGGCATGATCATCTCCTTCAACTTCAGCCGGGCCATCACGCGCCGCGCCGAAGTGGAGCGGGCCATCACCGTGACGTCCGACCCGCCCGTGCAGGTGGTCGGCCACTGGTTCGGCGGGGAGCGGCTCGACTTCCGGCCCAAGGCGTACTGGAAGCCCGGCACCGAGGTCACGGTGAAGGTGAACCTCCGCGACGTCGAGGGCGCCCCCGGCTCCTACGGCATCCAGGCCAAGACGGTCACCTTCACCGTCGGGCGCTCCCAGATCTCCACCGTGGACGCCGCCGCGCACACCATGGAGGTCCGCAGGGACGGGGAACTGCTGTCGACCGTGCCGATCAGCGCCGGAGCCCCCAAGACCACCACCTACAACGGGAAGATGGTGGTGATGGAGATGTTCGACGTCACCCGGATGAACGGCCAGACCGTCGGTTTCGGCGGCGAGTACGACATCCCCGACGTCCCGCACGCCATGCGGCTCACCTCCTCCGGGACCTTCCTCCACGGGAACTACTGGCTCAGCCCCGACACCTTCGGCAAGAGCAACATGAGCCACGGGTGCGTGGGCCTGCGCGACGACAAGGGCGGCGGCTCGGACACCCCGGCCGGCTGGTTCTTCGACCGGACTCTGGTCGGTGACGTGGTGGAGGTCGTCAACTCGCAGGACAAGACGGTGGCCCCCAACAACGGCCTGGGCGGCTGGAACATGTCCTGGGCCGACTGGGTCGCGGGCTCCGCCATCGCCTGAGCCGGTCCGGTCGCTCCGGACGGGCCGCCGGCCGTCCGGACCCGACCGATCCGGCACTTGGGACGGAACAGTGACAAGACCGTGCCTTTTCGTAGTCTCCCCATGTGATTACCTGTCGACAAGCGCGCGACTGCCCGCGCGCGGGGGACATGGGGAGAACACGAGTGAACCTGCAGCCGATACGCGGCCGAGCCCGCACCGGCCTGCCGGCCCTTCTGCTGGGGGCGGCCCTGCTGCTGACCACCGCGTGCAGCGGTGGCGGAGGAGGCAACAGCAGTGGCAGCGGTGACAACGGCGGGGGCGGCGGCAAGACCGGCACCGAGGCGTCGAAGGCCGTGGTCAACATCAAGCCCGACGACGGGGCCAAGGAAGTCGCCACCAGCGGCATCCTGAAGATCACTAGCACCGGCGGCAAGCTCACCACGGTGACCGTCGCCGACACCAAGGGCAACGCGGTCGAGGGCAAGATCGGCGCCGACGGCGCGAGCTGGGAGCCGGACCGCCATCTGGCCTCCGCCACCGAGTACAAGGTGCACGCGGTCGCCAAGGACGAGGCCGGCCGGGAGTCCGCCAAGGACACCACCTTCACCACGCTCACCCCGCAGAACACCTTCGTGGGCCACTACACGCCCGAGGACGGCGAGACCGTCGGCGTGGGCATGCCGGTCTCGATCAACTTCAGCCGCGGGATCACCAACCCCGAGGCCGTGGAGAAGGCCATCACGGTGACGGCCGAGCCGTCCGTCCCCGTCGAGGGCCACTGGTTCGGCAACGACCGCCTCGACTTCCGCCCGGAGAAGTACTGGGCCGCGGGCACCAAGGTCACCGTGAAGCTCGCCCTCGACGGGGTCGAGGGCCGCCCCGGCGTCTACGGCAAGCAGACCCGTACGGTCACCTTCACCATCGGCCGCTCCCAGGTCTCCACGGTCGACGCGAGCGCGCACACCATGGAGGTCGTCCGCGACGGCCAGGTGCTCAAGAACCTGCCGATCACCGCGGGCGCGCCGTCGACGACGACGTACAACGGCCAGATGGTCATCAGCGAGAAGTACAAGGTCACGCGGATGAACGGCGCGACCGTCGGCTTCGGCGGCGAGTACGACATCTCCGACGTCCCGCACGCCATGCGGCTGTCGAACTCGGGCACCTTCGTCCACGGCAACTACTGGGCCTCCTCCGGCACGTTCGGCTCGGAGAACGTCAGCCACGGCTGTGTCGGTCTCAAGGACGTCCGCGGCGCCGGTGACGGAAACCAGCCCGCCGCCTGGTTCTTCAACGAGTCCCTCATCGGTGACGTCGTCATCGTGAAGAACTCCAAGGACAAGCAGATCGCCCCGGACAACGGCCTCAACGGCTGGAACATGGACTGGGCGGAGTGGATCAAGTAATCCCCTCCCGCAGGTAAACCCCGTGGCTCGGTGCTGTGACACACAGCACCGAGCCACGCGGCGTTAACCGCCACTAACCTGGCCCGTATGACCCTCTCTCTCGAAGTCTCCGAAGGCGTCGGCACCATCCGCCTGGACCGGCCGCCCATGAACGCCCTGGACATCGCCACCCAGGACCGGCTGCGCGAGCTCGCGGTGGAGGCGGCCGACCGGGCAGAAGTCCGCGCGGTCGTCCTCTACGGCGGCGAGAAGGTGTTCGCGGCGGGCGCGGACATCAAGGAGATGCAGGTGATGGACCACGCGGCGATGGTCGCCCGGTCCCGCGCCCTCCAGGACTCCTTCACCGCCGTGGCCCGCATCCCGAAGCCCGTCGTCGCGGCGGTCACCGGCTACGCGCTGGGCGGTGGTTGCGAGCTCGCACTGTGCGCCGACTACCGGATCGCCGCCGACAACGCGAAGCTCGGCCAGCCCGAGATCCTGCTCGGCCTGATCCCGGGCGCCGGCGGCACCCAGCGGCTGTCCCGGCTGATCGGCCCCTCCAAGGCCAAGGACCTGATCTTCACCGGGCGCATGGTCAAGGCCGACGAGGCGCTCGCCCTGGGCCTGGTGGACCGCGTCGTTCCGGCCGCCGAGGTGTACGAGCAGGCGCACGCCTGGGCCGCCAGGCTGGCGCAGGGGCCGGCGATGGCGCTGCGGGCCGCCAAGGAGTGCGTGGACGCGGGCCTGGAGGCCGACATCGACACCGGCCTCACCATCGAACGCAACTGGTTCGCGGGGCTGTTCGCCACCGAGGACCGGGAGCGCGGCATGCGCAGCTTCGTCGAAGAGGGCCCCGGCAAGGCCAAGTTCGTCCCGTAGGTGTCTCCGTCCTCCCTGAGGGTGGATTAGCCAGGCCTTAAGTGAGGATTAAGCAGAAACCGTGATCCACTCACGGTGATCACCGCAGCGCACAACGTCACCGCAGGTCACCAGCGGTATACCCACCCTCTGCTTGCCCTGTGCATATGACAGGACACCCTCCGGGAATGCGTGATCCCGGAGGGTGTTTTCCCGGGGAACGGCCCGGAGGGGCGCCCGGGCCGTCCATGATGGGTGCATGGCGGGCCTGGAGGGTGTGGAACAGCCGCGGCAGCGCAGCGGCGCTTCGGCCGTACGGCACACGGCGGCTCTTGAGGACGAACAGGGTCTCAAGGCGCTGGAGGAGTACGGGAATCCGGCCGAGGCGGAAGTGACGCTGCCGTCCCTGCCCGAGTCGGCCGGAACCGCCCGCAGGCTCACCCAGTGCGTGGTGGTCCGCCTGTGGGGCCTTTCGCCGCAGATCGCCGAACACGCCGTCCTGCTGGTCTCCGAACTCGTCGGCAACGCGGTCCGGCACACCGGGGCCCGCTCCTTCGGCTTACGGATGCTGCGGCGGCGCGGCTGGATCCGGGTCGAGGTGCGCGATCCCTCGCGCGGGCTGCCGTGCCTGATGCCGGTCCACGAGATGGACACCACCGGCCGGGGGCTCTTCCTCGTCGACAAGCTCTCCGACCGCTGGGGTGCAGACCTGCTGCCGCGCGGGAAGATCACCTGGTTCGAGATGCGGGTCGCGGACCGACAGGGCGGCTGAGCGCCGCCGCGCCCGTGCCGAACCGGCCCTGATCGTGCCGGACATGCCTGAAGCCCCCGGGGCGCCGTGGTGGGGCGGTGCGGGGGCTTCATGGATGTGCCGAGGATCAAAAGGGGTGTGTGATCCTCGGCGGGCGACTTCGCTCGGGTCAATGGGGAAGCCGTGGTTCCGACTATGGCAGACGAGGGCTCAAACGCCAAAAGTCCCGACTCGGACATAAGTGGGCAAATAGTAAGAGTTTCTCGCTAAATCCTAGGTGAGGTGAGCCACTCACCTCGTAATCCATGAATAAATATCGACCGCTCAGCGTAAATCGTTGATCAGATAGCGGACGCACGCTCTGCCGGACCTGATCGACGGACGTCCTGAATTGGGTCAATCATTACCTTCCGGGCCTATCGGCCCTTAAATGGGCAGGTGCTCTCACATCCAGGCCGCCGCGCGGCCCTGCGCGCGGCCGGTCTCGCCGTGGCCGGCGCCGCCACGGCCGGTCTCACCGCCGCGTGCGGATCGGGCCGCCCCGCCACCGCGCCCACCGCCCCGCCCCCGGGGCCGGCCAAGCCGGCCCGCCCGGCGCAGGCGGCCCCGGCCGCCCCGCGCCGGTTCGCCGGCCAGCCCGTGGAGATCGGCCACGGCCCGCGCGACCGACCCCGGGTCGCCCTCACCTTCCACGGCAACGGGGAACCCGCCATCGCCCGGGCGGTGCTGGCCGAGGCCGAAAGAGCGGGCGCGCGGGTGACCGTACTGGCCATCGGCAGCTGGCTCGACGCCCACCCCGAGATGGCCCGCCGGATCCTCGACGGCGGCCACGAGCTCGGCAACCACACCCACCGCCACCTCGCGATCAACACCATGCCCGAGGCACAGGCGTACGCCGAGATCACCGGCTGCGCGCAGCGGCTCAAGCGGCTCACCGGCTCGATCGGCACCTGGTTCCGGCCCTCGCAGACCCAGTACGCGACCCCGCTCGTCCGGAAACTGGCGCAGCGGGCGGGCTACCCGCACGTCCTCTCGTACGACGTGGACTCCCTCGACTTCACCTCGCCCGGCGCCGCGGCCGTCATCCGCACCGTCACCGGGACGATCCAGCGCGGATCGGTGGTGAGCCTGCATTTCGGCTACGCGGACACGGTCGACGCGATGCCGCCCCTCCTCGAAGAACTCGCGCGCCGCAACCTGCGCGCGGTGACCACCACGGAGCTGCTGACGCCATGAAGACCACCCGCCTTCCCCGGAAGGCCACCGTGCTGCTGGCCGGTCTGGTCCTCGCCGCCCTGGCCGGCTGCGGATCGGCCGACAAGGGACCCGCCGAGGCGCTCGGAACCAAGGGTCCGGCCAGGCCCGCCAAGGCCGTTCCGGCCGTCCCGCCCGGCCTGGCGGGCATGCCCCCGCTGCTCGACCCCCACGACGTCTACGCGGCGGACCGCCCGAACAAGCTCTCCCCGGTGGTCAAGGACTTCCCCTCGCGCGTCTACGTGCCCAACACCAACTCCAACACGGTGTCCGTCATCGACCCGGCCACCTACCAGGTCATCGACACGATCCCGGTCGGCGTCCAGCCCCAGCACGTGGTGCCGTCCTGGGACCTCAAGACCCTGTGGGTCAACAACAACCGCGGCCACACGCTCACCCCGATCAACCCGGCCACCGGCGAAGCCGGAAAGCCGGTCGAGGTGCACGACCCGTACAACCTGTACTTCACGCCGAACGGCAAGTACGCGGTCGTCATGGCCTCGATGGACAAAGAGCTGGTCTTCCGCGATCCGCACACGATGGACCGCGTGAAAACCGTCCCAGTGACCTGTTATGGCGTCAATCACGCGGACTTCTCCGCCGACGGCCGCTACTTCATCGTGAGTTGTGAGTTCTCCGGTGAACTCCTCAAGGTCGACACGGAGAAGATGGAGGTCATCGGCCAGCAGAAACTGCCGTTCGAGGGCGCGATGCCGCAGGACGTCAAGGTCTCCCCGGACGGAAAGACCTTCTACGTCGCGGACATGATGGCGCACGGCATGTGGGTGCTGAGCGGGGACAAGTTCGAGACCCCCAAGCTGCTGCCCACCGGCAAGGGCTGCCACGGCCTGTACGTGAGCCGTGACTCCAAGGAGATGTACGTCTCCAACCGCGGCGAGGGCACCATCTCCGTCTTCGACTTCCCGAAGAACAAGCTCACCAAGAAGTGGGAGCTGCCCGACGGTGGCAGCCCCGACATGGGTGGCGTCTCCGCCGACGGCAAGGTGCTGTGGCTCTCGGGCCGCTACAACTCCGAGGTCTACGCGATCGACACCGTCACCGGCGAGCAGCTCGCCCGGATCCCGGTGGGCGGCGGACCGCACGGACTCGCCGTCTACCCGCAGCCGGGCCGCTACTCGCTGGGCCACACCGGCATCTTCCGCTGAGCACGGGCGCCGAGGACGGGCGCCGGGCACGAGAGCGGCGGTGACACGGGAGCCCGCACAGCCCCCGTGGCACCGCCGCCGTATCACCAGGCGACCGGAAGCCGTTCCGGCAGTCGCTTGATGAAGCCCGTACGCCACACCAGGTTCTCCGCCGGCACGGCGAGGCGGAGCCCGGCCAGCCGCTCCACCAGCACCTCCAGCGCGATCTCGGCGTGGGCGCGGCCCAGGGCGGAGGCCGGGCAGAAGTGCCGGCCCGCTCCGAAGGCGAGGTGGGCGTGGGAGCTCTCCCGCTCCAGGTCGAGCTCCTCCGGGTTCTCGAAGGCCTCCGGGTCGAAGTTGGCGCCCTCCAGGAGCACGAGCACCAGCTCGCCCTCCTTCACCAGCACGTCACCGACCTGGATGTCCGCCAGCGCGATGCGCGGCAGGCCGTCGCCGACGGACAGGTTCCAGCGCAACAGCTCGTCGACCGCCTTCCCCATGCGCTCGGGGTGCTCGCGCAGGTAGCCGATGAGCTCGGGCCGCTGGAGCAGCGCCAGGACCGCGAGGACCAGGAACGCGGAGGTGGAGACCGCACCCGCCCCGAAGAGCGAGACGGCGACCGTCGCGAACATGTCGTCGGTCAGGTGCGCCGACTCCGGGTCCGCCTCCTTCAGCTCGGCGAACCTGCCGAGGAGCCCCGTACGCTCCTCGGCGGGCAGTGCGAGCTGGACGTTCAGCTGCTCGACGAAGTAGCCCACGTCCTTGTACCAGTTGAGTGCCGAGTCGGCGAACGGCTCGCGCGCCGTCATGAACGCGACGTCCAGCCCCGACATCAGCCGGCGCCAGTCCTCGAAGGGGACGCCGAGCACCTGACAGTGCAGGGCCGCCGAGAAGGGGTCGGCGAAGCCGGCCCGGAGGTCGGCCGGACCGCCCTCGGCGATCAGCTGGTCGACGAGCTCGCCGGCCTTGGCGCGCAGCCAGTCCTGGAGCCCCTTCTGGCGCGGGTTGAGCGCCTTCATCACGGCGTTGCGCAGGCCCGCGCTGTTGATGTTGCCCATGTTGTTGACGACCTCGGGCGGGATCGTCAGCGCGTACTGGCGCGGAACGCCGGCGTTCGCCGTGTCCTTCAGGCTGAACCGCTCGTCCTCCAGCACCTGCTTGGCCAGCGTGTAACTGCTCACCAGCCACGCCTGGTCACCGGTGAGGGTCCGGACCCTGGCCACCGGAGCCTTCTCGCGGAGCCACGTGCACTCCTCCGGAAGCACGTCACCGCGCCGCGAGAGCGGGAAGTCGAGGAGCGGCTGCTCCTGTTGCCCCCGGCCCTCAAGCTGCTCGACGCTCATCGACGATCCCTTCGGTTGGTGCGTGGTTCACGGTGTTCGTGTTCTTCCCGGAGCCCTCGCCGCCGGCGGGCCGCTCGGCGGCCTCGGGCCGGACGACGGCGTACGCCTGGTTGCGGGTCGCGCGCAGACCCCCGCCGCGCGCGTAGAGGACATCTGTCAGCGGCATCTTCACGTGGTAGGCCGCCACCGACGACGGCACGTCCAGAATGCTCGGGGTGTCCACGAAGAACGGCAGCTCGGCCGCCATGTAATCGAAACAGACCTGCAACTGTTCGTCTGTGATGGATTCACCTTCCGGCAACTTGGAGCCGACAAAGTGCAAGGCCATCTTCTCGCAGCCCTTGCGGAATTCGTCGTCGGTCTCCAGGAAATGCAGAACGCGCCGGTGCAGTAGTTGGTAAACGGGGTTCGATTGGAACTCCGAAAGTGCCCTCACCCGGATCTCGGCCTGTGGTGGTCCTGATTCATCCACACCCTTGAGTATGCGACGCCGGACCGCCTTGATCTCCTTCGTCGCACGCTTCTCCGCGTGCTCCCGGGTGTAGCCGAAAGCGGCGAACATCCGGTCCACGTGGAGGTCCGCGTAGACGAAGTCGACCTGCGCGAAGCGGGTCGTGGCCCACTGGGCGAGACTGGTGATGCGCTCGGAGCTGAAGTAACTGTTTCCAGGACTCACTCCGATGAGCACATGGTCGCCGTCTTCCCAGATATGGCGGCAAGTGCGGGTGAAGGGCAGAACTTCGAATGATGTATCAGCTGTGATCGTCACCTGTGATCGCCCTTGTTGCCGCTTGTCCCTGGGAGCCCTGCGCTCCTGGTGTGGCGGCAATGTCGGTACGTTATGCCGTGCTCCCGGAGCGTGACAAGTGGGGGCTGGATTTGTTGGCTGGAATTATCGCTTCCGCATGACGGAAAAGGTGATTTGAATTTCTGTCTGCCGCTCGAACGGGACCCGAGGCGGGGGTGGCCCGGGAAGGCCGCTACCCTGAGCCGGTCAACAAGCACCAAGAAGGGGTGGACCCAGTGGCGGACATCGACAGCGCGAAGACGACCTTCGAGCGGTTCGACAAGGACGGCGACGGCTTCGTCACCGCCGACGAGTACCGCGAGGCCATGGCCGCCATGGGCGACCTGATGGTCACCGGCCCGGTCGCGGAGGCCGTGATCGCCGCCAAGGACACCAACGGCGACAAGCTGCTGAGCTTCGACGAGTTCTGGGCCTCCCTGAACAAGTAACGCCCGCGCCGCCGCGCCCCCTCCCCACGGCCTGCCGGGGCGGGGGCGCGGCGCGGTGGACACCGGCCTAGGCGCCCTCCATGTCCTCGACTTCGGAGAGGGCCTCCTCCAGCCAGTGCAGCCAGAACGTCTCCAGGGCGATCCCGCCGTGCAGGACGAGCCGCCGCAGCCGGTCCTCGACGGCGTCCCGTTCCGCCGGGAAGTCCTTCTCCTCGATGGCCTCGTACTGGGCCAGCTGGCGCCGGTGCAGCTCCAAGTGGCGGCGCAGTTCGGGCCCGAGGCCGTGCGGCCCGACGACGCCGGCCGCCCGGATGCGCAGCAGCAGCGGGTCGCGCATGGGCTTGGGGTCCTGGCTCTCGCCGACCCACCGGGCCAGCTCCGCGCTGCCGGCGGGCAGGACCTCGTACTCCTTCTTCTGCCCGCGGACGGGGGCGTCGGTCGGGAGCGCGCGGATCAGGCCGGAGTCTTCGAGGCGGCCGAGCTCGCGGTAGATCTGCTGGTGCGTCGCGGACCAGAAGTATCCGATGGACTTGTCGAACCGCCGGGTCAGCTCCAGCCCGGACGAGGGCTTCTCGAGCAGGGCGGTGAGGATGGCGTGCGGCAGGGACATGCCGCCATCCTAGGTTTGCGGGGCCCTGCCGCCTGCCGCCTGCCGCTGCGCGGGGGCTTCCCCACCCCGCCCCTTCCCGAAACCGGGGGCTCCGCCCCCGGCCCCCGCCCCGGGGCTCCGCCCCGGACCCGGGCGGGGGCTCCGCCCCCGAACCCCCGCGCCTCAAACGCCGGCGGGGCTGGAATTGCGCTCCGCGCATCGGGGCCCGGGGCCCGGGGGTCGGTTACCGCCAGGTGGTCAGGGAGTCCGGGGTTCGGGGGCCCGGGGCGTTCGCGGTGAGGAAGCCGTGGGTGCGGAGGAAGGACGTGACCGCCGGGGCCCACGCCTGGCGCAGGCCCGCCGAGGACAGGAGTTCGGGGTCCGCGAGGAGGGACCCAGCCGGCCCGGTCCGGATGCCCGACGGGGTCAGGACCGCCGCGTCGTCGGCCCAGCGGACCGCCAGCTCCACGTCGTGGGTGGCCATCACCACCGTGGTCCCGGCCGACCGCAGCCCGGCCAGCACGTCCAGCAGCCGTTCCTGCCCGTCGGGGTCCAGCCCGGCCGTCGGCTCGTCCAGGATCAGCACCCGCGGAGCCATCGCCACCGCCCCCGCGATCGCCGCCCGCTTGCGCTGCCCGTAGGAGAGCAGGTGCGTCGGCCGGTCCCGCAGCGCCGTAATGTCCAGCGCCGACAAGGCCGATTCCACGCGCTCGCGGACCTCCGCCACCGGCAGGCCGAGGTTCATGGGGCCGAAGGACACGTCCTGTTCCACCGAGGCCGCGAACAGCTGGTCGTCCGGGTCCTGGACCACCAGCTGCACCGCCGTCCGCAGCCGGGTCAGGCCGGCCCGGTCGTGGGCCACCACCTCCCCGTCCAGGCGCAGCGCGCCCGAGCCCGGCCGCAGCCCCCCGCTCAGAAGCCGCATCAGCGTGGTCTTGCCGCTGCCGTTGCGGCCCAGCAGGACCAGCGCCCGGCCCTCGGCGATCCCGAAGTCCACCCCGGACAGCACGGCGGGCCCGTCCTCGTACGCGTAGCCCGCGCCCACCAATTCCACCAACGGCCTCACAGGTACAGCTCCTTCAGTACGAGGGTCACGGCCACCAGGGCCGCCAGCAGCGCGCCGGACGTGGCCAGGAACCGCCAGGACAGTGCCGCGTCCGGTACGAGCACCCGCAGCGTGCCGTCGTAGCCGCGCCCGGCCAGGCCCGTCTGGAGCCGGGCCGCGCGGTCGAAGGCCCGTACGAAGGAGGTCGCGGCGAGCCCGGCCAGCGAACGCCACGCCGCGGCCCGCCCGGTGGTGCCCAGGCGGGCCGCCTGCGCCTGGCGTACGCGGGCGAGGGAGTCGAGCAGCAGGAAGCCGATCCGGTACATGACCAGGGCCACGTCCACCACCGGGGCCGGCACCCCCGCCCGGACCAGCCGCGGCAGCACGTCCGAGACGGGGGTGGTGAAGGCGAACAGCAGCACGCCCAGCGAGGCCGCCGAGGTGCGCAGCAGCAGCTCCGCGGCCTGCCGGGGCCCGTCGGGGGCCAGTGCGACGAACCCGTCGGGCCCGCCCACCGCGAACAGCAGCGGCAGCGCCCCGGTGAAGCAGAAGCCGAGCGGGATCCGGAAGGCCCGCCACAGCTGCCGCCCGGCCACCCCGGCGGGCCCGAGGAGCACGGCCAGGGTGGCGGCGGCGACCAGCGGCCCGCCCGGCCACGGAGGCAGGCACACCGCGGTGACGGTCAGCCCGATCCCCAGCAGGG
The DNA here is from genome assembly GCF_044750905.1 of Streptomyces sp. NPDC088762. NCBI lineage: Bacteria > Bacillati > Actinomycetota > Actinomycetes > Kitasatosporales > Streptomycetaceae > Streptomyces > Streptomyces sp. NPDC088762. The sequence continues at coordinate 223,738 of NZ_JBIVKT010000007.1, forward strand.
CCTTCTCCAGCGGGTGGCGGCGGCGCCAGCGGCTGCTGTGGGCGGCCGCGTCGATCGGCAGCACCGCCTACGACTCCGCGGGGGACGGCGCCGCGGCGGCCGCTGCTGCCGCCGCCGCGCCCTGGCGGCGGCCCCTGCGGACGCCGAAGTAGTACGCGAGCACGCCCGCGCCCAGGGCCGCCTGGAGGGCGAACAGCGCCGACTCGATCTCCGCGGAGGGGGGTTCGTACAGCGGCGAGAACCACGGCTCGTAGTCCGGCTTCAGCTCGGTGATGGCCGATTCGGCCTGCCCGTCGGCGCCGGTGAAGGGCTCCTCCTTGCCCTCGCCCAGCCCCAGCGCGAGCGGGAGCACGGCCAGCGCCGCGACGAGGAGCAGCAGCAGGGTGTTGATCTTTGCGTTCCTGGACATCAGACCGTCGCCTCCTGCTTCGACGTACCCGGGGTGAGCTTGGCGACGCCCAGCCGGACCAGGTCCGACTTGCTCGACTGCATCAGCAGCCGCATCACGAGCACGGTCAGCAGGCCTTCGCTGACCGCGAGCGGGATCTGGGTGAGCGCGAAGATCTCGCCGAACTTCAGGAGCGAGCCGGTGAATCCGGTGGCCGCGTCGGGGAAGGCCAGCGCCAGCTGGACGGAGGTGACGCAGTAGGTGACCAGGTCGGCGAAGAAGGCGCCGAAGAACACGGTGACCAGCAGCGGCACACCGGCCTTGCGCAGCAGCCGGTAGATCCCGTAGCCCGCCCAGGGGCCGGCGATCGCCATCGAGAAGACGTTGGCGCCCAGGGTGGTGAGCCCGCCGTGTGCCAGCAGCAGCGCCTGGAAGAGCAGGGTGATGGTGCCGAGGACGGCCATGATCGGCGGCCGGAAGAGGATCGCCCCCAGCCCCGTGCCGGTGGGGTGGGAACAGCTGCCCGTCACGGAAGGGATCTTCAGCGCGGACAGTACGAAAGTGAACGCCCCGGACGCTCCGAGCAGCAGCGTGCTCTCCGGATTGGCCTTCACCTCGCGGGTGAGGGCGCGCACGCCGTGGACGACGAACGGAGCGGACGCGGCGCCCCAGGCGACCGCGTGCAAGGGGGGCAGGAAGCCCTCGGCTATATGCATGAGTGGGGAGACCTCTCCAGCACCTCGTGGATGGACGACGCGCCCTGGCCGGTCTCCTGGCTCACGGGTCTTGATGCCCGGACTCCGCCTTCCCGGGGCCGTGCGGTCTCCCGCGCGGGCCCAGTGGCTTCCCGCAAGAATGGAGCCGGACTTCCCGATCACAGTGGCGAGGGCCGCACCGGTTTCCCACCGGTTTCCCGAACACCAAGGCCCGATGACCCTAGTCGGCCGCGCGGACCGGTAACAACCCGCCCCAAACGCGCCGAACGGTGGCCGGATTCCACTTAATGGTCACTCCGCGGAATCACCGTGCCGCCTTCGGCACCAACGGCCCCCTCCGGAGCGGGAGTTCCCCCTGTCCGTGACTGCCCGGAACCGGCTGTCGCGCACCGCCGCGCTGTTCCGTACGGGCGCGCCCGCAGACGCGCACCCGTACGGGCGCGGCCCGGTGGCGGCGCGGCCCCGCCGCGCACAGGCTGGGGGCGTGGCTGCCGACTACTCGTACCCGGACCTGACCGCCCTCTACGTGAACTGCACGCTCAAGCGCTCGCCGGAGCCCAGCAACACCGAGGGGCTGATCGACAGGAGCCGCGCGGTCATGGAGTCGGCCGGCGTCCGGACCTCGCTCATCCGCGCCGTCGACCACGACATCGCGACGGGCGTCTGGCCGGACATGACCGAGCACGGCTGGGAGAGCGACCAGTGGCCCGTCCTCTACAGCCAGGTCATGGACGCCGACATCCTCGTGCTGTGCGGCCCGATCTGGCTCGGCGACAACAGCTCCGTGATGAAGCAGGTCATCGAGCGGCTTTACGCCTGCTCCTCGCTCCTGAACGAGCAGGGCCAGTACGCCTACTACGGGCGCGTCGGCGGCGCCCTGATCACCGGCAACGAGGACGGCGTCAAGCACTGCGCCATGAACGTCCTCTACAGCCTCCAGCACCTCGGCTACGCGATCCCGCCGCAGGCCGACGCCGGCTGGATCGGCGAGGCCGGACCCGGGCCCTCCTACCTCGACCCGGGCTCGGGCGGCCCCGAGAACGACTTCACCAACCGGAACACCACCTTCATGTCATGGAACCTCATGCACCTGGCCGCCCTCCTCAAGCGGTCGGGCGGGATCCCGGCCCACGGCAACCAGCGCTCGCTGTGGGACGCCGGCTGCCGTTTCGACTTCCCCAACCCCGAGCACCGCTGAGCCGTCCGGCCCCTCAGCAGCAGACGTTCCGGTGCGCGACGTCCAGGACGAACCGCTCCGGGTGGTGCAGCTTGTGGGTGCTGAAGGCCGGCTTGGACCCGAAGGCGGCGCCGAAGGTGACGTACCCCTCGAAGTCGCCGGTGAGGGCGAGACCCTTGAGCCGGGGCAGATCGATCGTGATGAGCTTCGGCCCGCGGTAGACGCTCCTGCCGTCGTCATCGTGAGCGGCGGCGGGATGCAGGCGGATCTGCAGGAAGAACGCCCCGGCGAGCGGGACGGGCTTGCCGGACCCGTCGTAGACGAGCCGGGAGACGGGGGTGACGGTGACCGGGGGAACGTGTCCCCGCAGGTCGATGACGATCCGGTCGTACGTGCAGTGTCCGCCCCAGCGGGCATTGACGACGAGCGGGGTCCGGGTGGTGCGGGCGCGGCTGTCGGTGGCGCCGGCCGTGGCGGCCGGAGCGGCGAGCGCGATCCCGGCGGTGAGCAGAACGCCCGTGGCCAGGGCGGTGACCTGCCGGCGGCGTGGGTGGTTCATGACGTCCCCTCGATTCTCGAGAGACGGGGACTGGTGTCACCATCTAGGACATTCCCGGCACACCCGTTGGTTGCACCCCGCGCGGACGGGTTGGCCGCGGGCGGTGGGGGAAGTGGGCGATCGCCGGTACGGGCCGCCGTCGAGGTGGCAGTGTGGGCGGGTGGGAAGCGGCCGTGCCACAGGGGAGAGCAGACGCCTCGTCTCAGATCGTCACGTCATGTCCTGGGCGCCCTCGTCCTCGCCCTGGCGGTCGCCGGGTGCGGTGACGGGGAGGAGCGGGAGGTGTCGCAGGAGGGGAAGGGCGGCTACCCGTGGGTGGCCACGGATGAGATCTGCAACGACATGCCGTACGGGAAGCTGGCGGATCCGCTCGGGGCGCGGCAGGAGGTCGCGGACCGCGCCGGGCGGTCCGGAGGGGGTGCGCCCGGGTTCACGTGCGTACAGCCGCTCGTCGAGACGGGCCCGGCCACGTGGAAGAACGTGAAGGTGGAGCTGGACTTCGCCTTCACCGAGAGCGTCGACTTCGCCAAGGACATCCACGCCAAGGACCGGGAGAACGTCGGCAAGGACATCGCGGACAGCGGTCTCGTCCCCGTGGAGAAGGTCGGGAAGGAGGCCTTCCGGTTCGGCTACGACAAGCCGGCCGACCTGCGGCAGGTACGGGAGCTCCACGTCCGGGACAGCAACCTGCTGTTCGACGTGACCGTGACCGCCGAGGCGCACACCCCTCCCACCCCCGAGAGCCTCAAGGCGCTGGACGCGGCCGTGGACGGCTTCGCCAGGGCGTGCCTCAAGGAGCTCCGGAAGTAGCCCCGGGATGCGGCGGGGGCCCGGCGCGCGCCGGGCCCCCGCGTAGTACCACCGCCTACGACCACCGCGCGAGCGGCGTCAGCACTCGATGACGTTGACCGCGAGACCGCCGCGGGCGGTCTCCTTGTACTTCACCTTCATGTCGGCGCCGGTCTCCTTCATGGTCTTGATGACCTTGTCGAGGGAGACCTTGTGGCTGCCGTCGCCGCGCATGGCCATCTTGGCGGCGGTGACGGCCTTGACGGCCGCCATGCCGTTGCGCTCGATGCAGGGGATCTGGACCAGGCCGCCGACCGGGTCGCAGGTCAGGCCGAGGTTGTGCTCCATGCCGATCTCCGCGGCGTTCTCGACCTGCTCCGGGGTGCCGCCCAGCACCTCGGCGAGGGCGCCGGCCGCCATCGAGCAGGCGGAGCCGACCTCGCCCTGGCAGCCGACCTCGGCGCCGGAGATCGAGGCGTTCTCCTTGAACAGCATGCCGATCGCGCCCGCGGCGAGGAGGAAGCGGACCACGCCGTCCTCGTCCGCGCCCGGCACGAAGTTCACGTAGTAGTGCAGCACCGCCGGCAGGACGCCCGCAGCGCCGTTCGTCGGGGCGGTCACGACCCGGCCGCCCGCCGCGTTCTCCTCGTTGACCGCCATCGCGTAGATCGTCGTCCACTCGCTGCGGTGCATCATCGGGTCGCCCTCGGTGCGCAGCTGGCGCGCCGTGGAGGCCGCCCGGCGCTTGACGCGCAGGCCGCCGGGGAGGATCCCCTCCCGGGACATGCCGCGGGAGACGCAGGACTGCATGACCCGCCAGATCTCCAGGAGGCCCTCGCGGATCTCCTCCTCCGTGCGCCAGGCCTTCTCGTTCTCCAGCATCAGCGAGGAGATCGACAGGCCGGTCTCGTTCGCCAGGCGCAGCATCTCGTCACCGGAGCGGAAGGGGTACTTCAGCACCGTGTCGTCGAGCTTGATCCGGTCCTCGCCGACCGCGTCCTCGTCGACGACGAAACCGCCGCCGACCGAGTAGTAGGTCTTCTCCAGCAGCGGGGCGCCCGCCTCGTCGTACGCGAAGAGCGTCATGCCGTTCGCGTGGTACGGCAGCGAGCGGCGACGGTGCAGGATCAGCTGGTTCGGCTCGTCGAAGGCGATCTCGTGGACGTCGCCTATCTCCGCGCCCAGCAGGCGCAGGCGGCCGCTCTTGCGGATGCGTTCCACCTCGTCGTCCGCCGTCTCCACGTTCACCGTGCGGGGCGAGTGGCCCTCCAGGCCGAGCAGCACCGCCTTGGGGGTGCCGTGGCCGTGTCCGGTCGCGCCGAGGGAGCCGAACAGCTCCGCGCGGACGGACGCGGTCTGGGCGAGGACACCGTCCTTCTTCAGCCGCGTGACGAACATGCGCGCCGCGCGCATCGGGCCGACCGTGTGGGAGGAGGACGGGCCGATGCCGATGGAGAAGAGGTCGAAGACGGAGATGGCCACTGGCGGACTCCCTTGTCTGCTCGTGGGGTGGGAGGGGGCAGGAGAGGCGGATCGTGCCGGGTAGGGCGGATTGCGCGGATTTTGTCCGACAGACGAGCTTAACGCGGCGAAATGAACGGCTTGGCCGCCGAACGGATCGGGAGGGGTACGGGCGCGTGTACGGGATCAAGGCGCGCCCGGGCATGGGAAGGGCCCGGCCCCGTACGAGACGCGGCCGGGCCCCCGGTCCGTCGTTAGAGCGACGGGTAGAGCGGGAACTTCGCGGCGAGCGCGGAGACGCGCGCCTTCAGGCCCTCGCTGTCAGTACGCCCGAAGGGAGAAGGCGCCTTCAGCGCTGCCGCGATGATCTCGGCGACCTCGGTGAAGTCCTCGGCGCCGAAACCGCGGGTGGCGAGCGCCGGCGTACCGATGCGCAGGCCCGAGGTGACCATCGGCGGGCGGGGGTCGTTCGGGATGGCGTTCCGGTTGACCGTGATGCCGATCTCGTGGAGCCGGTCCTCGGCCTGCTGGCCGTCCAGCTCGGAGTTGCGCAGGTCGACCAGGACCAGGTGGACGTCCGTACCGCCGGAGAGGACGGAGACGCCGGCCTCGGTGACGTCGGGCTGCACCAGGCGCTCGGCGATGATCTTCGCACCCTCCAGGGTGCGCACCTGGCGCTCCTTGAACTCCTCCGAGGCGGCGACCTTGAAGGACACGGCCTTGGCGGCGATCACGTGCTCCAGCGGGCCGCCCTGCTGACCCGGGAAGACCGCGGAGTTGATCTTCTTGGCCAGCTCCTGCGTCGACAGGATGACACCGCCGCGCGGACCGCCGAGGGTCTTGTGCGTGGTGGTGGTGACGACGTGGGCGTGCGGCACCGGGTTCGGGTGCAGACCCGCGGCGACCAGGCCCGCGAAGTGCGCCATGTCGACCATCAGGTACGCGCCGACCTCGTCCGCGATGCGGCGGAAGGCGGCGAAGTCCAGCTGGCGCGGGTAGGCGGACCAGCCGGCGACGATCAGCTGCGGCTTGGACTCCTTGGCGAGGCGCTCGACCTCGGCCATGTCGACCTGACCGGTCTCGTCGACGTGGTACGGGACCACGTTGTAGAGCTTGCCGGAGAAGTTGATCTTCATGCCGTGGGTCAGGTGACCGCCGTGGGCCAGGTTCAGGCCCATGATCGTGTCGCCCGGCTTCAGCAGCGCGAACATCGCGGCGGCGTTCGCCTGCGCACCCGAGTGCGGCTGGACGTTCGCGGCCTCGGCGCCGAACAGCGCCTTGATGCGGTCGATCGCGATCTGCTCGACCACGTCGACGTGCTCGCAACCACCGTAGTAACGGCGGCCCGGGTAGCCCTCGGCGTACTTGTTGGTCAGGACCGAACCCTGGGCCTCCATGACGGCGACCGGAGCGAAGTTCTCCGAGGCGATCATTTCGAGGGTCGACTGCTGGCGCACGAGCTCGGCGTCGACGGCGGCGGCGACGTCGGGGTCGAGCTCGTGGAGAGGGGTGTTCAGCACGGACATCAGGGTTCCCTGGGTCAGTTGTCGGAGTGGGTGAGCGCGGCGTACTCCTCCGCGGAGAGCAGGTCGGCCGGCTCCTCCGCGATGCGCACCTTGAACAGCCAGCCACCCTCGAACGGGGCGGTGTTCACCAGGGCCGGGTCGTCCACGACGTCCTGGTTGAACTCGACGACCTCACCGGTGACGGGGGAGTAGAGGTCGCTGACCGACTTGGTCGACTCCAGCTCGCCGCAGGTCTCGCCCGCGGTCACCGTGTCGCCTACCTCGGGGAGCTGGGCGTAGACGACGTCACCGAGCGCGTTGGCCGCGAACTCGGTGATGCCGACCGTCGCGACGCCGTCCTCGGCGGCCGACAGCCACTCGTGCTCCTTGCTGAAACGCAGCTTCTCGGGGTTGCTCATGGCCTGATTCTCCTGGATGCGGGGGAGTGGATCGAACAGCGGTCTTGGGTACTGAGACGGCGCGCCGCACGGGCCCCGCAGGGGCGCCCGGACGGCGGGGTCGTGTGCGGGACTACTTCTGCCGCTTGTAGAACGGCAGCGCCACGACCTCGTACGGCTCATGCGTACCGCGAATGTCGACGCCGACGCCGGAGGCGCCGGGCGCGGCGTGCGCCGCGTCCACGTACGCCATCGCGATCGGCTTGCCCAGCGTCGGGGAGGGGGCGCCGGAGGTGACCTCGCCGATGACCTGACCGCCGGCGACGACCGGGAAGCCGGCGCGCGGGACGCGGCGGCCCTCGGCGACCAGGCCGACCAGCTTGCGCGGCGGGTTGGTCGCGGCGCGCTCGGCGGCGGCCTCCAGCGCGGCGCGGCCGACGAAGTCGCCCTCCTTCTCGAACTTCACGACACGGCCCAGACCGGCGTCGAAGGGGGTGAGGGAGGTGCTCAGCTCGTGCCCGTACAGCGGCATGCCCGCTTCCAGGCGCAGGGTGTCGCGGCAGGACAGGCCGGCCGGGACCAGGCCCACGCCCTCGCCGGCCTTGGTCAGCGCCTGCCACAGCTCGACGGCGTGCTCGGGGGAGACGAACAGCTCGAAGCCGTCCTCGCCGGTGTAGCCGGTACGGGCGATCAGCGCGGGCGCGCCCGCGACGGTGCCCGGCAGGCCGGCGTAGTACTTCAGCCCGTCCAGGTCGGCGTCGGTGAGGGAGGCCAGGATGCCGGGGGACTCGGGGCCCTGGACGGCGATCAGCGCGTAGGCGTCGCGGTCGTCGCGGACCTCGGTGTCGAAGCCGGCGGCGCGCTCGGTGAGCGCGTCCAGCACCACCTGGGCGTTGGAGGCGTTGGCGACGACCATGTACTCGGTCTCGCCCAGGCGGTAGACGATCAGGTCGTCGACGATCCCGCCGTCCTCCTGGCAGATGTGCGTGTAGCGGGCGCGGCCGACGCCGACGGTGGAGATGTTGCCGACCAGCGCGTAGTCGAGGGCCTTGACCGCTTCGGGGCCGGTGAGCGTGATCTCACCCATGTGGGACAGGTCGAAGAGACCGGCCTTGGTGCGGACGGCGTTGTGCTCGTCGCGCTCGCTGCCGTACCGCAGCGGCATGTCCCAGCCCGCGAAGTCGGTCATGGTGGCACCGAGCGAACGGTGCACCGCATCGAGGGCGGTCAGACGGGGGGCAGTGCTCATGGGTGTGGCTCCCGGGTCCCAGGGCATGACATGACGAGGAGGGTCCTCCCCATCTGTCATCGGAACCTGAGAGGTTCGCCAGGAGTTCCCCCGGTCGTCAGGGGTCCTCGGCTTGCACCTTGGGTGGAGCCTGCGCCGACGCGCAGCTCGCTTTTCAGATCTGCCTCATCCACGCGGTACGGGGCCTGAGAGATTCAAGGGAGGTTCTTGCTCCTTCGGCGCCCGCGCACGGCCTTGCGGCGTGCCGGGACTCTCCCGCGCGGATTCAAGCGGCCGGTATGCAGTTGGTCCAGATGGCGCACATCATTGCACGCCACGGCGGTGATCGGTGGTGCGGCCCCGAAAGTTCGTGCGGTCCTCAAGCGGCCGGACCGGAACCGGGCCTGCCGGATTACCGTCTCTTTACACTCAGTGGGCAAGGGTCCTGCGGGCCCGATTCGGGGGAGGCGAACGCTGTGCGGAGATTCGGAGCGGTGACGGCTGCGGGGACCGTGGACGCGGTTCCGGCGCAGCGGGGTCCGCGCGTGCGGAGCGCGGCGGCCGGCCCGGTGCGCGACCTCCGCGGACCGGGGGTGCGGGGGCCGCAGCGGCTGGGCTTCGCCGCGGGGGACATCGTCGTGGTGTCCGGCCTGCCGGGAGGCGGCAAGAGCACGCTGATCAAGCGGGCGGCGGCCGAGGGCGGAGCCATCGACTCCCAGGACACGCGCGAGCGCTGGGAGCGGAGGATGCCGGGGGCGGTGCCCTACGCCGTCTACCGCCCGCTGGTCCGGGCCGCCCACTACTGGGGCTTGTGGCGCACGCTGCGCTCCGGCGCCTCGGTCGTCGTGCACGACTGCGGTACGCAGACCTGGGTACGGAGCCTGCTCGCGGCGGCCGCGCGCCGCCGGGGCCGGGCGCTGCACCTGCTGCTCCTGGACACCAGCCCCGAGGAGGCCCTGGCCGGCCAGGCGGCGCGGGGGCGCGGGGTCTCGGCGTACGCCTTCGCCCGCCACCGGGGGGCGGTGACCCGCCTGCTCCGCTCCGCGGAGGCCGGCCATCCTCCGCCGGGCTGCGCCTCGGCCACCCTCCTGGACCGCCGCTCGGCCGCCGCCGTGACGCGCATCGCGTTCCACCCCTGACGTCCGGCTGCGGCGCCGCTGCCGGGCCCTGCCCGGACCCGCGCCTCAAACGCCGGCGGAGCTGGAGGTGGCCGGCGTAGGCCTGCAAGTGAAAGGCGGCAGGAGGCAAAACCAGCCTCGCCGGCGTTTGAGGCGCGGGGTCTGGGGCGGAGCCCCAGGAGCGGCGCCGCACTTGTTCGGCCTGGCCTCGCGGAGGGGGCGGGAGCCAAATCCAGCCCCGCCGGCGTTTGAGGCGCGGGGTCTGGGGCGGAGCCCCAGGAGACGGCGGCGCGGTCGGACGCGGACGGGCGGCCCCGGCGGCGGTGCCGCGGACCGGGCCGGTACCCTGCGGGGCGACACGCGGCGGGATCACGGAGGCACGGACATGCAGGGCAGCGGCTGGCCGGGGAATGAGCTGGAGCAGGTGCTCGGGGCGGCGCTGGGGCAGCCGGATGCCGGCGGGCGGATCCTCGAGGTGCTCGGGCGGAGCCAGGTGTGGGTGCCCCTGCCCGCCGGCGGCGGCCCCGAGCAGGGCGCGCTGACCCTCCCCACGATGGAGATCGCCGGGGCGGCGTACGTCCCGGTGTACAGCTCCGAGGCCCAGTTCCACGCCTGCGTCGGCCCCGGTATGGACTTCGCCGTGGCCCCCGCCGTCGAGTTCGCCCGCGGACTGCCCCCGCAGCTCGGCATCGCGCTCAACCCCGAGGGCGCCGTCGGCGTCCCGCTCCCCCCGCCCGCCGTGGCGGAGCTGTGCCGAACCGGCCGGACCCCCCTCGACGGCCCGGCCACCGGCGGCCGCGTACGGCTCTACGAGCCCGACTGGCAGGACGATCCGGTCGATTTCCTGGCCGCCGCCGCCGAGGAGTTCCGCTCCACCGGCGTGGTCGCCGCCGCCCACCGCTGCCTCGCGAGCGTCGAGGGCGGGGAGCCGGAACTGTTCATCGGTGTCCGCCTGCTGGGATGGGAGCCCGAGATGCGAAACGCCCCGATGGACGCCCTGGGACGCGCCCTGACCCGCGTTCCGCCGCCCTGGCCCGTGCAGTTGATCCTCCTCGACGCCGCCCAGGACCCGGTCACGGACTGGATTCGTGAGCGCGTACGCCCCTTCTACCTGCCGTAGCGCCGCTTAAGCTGTTGGTACGTGTGGACGACGGGCGGACGAAGAGGGGTACCGGGTGAGTGCGTCAGGCACGGCCGAGGCCGGGCAGGTCGAGCACATGCTGCGCCAGGTGACTCCGGGGCGCTACGAGGGCTACGAGTCGCTTCTGCACGCCCTCTCCGAGGGCCGGCTGTGGATGCTCCTCTGGCAGGGGCAGCCGGGTTCCCCGGACGCCCAGTACGGCGGCATGGAGGTCGAGGGGCTGGGCTACGCGCCCTGCGTGACCTCCCCGCAGGAGCTGGCCGCCAGCGGCTGGAACCGGGGCTACGAGGTCGTGACCGGGCGGGACATCGCCCGGGCGCTCTACCCCGACCGCTGGGGCCTGTGGCTCAACCCGCACGCCCAGGGCGGCGGACTCGGCGTCCCCTGGGCCGACCTGCGCCGCATCGCGACCGGCCTGGACCGGATGCCGGCCGGCCCGCTGCGGCTCTCCGAGCCCGCCATCGAGCTCCCGCAGTTCTACGGGCTGCTGACCCAGCACGCCCACCGCACCCCCGCGGTCCGGTCGCTGCGCCGGGCCTGGGTGCAGCCCGCGCTCGGGTCCCCGTACCTCGCGGTCGGGCTGGACCTGTACGACGCCTCCGGGCCCGCGCTGGAATCCGTACGGGAGATGATGCGGCAGTCCGTCGGCGTCGTCCCCGAGGGCGTCCCGGTGTGCACGGTCGCCCTGGCGGACGAGCACGACCCCGTGGCGATGTGGCTGCGCGCGCAGACCCGGCCGTTCTACGACCGCGAGGGCCAGGCTCCCGCCTACTGAGCGGCACCGATCAGCACATCCACATATTGAGACATTCATCTCGAAGGCCGCACCGGACCCACCGGTGCGGCCTTCGGCATATCCACCGAATGCACCCAAGAACCATGCCCGACATGGCAGTTGGGCCGGATGTCCGTTCCGCGCCGAAGGGGCACCGTTTCACCGCTCACCAGCGCACGCGGTTCGGATAACGGAAGGTGTAGGCGCAGATCACGGTTGCGCATCACATCACCGGCAGGTCTGGCGGGCGATTGAGAGGCCGTTGAAGACTCCCCCCACCGAAGGCCGGTCAATCCCGCAATCACCTGCTCTTCACGTGCACTTCAGGCGCATATCGCGCCATCGCACCATCTAGCGACGCCGAAAGAACCAAAGCCGCCACAGCGGCGGGCATGGGCCGGCCACCGTCGGCCGAGAGGGGTCCCCACCACGATGACGGCACCACTGCACGACACCAGCGCGGCCGAGCCCGCGGCCGTGGCCGCCCCCGAAGTTCCGCAGAAGGCGATCGAAGGACGCTCGCCGTGGCAGATCGCCTGGCTGCGCCTCAAGCGTGACAAGGTCGCCCTGGCCGGCGGTGTCGTCGTGCTCCTCCTGATCCTCGTCGCGATCTTCGCGCCGCTGATCGTCAAGGCCTTCGGCCACCCGCCGGAGGAACTGCACGAGGACCTGCTGGACCCGCTGCTCGGCCTGCCGGCCGGCGACTGGGGCGGCATGAACGGCGACTTCCTGCTGGGCATCGAGCCGGTCAACGGCCGCGACGTCTTCAGCCGGATCGTCTACGGCGCCCGCATCTCGCTGCTGGTGGCCTTCCTGTCCGCCTTCGTCGCGGTCTCCCTGGGCACCGTCTTCGGCATCATCGCCGGATACTTCGGAGGCTGGATCGACGCGGCCATCAGCCGCGTCATGGACCTGCTGCTGGCCTTCCCGCAGCTGCTGTTCATCATCGCGCTGATCTCCGTCATCCCTAGCAAGCTGTGGGGCTTCGAGGGATCGGGCCTGCGCATCGCCGTACTGGTGCTGGTGATCGGCTTCTTCGGCTGGCCGTACATCGGCCGCATCGTCCGGGGCCAGACCCTGTCGCTGCGCGAACGCGAGTACGTCGAAGCGGCGCGCAGCCTCGGCGCGGGCCGCACGTACATCCTCTTCCGCGAACTGCTCCCGAACCTGGTGGCGCCCATCACCGTCTACTCGACGCTGATGATCCCCACCAACGTGCTGACCGAGGCCGCCCTGAGCTTCCTCGGAGTCGGCGTCAAGCCGCCCACGCCGTCCTGGGGAGAGACCCTCTCCACGGCCGTGCGGACCTACGAGGACGATCCGCTCTTCATGATCTTCCCCGGCGTAGCGATCTTCATCACCGTGCTGGCCTTCAACCTCTTCGGCGACGGCGTCCGTGACGCCCTCGACCCGAAGGGCTCCCGCTAGCCATCGCAGGGCACACCAGGAACCGGCTTCGAGCCGTAAGCACACCGGAACACCGGTACTACAACGGAGGGTTGCGAGCATCGTGACTACCCATCGCACGTCGAAGCGCAGACTGGCCGCCGGCACCGCCGTCGTGCTCGCGGCCATGCTGACCGCGACCGCCTGTGGCGGCAACGACAAGACGGACGAGAAGTCGAGCGGCGGGGGCTTCAACGCCGGCATCGGCAAGGTCGCCAACGCGTCGGACAAGAAGGGCGGCGAGCTCAAGTTCGTCGGCACCCAGGAAGCCGACTCGTGGGACCCGCAGCGCGGCTACTACGGCTTCATGTGGGACTTCGCCCGCTACTACACGCGTCAGCTGGTCAGCTACAAGGCGGCCCCGGGTGAGCAGAGCACCGAGCTGGTGCCCGACCTCGCCACCGCCAAGGCCGAGATCAGCGATGGCGGCAAGACCTACAAGTACACCCTCAAGGACAACGTGACCTGGGAGGACGGCACGCCCGTCACCGCCCAGGACGTGAAGTACGGCATCGAGCGCACCTGGGCCCAGGACGTCATCTCCGGCGGCCCGGTCTACCTGATGCAGGTCCTCGACCCGAAGACCGAGTACCCGGGCCCGTACAAGGACACCGCCCCGGACAAGCTCGGCCTCAAGGCGATCGAGACGCCGGACGCGAAGACCATCATCTTCCACCTGCCGCAGGCCAACGGTGACTTCGAGCAGATGCTGGCCATGCCGGCGGCGACCCCGGTCAAGCAGGAGAAGGACACCGCGGCGAAGTACGGCCTGAAGCCGTTCTCCAACGGTCCGTACAAGATCGACTCGTACGAGCCCAACAAGAGCATGAAGCTCTCGCGCAACGAGAACTGGAAGCCCGAGTCGGACACCATCCGCAAGGCGCTCCCGGACTCCATCTCGGTCACGTTCATGGCGAACGCGGACGACATGGACAAGCGCCTGATGAACGGCGAGTTCGACGTCGACATCAACGCGACCGGCATCGGCCAGGCGGCCCGCGCCACCGCGCTGAAGGACCACAAGGACAACCTGGACAACGGCCAGACCGGCTTCATCCGGTACGCCGTCATGCCGACGACCGTCGCGCCGTTCGACAACGTCGAGTGCCGCAGGGCCGTCATCTACGGCGCCGACCACAAGTCCCTGCAGACCGCCCGCGGCGGCCCGCAGGCCGGTGGCGACATCGCCCCCAACATGCTCCCGGCGGGCATCAAGGGCGCCGACCCCAAGTACGACCCGTACGAGGTCCTGAAGAACGACGGCAAGCCGAACGTCGAGAAGGCCAAGGCCGCCCTGAAGGCCTGCGGCAAGGAGGGCGGCTTCAAGACCACGATCGCCGTCCGCAACAACAAGCCGGTCGAGATCGCCACGGCCGTCTCGCTGCAGAACTCCCTGAAGCAGATCGGCATCGAGGCCGATGTCGACCAGTTCGACGGCGCCCAGACCTCCGGCATCATCGGTTCGCCGAAGGTGGTCAAGGAGAAGGGCTACGGCATCATCATCATGGGCTGGGGCGCCGACTTCCCGACCGGACAGGGCTTCTCCCAGCCGCTGGTCGACGGCCGCTTCATCCTGCAGAGCGGTAACAACAACTTCTCCGAGCTGAACGACCCGGCGATCAACACCCTGTTCGACCAGGCCATCGCGGAGACCGACCCGGTCAAGGCCGGCGAGATCTACAAGAAGATGAACGAGAAGGTCTCCGAGGCCGCGGTCTACCTGCCCTTCGTCTACGACAAGACGATCACGTGGCGCAGCTCCCGGCTGACGAACGCCTACACCTCCGACGCCTACAACGGCCGGTACGACTACGCGTCGCTCGGTGTCATGAAGTAGCAGTCCGTCAGACCCGGTTCAGATCCACTTTCCAGTGTTCCAGTGCCACACCCGCTAGGCACGAAGGGCAGGTGATGGCCGCGGTTACGGCTTGGGGGCGCCCTCCAGAAGGGGGCGCCCCCGGGCCGCAGCCAGGCCGAGCGCAGTGCTTGCATATCTCATCCGACGGATCTTCGCCGTCATCGTCATGCTGTTGGTCATCTCGCTGGTGACCTTCGGAATCTTCTTCCTCTTCCCGAAGCTGATCGGGACGGATCCCGCGCTGTACTTCGTCGGGAAGCAGTCCGACCCCGCCGCCATCGAGGGCATCCGGCAGAAGATGGGTCTCGACGACCCGATCCTCGTCCAGTTCGGCAAGTTCATCGTCGGGCTGGTGGCGGGTCGCACGTACGCCAACGGCTCCGACGTCACGCAATGCGCCGCGCCCTGCTTCGGCTACTCCTTCAAGACCGAGCAGGAGGTGTGGCCGCTGCTTCTCGACTGGCTCCCGGTCACCCTCTCCCTCGCCGCGGGCGCCGTCGTGATCTGGGTGATCGGCGGTGTCGCCACCGGCGTCATCTCCGCCCTGAAGCGCGGCTCGGCCCTCGACCGCTCGGCGATGGGCGTCGCCCTCGCCGGCGTCTCCCTCCCCATCTACTTCACGGGCATGCTCTTCATCGCCCTCTTCTCCGACCAGCTCGGCTGGTTCGGGCGGCCGGAGGCGGCCTTCGCCGACGACCCGGGCAAGTGGTTCAACGGCATGGTCCTGCCGTGGGTCTCGCTCGCCTTCCTCTACGCGGCGATGTACGCGCGGCTCACCCGCGCGACCATGCTCGAAGTCCTCAACGAGGACTACATCCGCACGGCCCGCGCGAAGGGCCTGACGGAACCGGTCGTCATCGGCAAGCACGCCATGCGCTCGACGATGACGCCGATCCTGACCGTGCTGGGCCTGGACCTCGGCGCCCTGATGGGCGGCGCGGTGCTGACCGAGTCCACCTTCTCGCTGCACGGCCTCGGCTACAGCGCGGTCCGCGCCATCAGCGACCACGACCTGCCGGTCATCCTGGGCATCACCCTGATCTCCGCCTTCTTCGTCGTCGCCGCGAACCTCATCGTTGACCTCATGTACGCGGTGATCGACCCCCGAGTGAGGCTGTCATGACCGAACTGACCAAGACCGGAGCTCTGAACGAGCCCGTCGGCCCGGGGCAGCCCTCCGGCGCCTTCCTCGAAGTCCGCGACCTCAAGGTGCACTTCCCGACCGAGGACGGACTGGTCAAGTCGGTCGACGGGCTCTCCTTCACGCTGGAGAAGGGCAAGACCCTCGGCATCGTGGGCGAGTCCGGCTCCGGCAAGTCGGTCACCTCGCTGGGCATCATGGGCCTGCACCGCGTCGGCCAGTACGGCCGCCAGCGGGCCCGGATCTCCGGCGAGATCTGGCTGAACGGCAAGGAGCTGCTCTCCGCCGACGAGGACGAGGTGCGCAGGCTGCGCGGCCGGGAGATCGCGATGATCTTCCAGGACCCGCTGTCCGCGATGCACCCGTACTTCACCGTCGGCAAGCAGATCGCCGAGGCGTACCGGGTCCACCACAAGGTCGACAAGAAGGCCGCGCGCACGCGTGCGATCGAACTCCTCGACCGCGTCGGGATCCCCGAGCCGCACAAGCGGGTCGACAGCTACCCGCACGAGTTCTCCGGCGGCATGCGCCAGCGCGCGATGATCGCGATGGCGCTGGTCAACAACCCCGAACTGCTCATCGCGGACGAGCCGACCACCGCCCTGGACGTCACCGTCCAGGCGCAGATCCTCGACCTCATCCGGGATCTCCAGCAGGAGTTCGGCTCCGCCGTCATCATGATCACGCACGACCTCGGCGTCGTCGCCGAGATGGCCGACGAACTCCTCGTGATGTACGGCGGCCGGTGCGTCGAGCGGGGCACCGCCGAGAAGGTCTTCTACGAGCCCCGGCACCCCTACACCTGGGGCCTGCTGGGCTCGATGCCGCGCATCGACCGCGACCAGACCGAGCGCCTCATCCCGGTCAAGGGCTCGCCGCCCAGCCTCATCAACATCCCGAGCGGCTGTGCGTTCAACCCGCGGTGCCCGTACGCCGACGTACCCAAGGGCAATGTGACCCGTACGGTACGGCCGGAGCTCACGGAGGACGGCAGCCACCACTGGTCCGCCTGCCACATGTCGCAGGAGGAGCGGACCCGGATCTGGACCGAAGAGATTGCGCCGAAGCTGTGACCGACACGCCTGAGACCAAGAAGACGGAAGCCACCGTCATCCCCGCGCAGGCCTCGGACTCTCCCGAGCCCGATCTGCTGCTCAAGGTGACGGGCCTGACGAAGCACTTCCCGATCACCAAGGGGCTGCTGCGGCGGCAGGCGGGCGCGGTCAAGGCCGTCGACGGCATCGACTTCGACGTCCGGCGCGGTGAGACCCTCGGCATCGTCGGCGAGTCCGGCTGCGGGAAGTCGACCATGGGCCGGCTGATCACGCGGCTGCTCGAACCGACGGGCGGCACCGTCGAGTTCGAGGGGAAGGACATCACGCACCTCGGCGTCGCCGGGATGCGGCCGATGCGCCGCGACATCCAGATGATCTTCCAGGACCCGTACGGCTCGCTGAACCCGCGCCACACGGTCGGCACGATCGTCAGCGCCCCGTTCAAACTGCAGGGAGTGGAGCCGGAGGGCGGCCTCAAGGCGGAGGTGCAGCGTCTGCTGTCCCTCGTCGGCCTCAACCCGGAGCACTACAACCGCTACCCGCACGAGTTCTCGGGCGGCCAGCGCCAGCGCATCGGCATCGCGCGGGCCCTGGCGCTGAAGCCGAAGCTGGTGGTCGCGGACGAGCCCGTGTCGGCGCTGGACGTGTCGATCCAGGCCCAGGTGGTCAACCTGCTGGACGACCTCCAGGAGGAGCTCGGCCTCACGTACGTGATCATCGCGCACGACCTGTCGGTCATCCGGCACGTCTCGGACCGCATCGCGGTGATGTACCTGGGCAAGATCGTCGAGCTGGCCGACCGCAAGTCGCTGTACGAGGCGCCGATGCACCCGTACACGACGGCCCTGATGTCGGCCGTGCCGGTGCCGGATCCGCGCCGGCGCGGCGCCAAGAGCGGCCGCATCCTGCTCAAGGGCGACGTGCCGTCCCCGATCTCGCCGCCCAGCGGCTGCCGCTTCCACACGCGGTGCTGGAAGGCGACGCAGATCTGCACCACGCAGGAACCGCCGCTGCTGGCACTCAAGACGGGCCACCAGGTGGCCTGCCACCACCCGGAGAACGCCCCCGACCAGGCCCCGGGCGACCAGCCCCTGCCCGGCGCGGCGGACGCGGTGGACACGGTTTCGGAGTAGCGGCCGAAACGCCGACGGGACCGGGCTTGCCGCACAACGGCGCACCCCGGCCCCGTCGGCATGCCGACACCCTGCGGGGCAGGACCCTCCACTGCCGGGCAAGCCCGCTCCCTGCCGATCAGGCCGGGCAAGATCCAGCCCCTCCGGCGTTTGAGGAGCGGGGTCCGGGGCGGAGCCCCGAATCTTTGAGCCGCACTTGGGCGGTCAGGCCGGCCACACCCAGCCCCGCCGGCGTTTGAGGCGCGGGGTCCGGCGGAGCCCCAGGGGCGCGCAGCCCGGTCTGCGGGGGCGGCCGACGCGGCCCGGGGGCGGCCCCGAAGTCAGGACGGCCCGCCGCCGGGCGACAATGAGGCGGTGCTCCACGATCTCTTCCCGCCCGGGATCCAGCATGCCCTGGACCTCGCCGGCATCTTCGTCTTCGCCACCGCAGGCGCCCTCCTGGCCGTCCGCAAGAACTTCGACGTCTTCGGCATCGCCGTGCTCGCCCTCGTCACCGCCCTGGGCGGCGGCCTCTTCCGCGACCTCGTCATCGGCGCCGTACCGCCCGCCGCCTTCGGCGAGCTCAGTTTCTTCGTCACCCCGCTCGTCGCCGCCGCGATCGTCTTCTTCCTGCACCCCGAGGTCCAGCGGATCAACACCGCCATCAACGTCTTCGACGCCGCCGGCCTCGGCCTGTTCTGCGTGACGGGCACGACCAAGGCGTACGAGTACGGCCTCGGCCTCACCGCCTCCGCGGCGCTCGGCCTGGCCACCGCCGTCGGGGGCGGCGTCCTGCGCGACGTCCTCTCGGGCGAGGTGCCCCGGCTGCTGCGCGACCGGGAGATGTACGCCGTCCCGGCCACCGTCGGCTCCTCCATGGTGGCCGTCTTCATCGGCTTCGACGTCCTGAACGCCGTCACCACGGCCCTCGCGATCGTCACCACCTTCGTGCTGCGCCTGCTCGCCATGCGCTACCACTGGCGGGCCCCGCTGGCCTGGAACCGACGCTCCTCGGTGGCCGAAGAACCGTAGAAAAAAGCTACCGCTTAGTAGCTAGCCGGTGTTACCGTCGCTCACATGTCACACGCAGCTGCCCAGGCATCCATCGGCGACAGCGAGTTCGACCGCGACACCACCGTCACCGCGCGCGCGGACGAGCCCGGGGTGTACGACGCGGAACTCTCCGCCGGCTGGACGATCATCACCGCCGTCAACGGCGGCTACCTGCTGGCCCTGGTCGGCCGGGCCCTGTCGGCCGCCCTCCCGCACCCGGACCCGTTCTCCATCTCGGCCCACTACCTGACCTCGTCGGTGCCCGGCCCCGCGGTGATCCGCACCCACGTGGCCCGCGTCGGCCGCACCCTCTCCACCGGACAGGCCTCGCTGTTCCAGTACGACGAGAACGGCGCCGAGGTCGAGCGCATCCGCGTCCTCGCCTCGTACGGCGACCTCGCCTCGCTCCCGGACGACGTCCGCACCACGGCGGTCCCGCCGGTCATGCCCGCCTACGAGGACTGCCTCGGCCCCGAGGCCGGCCCGGCCCCGATCCCCGGCAGCTCCGCGATCGTCGACCGGCTCCGGCTGCGTCTGGACCCCGCGACCGCGGGCTGGGCCGTCGGCGCGCCCTCGGGCAAGGGCGAGATGCGGGCCTGGTTCGAACTGGCCGACGGCCGGGACGCCGATCCCCTCTCCATGCTCCTCGCGGTGGACGCCCTGCCGCCCACCTCCTTCGACCTGGGCCTGGTGGGCTGGACCCCGACGGTGGAACTCACCACCCACATCCGCCGCCGCCCGGCCCCCGGCCCCCTCCGCATCTCGATCACCACCCGCAACCTGGCCGGCGGTTTCCTGGAGGAGGACGCCGAAGTCTGGGACTCGGCCGACCACCTGGTGGCCCAGTCCCGCCAACTGGCCCGGGCGCCGCGCACCGCTTCTTGACCCACCCCTCGCACGGCGGGGGCATGATCCAGTCCCGCCGGCGTTTGAGGCGCGGGGTCTGGGGCGGAGCCCCAGGATCTGTCGGGTCCGGGCGGAGCCCGGGTGGGGGTCCCCCCGGACGGAGTCTGGGGGAGGTGGAAGGGCGGGTAGGGGGCCAGCCCCGCAGGGCCCCCGCCCCGCCCGTCGGCCGGGCGCCCCGGCCCGGGGGCCCCGGGCCGGGCCCCAGACAAGCCCGGCGCGGACCACCCGGGAACCCCCGCGGAGCGGAAGGGTCGGACCGCCCCCGTACACACTCGTAGAATCGGGGGATCATGGCCTACCTCGACCACGCCGCCACCACCCCGATGCTGCCGGAGGCCGCCGCGGCGATGACCGCGCAGTTCGCCGCCACGGGGAACGCGTCCTCCCTCCACGCCGCCGGCCGCCGCGCCCGCCGCACCGTAGAGGAGGCCCGCGAGGCCTTCGCCGAGGCGATCGGCGCCCGCCCGAGCGAGGTGGTCTTCACCGCCGGCGGCACGGAGGCCGACAACCTCGCCGTCAAGGGCCTCTACTGGGCCCGCCGCGACGCCGACCCCGCCCGGACCCGCGTCCTCACCAGCCCCGTCGAGCACCACGCCGTCCTCGACGCGGTCCACTGGCTCGCCGAGCACGAGGGCGCCCGGGTCGACTACCTGCCCGTGGACCGCTACGGCCGCGTGCACCCCGAAGCCTTCCGCGAGGCCGTCGAACGCAACCCGGACGACATCGCGCTCGCCACCGTCATGTGGGCCAACAACGAGATCGGCACCGTCATGCCGGTCCGTGAACTCGCCGCCATCGCCGCCGAACACGGGGTACCGCTGCACTCCGACGCCGTCCAGGCCTTCGGCCAGCTCGACGTCGGCTTCGCCGACAGCGGCCTCGCCGCCATGACGGTCAGCGGCCACAAGATCGGCGGCCCGTACGGCATCGGCGCCCTGCTGCTGGGCCGCGACCAGAGCCCCGTACCCGTTCTGCACGGTGGCGGGCAGGAGCGGCACGTCCGGTCCGGCACCCTCGACGTCCCGGCCGTCGCCGCCTTCGCGGTGGCCGCCACCCTCGCCGCCGAGCGGCGCGAGCGGTTCGCCACCGAGGTCGGCGCCCTGCGCGACGAGCTGGTCGCCGCGGTCCTCGCGACCGTGCCCGACGCCGTCCTCGGGGGAGACCCCGTCGACCGGCTCCCGGCCAACGCCCACTTCAGCTTCCCCGGCTGCGAGGGCGACTCCCTGCTCCTCCTGCTCGACGCGCAGGGCATCGAGTGCTCCACCGGCTCCGCCTGCACGGCCGGCGTGGCCCAGCCGAGCCACGTCCTGCTCGCCGTCGGCACCGACCCCGATCTGGCCCGCGGCACCCTGCGCTTCTCCCTGGGCCACACCTCCACCAAGGAGGACATCGCGGCCCTGGCCGCGGCCATCGGCCCGGCCGTGGCCCGCGCCCGCACGGCAGGCCTCAGCTAGGAGTGTCCGCCTGGGGGGACAGCCCTCTAGGCGGACAGCGCCTCGCCGACCAGGCGGATGTACCGGTTCCAGTCCCAGTGGCGGCCCGGATCCGTGTGGTCGGCGCCCGGCACCTCGGAGTGCCCGAGGATGTGCCGGCGGTCCACGGGTATGCCGTACCTCCGGCAGATGTCCGCCGCCAGCCGGGCCGACGCCGCGTACATGGCGTCCGTGAAGTCCTGCGGCCGGTCCACGTAGCCCACGTGCTCGATGCCGACGCTGCGCTCGTTCATCGAGCGGTTGCCCGCGTGGAAGGCGACGTCCAGTTCGCGCACCATCTGCTCGACGTGGCCGTCCTGGCGGACTATGTAGTGCGCCGACGCCTTGTGCCACGGGTTCTTGAAGGCGTCCACCGAGGACTCGAAGCCGCCCTGCGTCACGTGCACGACGATCCGGTCCACGCGGTAGTCGTCGGGCCGGTCCGCCAGCCGCCAGTTCGCGGGCGAGGCCGCCGTCCAGCTCGCGCCCGCGTGGTCCAGCTCGCCCTCCTTGCGCGGCTTGGCCACCCCCGGCAGCAGCCACCAGGCCCTGCGCACCTCGTCCCGGCCGGCGATCGCCGCCACCGTGAAGATCCCGAGCCCGCCGAAGAGCACGGCCCTGCGGGTCCTGCCGGGCCTGCCCGGCTTTCCCGCCGACTTCTTCCCCGGCGGCTTCTTCGCCTCGTTCCCCTTGGTCACCATCGTGATCCACCCCCCACAGCCGATAACGCGCTGTGGCCGCGCGCGGTTCCCCGTACCCTGGACGGTGCTATGACTGAGAACCTGCCGCGCACCGCCCGCCCCCTTCGCGTCCTGGCCGCCATGTCCGGCGGCGTGGATTCCGCCGTCGCCGCCGCCCGCGCGGTCGAAGCCGGGCACGACGTGACCGGCGTCCACCTCGCGCTCTCCGCGAACCCGCAGTCCTTCCGGACCGGCGCCCGCGGCTGCTGCACCATCGAGGACTCCCGCGACGCCCGCCGCGCCGCCGACGTCATCGGCATCCCGTTCTACGTCTGGGACCTCGCCGAGCGCTTCCGCGAGGATGTGGTGGAGGACTTCATCTCCGAGTACGAGGCCGGGCGCACCCCGAACCCCTGCCTGCGCTGCAACGAGAAGATCAAGTTCGCGGCGCTGCTCGACAAGGCCCTCGCCCTCGGCTTCGACGCCGTCTGCACCGGCCACTACGCCACCGTCGTCGAGAACGCGGACGGCTCCCGCGAGCTGCACCGCGCCTCCGACATGGCCAAGGACCAGTCGTACGTCCTCGGCGTCCTCGACGAGAAGCAGCTCGCCCACGCCCTCTTCCCGCTCGGTGACACCCTCACCACCAAGGACGAGATCCGCGCCGAGGCCGAGCGCCGCGGCCTGGCCGTGGCGAAGAAGCCGGACAGCCACGACATCTGCTTCATCGCCGACGGCGACACCCAGGGCTTCCTCGCGAACCGCCTCGGCAAGGCCGAGGGCGACATCGTCGACGAGGCGACCGGCGAGAAGGTCGGCACCCACGAGGGCGCCTTCGGCTTCACGATCGGCCAGCGCAAGGGCCTGCGCATCGGCCACCCCGCCCCCGACGGCAAGCCGCGCTACGTCCTCGACATCTCCCCGGTGAACAACACCGTCACCGTCGGCCCCGTCGAGGCCCTCGACGTCACCGCCCTCACCGCGATCCGCCCCCGCTGGTGCGGCTCCACGCCCGCCGCCCCGGGCACGTACACCGCGCAGCTGCGCGCCCACGGCGGCGAGACCGAGGTCTTCGCCGAGCTCGTGGACGGCGAGCTGCAGGTCCGCTTCACCGAACCGGTCCGCGGTGTGGCCCCCGGCCAGGCGATCGTCCTCTACGACGGCACCCGTGTGGTCGGCTCGGCCACGATCGCCACGACCACGCGGGCGACCGCCGCCGTCTGACCCGGCGGGATCAGGCCACCGTCAGGACGATCTTGCCGGTGGTCCGGCCCTGCTCGCCGATCTCGTGGGCCTTCGCGGCCTCCTCCAGCGGCAGGACGGTCTCGACCAGGGGCTTCAGCAGGCCCTGGTCCGCGAGAGCGGCGATCGCCTCCAGGCCCTTGAGGTCCGGGTCGACGAGCACCCAGGCCGCGTTCACCCCGTCGGCCGCGGCCGGGACGGAGTCCGGACCGGGCAGCGAGATCAGGTGCCCGCCGGGCCTGAGGACCTTCAGGCTGAGCTCGGCGGTCTCGCCGCCCAGCGCGTCCAGCACCACGTCGACGTCCGACACCGCTTCGGTGAAGTCCACCGAGCGGTAGTCGATCAGCTCGTCGGCGCCCAGCTCGCGCAGCACCTCGTGCTTGCCCGCGCTGGCGGTGCCGATCACGTACGCGCCGCGCGCCTTGGCGATCTGCACCGCCAGGTGCCCGACGCCGCCCGCCGCCGCGTGCACCAGCACCCGCTGTCCGGCCGTGACGCCGGCCGTGTCCACCAGCGCCTGCCAGGCGGTCAGCGCCGCCAGCGGCAGCGCCGCCGCCTGCACGTGGTCCAGCGAGGCGGGCTTGCGCGCGAAGTGCCGGGCCGGGGCCACCACGTACTCGGCGTAGCCGCCCGCCTGCCGCGGGAAGAGCGGCATGCCGTACACCTCGTCGCCCGGGGCGTAGAGGGTCACGCCGGGTCCGACCGCCTCGACGGTGCCGGAGACGTCCCAGCCGACGATCGGGGTCTCGCCCCAGGCGATCAGGGCGCCACTGGCCCGGGTCTTCCAGTCGACCGGGTTCACACCGGCCGCGTGGACGCGGACCAGGACCTCGCCCAGACCCGGCTCCGGCCGGTCGATCTCCCGCTCGACCAGGGTCTCGGGGCCGCCCCATCCGTTCACGACGATCGCGCGCATGTCTGTTTCCTCATTCCATGGGATTCCGTCCGATACCGGGTCCTCCCCGGCGACACGTTCCACACTCGGGCCTCGCGGGAGGCCGTGGTATTGGCCGGATGGCCATGGTGTGACAGGATCTGGCCATGGACAGCGCACGGAAAACGACAGCGGAGGCCGTGGCCGGCCGGCGCCCCCACCGCGTCGCGGTGCTCGCCCTGCCCGGTGTGCCCCCCTTCGAGCTGGGCATTCCCTCCCGCGTCTTCGGCAGCGCCGTGGACGAGGCCGGGCAGCCCCTGTACGAGGTCACCGTCTGCACCGCCGACGGCCGCCCCGTGCTCAGCGACGCCGGGTTCACCGTCCAGCCCGCCGCGGGCCCGGAAGCCCTCGCCGCCGCCGACACCGTGATCCTGCCGCCCACCCACGCCATGCCCGAGCTGGCCCACGGCGGACCCCTGCCCCCCGAGGTCACCGCGGCCATCGCCGGGATCCGCCCCGGCACCCGGCTCGTCTCCATCTGCACCGGCTCCTACGTGCTCGCCGCCGCCGGGCTCCTCGACGGCCGCCCCGCCACCACCCACTGGAACCTGGCACCCGAGTTCCGCCGGGCCTACCCCCGCGTCCAGGTCGACGAGGAGGTCCTGTTCGTCGACGACGGCGACGTCCTCACCTCCGCCGGCGTCGCCGCCGGGGTCGACCTGTGCCTGCACCTGATCCGCCGCGACCACGGGACCACCGTCGCCAACCGGGCGGCCCGCATGTGCGTCGTACCGCCCTGGCGCGACGGCGGGCAGGCCCAGTACATCGACCGCCCCGTCCCCGCCCCCACGGTCGCCACCACCACCGCCACCCGCGCCTGGGCCCTGGAACGCCTCGCCGAGCCGATCACCCTGGGCGAGCTCGCCGCCCACGCCCGGATGAGCCTGCGCACCTTCACCCGGCGGTTCCGCGACGAGGTCGGCATGACCCCCGTGCAGTGGCTCACCGGGCAGCGCCTGGAGGTCGCCCGCCAGCTGCTGGAGTCCAGCGACCTGCCCGTCGACCTGGTCGCGCACCGCGCCGGCTTCGGCTCCGCCAACTCCCTGCGCCAGCACATGCGGACCGCCTTCGGCGTCTCCCCGATCGCCTACCGCCGCACCTTCGGCCCGCACACCATGACCCCGGAGGTAATCGCCACCGCCGACGCCCGCTGACAGCCTGGGTGCAACGGCCGGAACCGCCCGGCCCGCCACACCGGGGAGACCGACATGACCGCGTACGCCATCGCCCACCTGCGCCGGCCCACCATCAACGACGACGTCATCCGCTACATCGAGGAGATCCAGGCCACCATGGACCCCTTCGGCGGCCGCTTCCTCGTCCACGGCAAGGAGGTCGAGGTCATCGAAGGCCCCTTCCCCGGCACGGTCGTCGTCATCTCCTTCCCCGACATCGAACGGGCCCGCGCCTGGTACGCCTCGCCCGCCTACCAGGCGATCCTCCCGCTGCGCACCGACCACATCCCGGGCGAGGCCGTCCTGGTCGAAGGAGTCCCCGCCGACTACGACGCCGCGGGGCGCGCCGCCGCCCTGCGCGAGACCGCCGGACCGTGACCCGCCCGCCGGGAGCGGCGGACCGAGGCGCCGGCGGGGCCCGGGCGGATGCGAGCATGGGCCGTATGGCTACTCACCTGATCACCGGTGCCGGTTCCGGCATCGGCGCCGCCGTCGCCGCCCGCCTGCACGCCCGCGGCGACGACCTCGTCCTGCTCGCCCGCGACGCCGCCCGCGCCCGGCAGCTCGTGGAGCGCTACCCGGGCGCGCGGACCCTCGTGGGCGACCTCGCGGACCCCGACCGGCTGTCGTGGGCGTTCTCCAAGCAGCCCGTGCCCGAGCGGATCGACTCCCTGCTCCACATCGCCGGGATCGTCGACCTCGGACCCGTCGGCGACCTGCGCCCCAAGACCTGGCACCAGCAGCTCAACGTCAACCTGATCGCCCCCGCGGAGGTCACCCGGCTGCTGCTGCCCACCCTGCGGGCCTCCAAGGCCACCGTCGTCTTCGTGAACTCCGGCGCCGGGCTCCACGCGCACGCCGACTGGAGCGCGTACGCCGCCTCCAAGCACGGGCTGAAGGCACTCGCAGACTCGCTGCGCGAGGAGGAGAAGGGCAACGGGATCCGCGTGACCTCCGTCTACCCGGGGCGCACCGCCAGCCCCATGCAGGCCAAGGTGCACTCGCAGGAGGGCAAGGACTACGACCCGGCCGCATGGATCGACCCCGAATCCGTCGCGACGACGATCGTCATGGCCGTCGACCTGCCCCGCGACGCCGAGGTCAACGACCTGAGCGTGAGGCCCGGCCGATGACCGCGAGCGCCACCGGCATCGGATCGCTTCCCGGCGGCGACGCCCGGGAGGCCGCCAAGACCGTCACCGGTTCCTTCGAGGAGTTCCCGTACCTCGCCGAGCTGCCCGCCCGCGGGCCCGGCGCGGACATGATCGGCCGCTCGCTCGGGCTGCTCGTCGACATGTACGCGCACGTCGAGCCCAGCGGCTGGCGGGTGAGCGACCGCCCGGGGCGCGACACCCGGCGCTCCCGGTCCTGGCTCGGCGAGGACCTCGACGCCCTGGAGGAGTTCACCCAGGGATACACCGGCAAGCTCAAGGTCCAGGCCGTCGGGCCGTGGACGCTGGCCGCCGCTCTCGAACTGCACGGTGGCGAGGCCATGCTCCAGGACGCGGGCGCCTGCCGCGACCTGGCCGGATCGCTCGCCGAGGGGCTGCGCGAGCACCTGGCCGACGTGCGCAAGCGGATCCCCGGCGCCCGGATCGTGCTCCAGTTCGACGAGCCCTCGCTCACCGCCGTCCTGCTCGGGCGGGTGCGGTCCGCGAGCGGCTACCGGACGTACCGCGCCGTCGACCGGCAGGTCGTCGAAGGGACGCTGAGGGAGCTGTTCGCCGTCCACGACGGCGAGGTGATCGTGCACTCCTGTGCGCCCGAGGTGCCCTTCGGCCTGCTGCGGCGGGCCGGCGCCGCGGGGGTGTCGTTCGATTTCTCCCTGCTCACCGAGCGCGAGGACGACGCCATCGGGGAAGCCGTCGAGGGCGGTACGAAACTCTACGCCGGAGTGGTGCCGGGCACCGACGGCCCGTTGTCAGACCCTGCCGGTAGCGTCATGGGTGTCAGGAAGCTTTGGCGCAGGCTGGGACTGGCCCCGGGGACTCTGGCGGAGTCCGTCGTGGTCACCCCGTCGTGCGGTCTGGCGGGCGCTTCACCCGCCTACGCCCGCGCGGCGCAGGCGCATTGCGTCAGGGCGGCGAGGTCGCTCGCCGACAACCCTGAGTGACGGTCGAGACGGGGCACGGGAGGACACGGCATGGCAGCCGAACAGCAGGACACGGCAGTACCGGCGGCGGTGCGTGAGCAGCACGCGCTGCTGGCCGAGCAGGTCGAGGAGCACCGCTTCCGGTACTACGTGAACGACGCGCCGGTCGTCAGCGATGCCGAGTTCGACAAGCTGCTGCGCTCCCTGGAGGCGCTGGAGGAGCAGTACCCGGAGCTGCGCACGCCCGACTCGCCCACCCAGAAGGTGGCCGGGGCGTACGAGACGGACTTCGCC
This sequence comes from Streptomyces sp. NPDC088762, assembly GCF_044750905.1. Lineage (NCBI taxonomy): Bacteria > Bacillati > Actinomycetota > Actinomycetes > Kitasatosporales > Streptomycetaceae > Streptomyces > Streptomyces sp. NPDC088762. Next base: position 251,453 of record NZ_JBIVKT010000007.1, read on the forward strand.
TCCGTCCAGCACCGCGAGCGGATGCTCTCCCTCGACAACGCCTTCGACGACGAGGAGCTGGCGGCCTGGGCCGAGCGGGTCGCCCGGGACGCCGGCACCGCCGACTACCACTACCTGTGCGAGCTGAAGGTCGACGGCCTCGCGGTCAACCTCACCTACGAGAACGGCCGCCTGACCCGCGCCGCCACCCGCGGCGACGGCCGCACGGGCGAGGACATCACGCCGAACGTCCGCACCATCGCCGAGATCCCGGACCGCCTCAAGGGTGACCGGATCCCGGCCCTGGTCGAGATCCGCGGCGAGGTCTACTTCCCGATGGAGAAGTTCGAGGAGCTCAACGCCCGGCTCGTCGAGGCCGAGGGCAAGCCCTTCGCCAACCCGCGCAACGCCGCCGCCGGTTCGCTGCGCCAGAAGGACCCGAAGGTCACCGCCACCCGGCCGCTGCACATGGTGGTGCACGGCATCGGCGCCCGCCAGGGCTTCGACATCGACCACCAGTCGCAGGCCTACGAGCTGCTGCGCGAGTGGGGCCTGCCCACGGCCCGGCACAACAAGGTGGTCTCCTCGCTCGAGGAGGTGCGCGAGTTCATCGCCTACTTCGGCGAGAACCGGCACTCCGTGGAGCACGAGATCGACGGCGTGGTCGTCAAGCTCGACGAGATCGCCCTCCAGGGCCGCCTCGGCTCCACCGCCCGCGCCCCGCGCTGGGCCATCGCCTGGAAGTACGCCCCCGAAGAGGTCAACACCAAGCTGATCGACATCAAGGTCGGTGTCGGCCGCACCGGTCGCGTCACCCCGTACGCGCAGGTCGAGCCGGTGACGGTGGCGGGCTCCGAGGTGGAGTTCGCGACCCTGCACAACCAGGAGGTGGTCAAGGCCAAGGGCGTGCTCATCGGGGACACCGTCGTCCTGCGCAAGGCGGGCGACGTCATCCCCGAGATCCTCGGCCCGGTGGTCGACCTGCGCGACGGCACCGAGCGGGAGTTCGTGATGCCTGCCGTCTGCCCCGAGTGCGGGACGGAGCTGCGGCCCATGAAGGAGGGGGACATCGACGTCCGGTGCCCCAACGGGCAGACCTGCCCCGCCCAGCTGCGCGAGCGGCTCTTCTACCTCGGCGGCCGGCAGAGCCTGGACATCGAGAACTTCGGCATGGTGGCCGCCGCCGCACTCACCGCCCCGCTGGAGCCGGCCGAGCCCCCGCTGCTCGACGAGGGCGACCTCTTCGACCTCACCATCGAGCAGCTGCTGCCCATCAAGGCGTACGTCCGTGACCCGGACAGCGGGCTGCCCAAGCGGGATCCGAAGACCGGCGAGGAGAAGATCGTCACGGTCTTCGCCAACCAGAAGGGCGAGCCGAAGAAGAACGCCCTGGCGATGCTGGAGAACATCGCGGCGGCCAAGAGCCGTCCGCTGGCCCGCATCATCAACGGCCTGTCGATCCGTCACGTCGGCCCGGTCGCCGCGGAGGCGCTCGCCCGCGAGTTCCGGTCGATCGAGCGCATCGAGCAGGCCACCGAGGAGGAGCTGACCGCCACCGACGGCGTCGGCGCCATCATCGCGGCCTCCCTCAAGGAATGGTTCGCCGTCGACTGGCACCAGGAGATCCTGCGCAAGTGGCGGGAGGCCGGGGTCCGGATGGAGGAGGAAGGTTCCGCCGAGGAAGAGGGGCCGCGCCCGCTGGAGGGGCTGACCGTCGTCGTCACCGGCACTTTGCAGAGCCATACGCGGGACGGCGCCAAGGAGGCCCTGCAGAGCCGCGGGGCCAAGGTCACCGGCTCCGTGTCGAAGAAGACCTCGTTCGTCGTGGTCGGCGACAACCCGGGCTCGAAGTACGACAAGGCCGTGCAGTTGAAGCTCTCGATCCTCGACGACGCCGGTTTCGAGGTCCTGCTGGAGCAAGGCCCGGACGCGGCGCGGGAAGCCGCGCTTCCGGTGGACGGCGGGGGCGAAGAGCAGTAGGACGGAAGAAGGCAATCGCCTCGGGGGAGTAGCGAAGGCGAACGGATGCGTGGCGTGCGGCCGTACGGGCGGGCGCACGCCGGGCGCGTCCACCGGTGGTAAACGGCCGGTACAAGGCTGGTAGCAGGGCGGTGACCTGTCGGATCATCGGAGGGGTGACCGGGGGGTCCTGGTCCAAACTCACCCGTTCGGCGGATACCGTACTGATGAGGATGGCTGGGTCGCATTCGGGCAACCACCGCCGACCGCTGCCCCTGGGAGCCTCCTGCGTCCTACTGTTGAGGGGTGCGCCTGTCGTGCACGGCTGCAGGACGCGATGTCCGGCCGTGATGGCATGACGTCAGGGCCATTGCGTGACATCGGCACCGCCGGCTGTGAGAGGGACGGGCATGAAACCCACCGAAAGCGCCGACCCGTCACCTGAATTCGGCGGGGAGATCCCGTCCATGCGGGCGGGCCGGCTCGGTGTCCTGGGAGCCAGGACGCCGGAGACCCGACCGCTGGACCTCGGTACGGGAGAACCAGGGCGCCGCCGGGTGATGGCGCTCGCCATCGTGGGCCTCTCCGTCGTCGTCCTCGCGGCCGGCGTGGCATCCGCCCTGACCGGTCGTCATGCGCTGTTCCCCGGTGGCTCGGTGGGCTGGGCACTGGCCCTGCTGACCGGCATCATCGTCGGCCACCTCGTCGCGCTGGGCCGCGACCGCTGGTGGGGCGGCACCGGATCGGGCGCCGCCCTCACCCTCGGCGTGCTCATCCTCTACGGGTGGGTGCCCGCGGGACTCGTCTCCCTGGCGGTCGTCACCCTGGTCGGGGCCGCGCGCCGGCACCGCTGGCGGCAGGGGCTCCTGCACGGCTCCGTGGACGTCCTCGGCATCGGCGCGGGAGCCCTCGTCCTCGCCGCCTTCGGCGAGGCGCCGTCCGTCGAGTCCCCGTGGAAGCCCACCGGCTGGGGCCTGGACGCGGTCCCCGAGGTCATCCTCGTCGCCGTCACCTACCTGTGCGTCACCCGGGTCCTGCTGTGGCTCGCGCTGGCCCCGCGCGGCGGCGGCCTGCCGACCGTCGCCCGTACGGCCCTGGTCCGCCAGGCACTGGTGGCCGTCGCACTGCTCGGCATCGCCCCGCTGATCTGCGCCGTCGCGGTCACCCAGCCGGTGCTGCTGCCGCTGTTCGCCGTACCGCTGATCGCCCTGGACTCCACGCTGTGGATCGCCCGGGCCCGCGCCGAGGAACAGCTGCGCGACCCCCTGACCGGACTGCCGAACCGGCAGTGGCTGCTCGAGCGGGCCTGGTCCGCCCTGGACGAGGCTGAACGTTTGGGCACCCGGGCGGCGCTCGTGCTGATCGACCTGGACCGCTTCCGCGCCGTCAACGACACCCTGGGCCACCTGGCCGGGGACCGCCTCCTCCTCCAGATCGCCGAGCGGCTGCGCCAGGCCCTGCCCGAGGACGCCGAGGCGGCCCGGCTCGGCGGCGACGAGTTCGCCGTCCTGCTGCCCGTCGCCGACTCCACCACCAGCGCCCAGCGGATCGCCCGCCACCTGGTGGCGGAGCTCAGCTCCCCGCTGGACCTGGACGGCCTCACCCTCGTCCTGGAGGCCAGCGCCGGACTCGCCGTCTTCCCCGAGCACGCGCTGGACGCGGAGGGGCTGCTGCGGCGCGCGGACGTGGCGATGTACCAGGCGAAGCGGGACCGCACGGGTGTGGAGGTGTACGAGTCCAAGCGGGACAGCAACACGCCCGACCGGCTCGGCCTCCTCGGCGACCTCCGCCGGGCCCTCGACGCGGGCGAAGTGGAACTCCACTACCAGCCGAAGGTCCGCTTCGACGGGCAGGTGGCGGGGCTCGAAGCACTGGTGCGCTGGGTGCACCCGGAGCGGGGCCGGGTGTCCCCGGACGAGTTCATCGCGATCGCCGAGACCTCGGGGCTGATGCCGCACCTGACGGAGTACGTGCTGGAGACGGCCCTCGCCCAGGTGGCCCGGTGGCGGGCCCAGGGCCTGAAGGTCCCGGTCGCCGTCAACGTCTCGCCGCGCGACGTCCACACGCCCGGCTTCGCGGGGGCGGTGGCGGCGAGACTGGCCCGGCACGGGGTCCCGGCGAGCGGGCTCCAGCTGGAAATAACGGAACACGTGCTGCTGGAGGACCCCCAGCGGGCGGCGGACACCATGGCGGGGCTCACCGGCCACGGCGTGAAGATGTCCCTGGACGACTTCGGCACCGGCTACTCCTCCCTGGTCCACCTGCGGCGGCTGCCGGTCAGCGAGCTGAAGATCGACCGCTCCTTCGTGGGCCGCCTCGCCGTCGACGCGCAGGACGCGGAGATCGTCCGCTGCACGGTCGACCTGGCGCACTCGCTGGGGCTGCTGGTCGTCGCGGAGGGCGTGGAGGACGACGAGACGTGGGAGCGGCTGCGGGACCTGGGCTGCGACGCGGTCCAAGGGTGGCTGGTCGCGGCCGCCATGCCGCCGCAGGAGGCCACGGCCTGGCTCCTCGCCCGCGGCGAGCGGGGCTGGCGCCGCCCGGCCGACATCTCGGCGGAACTGGCCGCGGCGGACGCCGACGCCGGCTGACGCCGCCGGCAAGCGCGGACGCGCCGCTTCGCTTCCACGTGCCGCCCGGCAGGGTGGAAGCCGCACCTGACAGCGGTGCGGGGGCAAATTCAGCCCCGCCGGCGTTTGAGGCGCGGGGTACGGGGCGGAGCCCCGGATCGGTGAGCCGCACCCGGCGGCCGGGCGGTAGCCCGATCCAGCCCCGCCGGCGTTTGAGGCGCGGGTACGGGCGGAGCCCGGGAAGCCCCGCGCAGCGGTCCGGACCCGGCCCCCGCGCGCAGCCACGGCAAACCGTTTAGCGGGTCAGGGGGCGGGCCCCATAGGATTGGGCCCGAAACCTACACACTCACCACCCCCAGAGGATCGCTGCATGCCTGGCATCACGCGCGAGGAGGTCGCCCACCTCGCTCGGCTGGCACGTCTGGAGCTCAAGGCCGAAGAGCTGGAACACTTCGCCGGACAGCTCGACGACATCATCGGCGCGGTCGCCCGCGTATCCGAGGTCGCCGACCAAGACGTACCGCCGACCTCCCACCCGCTGCCCCTGACGAACGTCATGCGCGCGGACGAGGTCCGTCCTTCGCTCACCCCCGAGCAGGCGCTCTCCGGCGCTCCCGCCCAGGAGCAGCAGCGTTTCAAGGTGCCGCAGATCCTGGGGGAGGACTAATCACCATGGCTGACACCCACATCATCAGGCTCACGGCCGCCGAGACCGCCGAGAAGATCGCCTCCGGCGAGCTCACGGCCGTCGAGGTCACCGAGGCCCACCTGGCCCGCATCGACGCGACCGACGAGAAGGTCCACGCCTTCCTCCACGTCGACCGCGAAGGCGCCCTCGCCCAGGCCGCGGCCGTCGACGCCAAGCGCGAGCGCGGTGAGAAGCTCGGCCCGCTGGCCGGCGTCCCGCTCGCCCTCAAGGACATCTTCACCACCGTCGGGGTCCCGACCACCGTCGGCTCGAAGATCCTCGAAGGCTGGATCCCGCCCTACGACGCCACCCTGACGCGCAAGCTCAAGGAAGCCGACGTCGTCATCCTCGGCAAGACCAACATGGACGAGTTCGCCATGGGGTCGTCGACGGAGAACAGCGCCTACGGCCCCACCGGCAACCCGTGGGACCTCACCCGGATCCCCGGCGGCTCCGGCGGCGGCTCCGCGGCCGCGCTGGCCGCCTTCCAGGCGCCCCTCGCCATCGGCACGGACACCGGCGGTTCCATCCGCCAGCCCGCCGCCGTCACCGGCACGGTCGGCGTCAAGCCCACCTACGGCGGCGTCTCCCGCTACGGCATGGTCGCGTTCTCGTCCTCCCTCGACCAGGGCGGGCCCTGCGCCCGTACGGTCCTGGACGCCGCGCTCCTGCACGAGGTCATCGCCGGCCACGACCCGCTGGACTCGACCTCCATCGACGCGCCGGTCCCGCCGGTCGTCGAGGCCGCCCGCAACGGGTCGGTCGCCGGCATGCGCGTCGGCGTGGTCAAGCAGTTCGCCGGCGAGGGCTACCAGGCCGGCGTCGTCCAGCGCTTCAACGAGTCGGTGGAGCTCCTCAAGGAGCTCGGCGCCGAGATCGTCGAGCTGGACTGCCCGTCCTTCGACCTCGCGATGGCCGCGTACTACCTGATCGCGCCGTCCGAGTGCTCCTCGAACCTGGCCCGCTTCGACGCCATGCGCTACGGCCTGCGCGTCGGCGACGACGGCACCAAGTCCGCCGAGGACGTCACCGCGCTCACCCGCGAAGCCGGTTTCGGCGACGAGGTCAAGCGCCGCATCATCCTCGGTACGTACGCGCTCAGCTCCGGCTACTACGACGCGTACTACGGTTCCGCCCAGAAGGTCCGCACCCTCATCTCGAAGGACTTCGAGAAGTCCTTCGAGCAGGTCGACGTGATCGTCTCCCCGACGACCCCGACCACCGCCTTCCCCATCGGCGAGCGCACCGACGACCCCCTCGCCATGTACCTCGCGGACCTGTGCACCATCCCGACCAACCTGGCCGGGAACTCCGCCATGTCGCTGCCGTGCGGCCTGGCGCCCGAGGACGGCCTGCCGGTCGGCCTGCAGATCATTGCCCCGGCGATGAAGGACGACCGCCTGTACAAGGTGGGCGCGGCCGTCGAAGCCGCCTTCGTCGCGCGCTGGGGTCACCCGCTGCTTGAGGAGGCACCGTCGCTGTGAGCACCAGTGCACTGTCCAAGGCCAAGGGCTTCAAGAAGTCCAAGTCCGGCACGTACCTGTCGATCGGCACCACCGCCTTCGGCGCCGTCAGCGTGATCAAGCAGGCCAAGAAGGCCCGCCTGGAGAACGACACGCTGAGGCTGGTCGACGCCGTCGTGTCCGCAGCCGCCATCGTCACCGGCCTCGCGATCCTGTACCGCGAGCTGAAGCGCCTGGGCGACGACGACGTCCTGCTGGGCTGAGAGGGAAAAGTTTCACCGTGAGCACCTACACCGAACTGATGTCGTACGAGGACGCTCTCGCCTCGTTCGACCCCGTCATGGGCCTCGAGGTCCATGTCGAGCTCGGCACCAAGACCAAGATGTTCTGCGGCTGTTCCACCGAGCTGGGCGCCGAGCCCAACTCGCAGACCTGCCCGACCTGCCTCGGTCTGCCCGGCTCCCTCCCGGTCGTCAACGCGATCGGCGTCGAGTCGGCCATCAAGATCGGCCTCGCGCTGAACTGCGAGATCGCCGAGTGGTGCCGCTTCGCCCGGAAGAACTACTTCTATCCGGACATGCCGAAGAACTTCCAGACCTCCCAGTACGACGAGCCGATTGCCTTCAACGGCTACCTCGACGTGCAGCTGGAGGACGGCGAGGTCTTCCGCGTGGAGATCGAGCGCGCCCACATGGAGGAGGACACCGGCAAGTCGCTGCACGTCGGCGGCGCCACCGGCCGTATCCACGGCGCGTCTCACTCCCTGCTGGACTACAACCGCGCCGGCATCCCGCTCATCGAGATCGTCACCAAGCCGATCGAGGGCGCGGGCGTCCGGGCTCCCGAGGTCGCCAAGGCGTACGTCGCCGAGCTGCGCGAGGTCATCAAGGCGCTCGGCGTCTCCGAAGCCCGTATGGACAAGGGCCAGATGCGCTGCGACGTGAACCTGTCGCTGCGCCCCGGCCCCCAGGCGCCCTTCGGCACGCGCAGCGAGACGAAGAACGTCAACTCCCTGCGCTCCGTCGAGCGCGCGGCCCGCTTCGAGATCCAGCGGCACGCGGCGGTCCTCACGTCGGGCGGCGTGATCGTGCAGGAGACCCGGCACTTCCACGAGGAGGACGGCTCCACCACGGCCGGCCGCATCAAGGACAACGCCGAGGACTACCGGTACTTCCCGGAGCCCGACCTGGTCCCCGTGGCCCCGTCGCGTGACTGGGTCGAGGAGCTGCGCGCCGGCCTGCCCGAGATGCCGCGCGTGCGCCGCAACCGGCTCCGCGAGGAGTGGGGCGTGAACGAGCACGACATGCAGTCGATCCTCAACGCGGGCGCGGTGGACTCCATCGTCGCCACGATCGAGGCGGGGGCCGACTCGACCGCCGCGCGCAAGTGGTGGATGGGCGAGCTGGCCCGCAACGCCAACGAGCAGGGCGTCTCCGTCGACGAGCTGCCGATCACCCCGGCCGAGGTGGCCCGGGTGGCGGCCCTGGTCGCGGACGGCTCGCTCAACGACAAGCTGGCCCGCAAGGTCCTCGAAGGCGTCCTCGCCGGCGAGGGCACCCCGGACGAGGTCGTCGAGAAGCGCGGCCTGAAGGTCGTCTCGGACGAGGGCGCGCTCGGCGCGGCCGTGGACGAGGCCATCGCGGGCAACGCGGCCATCGCCGACAAGATCCGCGGCGGCAAGATCGCCGCCGTCGGCGCCCTGGTCGGCGCGGTCATGAAGACCACCCGCGGCCAGGCCGACGCGGCCCGCGTCAAGGAGCTCATCCTGGAGCGCCTGGGCGTCTCCGAGTAGGACCCGTGACGCGAAGGCGGCCCCGCACCGGTTCTCCGGTGTGGGGCCGCCTTGCGTTTCCGGGGTTCAGCGCGTCAGCTGCGGGGCGGCGATGACCACCTTGCCCATGTCGCACCCCGCGTCCACCTTGATGCGCAGGCGCAGGGCGCCGCTCACCTCCACCCTCTTGGTGACCGGATGGCCGAGGGCGACCAGCTCGGAGAAGGCGGCCGGCTGGCCGTCGAGCGAGATGCTGACCCGGCCGCTCTCCTTGCTGGAGCCGTCGTCGACTCCGGCCGTGAAGTCCAGGTACTTCCACTCGCGGTTGAGGTCGAACTCGGCGATCGCGTCGCCGTTGCAGCCCAGGTCGGCGATGAACGCCGCGCCGTACTGCTTCGTGTTGATCTTCGCCGCTCCGACCGTGAAGTCGCCCAACCCGTCGACGGGGTTCATAACGGTCAGGTCGGCGGCGTTGACCCCGGGTGCGGCGCCGCCCGCGGGCTTCGAGGCGGTGGCGGTGGGTTCCACCAAGTCGCCACCGGGGCTCGCCGAGGCGCTGGGCGTCGGGGTCGCGGACGGGGTCTGCTGACCGGACGCGACGGCCGCCGGTCCGTCCGAGCCCGACGCCTGCCCGGCTCCCCGGTCCTTGTCCTTGAGCAGTTGTACGCCGACCACCGCGAGCGCCGCCAGGACCACCACGGCGGCCACCGAACCCAGGACCAGGCCGGTCCGCCGCTTCCCGGCCGGCCGCGGCGGCTCAGGGGCGGGGGCGGGGGGAGGGGCCGCGCTCGGGTGGTACGCCGGTCCGTACCCCGGGGGAACCGACTCGGGCACCGTGGCCGGCCCCGGGTCGGGGGTGGTCAGCGGCGCCGTCGGCACGTAGGGGGCGGGCGGCTGCGCCTCTCCTGACCGCGCCTCCACGGGCGGTGGTGCGGCCGCGGGCCGCGCTGCCCCGGGCGGGTCGACCGGCTGCGGAGGTGCCAGGGGCGCGGGCGGCGGCGCGGCCGGCCTCGGCGGGGCGTCCCGGACGGAGGCCGGCCGCGAGGTCGAGGCGGTCGTGGAGACCACCGCGTGCCGGACGTCCTTCATCCAGCCCGCCAGGCTCACCGGCCGCTCGGCCGGGTCGGCCGAACAGATCGCGGTGATCCGCGCCCGCTGCTCGGCGTCCAGTACGGCGATCTGCGGCAGCGCGGCCAGCGCCCGGGCCAGCTGCTCGGGCGTGGTGGGCGGCGACTGCCCGCTCAGCAGGAAGTAGGCGATGGCCCCGAAGGCGTACCGGTCCGTGCCCGGGGTCCGCTTGCCGTCGAAGACCTCGGGGGCCGCGTAGCCCGGGGTGAACCAGACCTCGGCGGTCTGGTGGTCGGCGGTCAGCTTGCTGAGGCCGAAGTCCACCAGCGTGGCCTGCCCGTACTCGTCCACCATCACGTTGCCGGGGGAGAGGTCGCCGTGGATCACCTGCCGCCCCGAGGGGGTGGCCTTCCCAGAGTGCAGCCAGTCCAGTACGTCGGCCAGCTGCTCCAGCGTGCGCATCACCTCGCGCCGCTCGGCGGCGGTGGCCAGGGTCCGCTCCGCCCGCCAGTCGCGCAGGTCGAGTCCGTCGACGTGGTTCATGACCAGGACGAGCGCCCGTCCGGTCAGGGTCGAGGACTCCCCGGGCCGGTGGATCGGCGGTCCTTCGAAGTGCTCCCGTACGCCCACCACACCGGGTCGGTGGACGAAGCGCAGCAGTTCCGCCTGCTCGTTCCACTTACGGCTGATCCGGTCGAAGATCTCGGGCGTGATGGTCGTCTTGGAGTCGAGCACCTTGACGACCACGGGTTCGGCCCCGCCGGCGAGCTCGATCTCGGCGAGATAGAGCACGGCCTCCCCGCCGCGCCCGATGGAGCGGAGCAACCGATATCGGTCGGCTGCCGCGTCCGGACCGATGTGCAGGTTCTGGCTGGTCAATTTCCCCCCAGCTCCAGTGATTTGAGTGGGGATCAGCTTGGCGTGGCCCAGGTCACCCGGTCAATGGGAACCCGAGCTCGAGTGTCGGACCCAAGTTTCTGTAGCGATCGCTAGTTTAATCCGGTACCGTTCTTTCCATAATGATCGCTAAAGAAATCAGGGGGTTCGCCATGAGCACCGCCACGTCCCGTTCCGCCTACGCCCGCACCGTCCGCAAGGAGAGCGGCGGCCCCGGCCTGCTGCTGGCCCACGGGGGCGGCGGATCGGTGGAGTCCAACTTCGGGCCGGTCCTCGAAGAACTCGCCGCCGCCCACAGCGTCGTCGGCGTCGACTACCCCGGCACCGGGGGCACGCCGAAGGCCGAAGAACCGCTCGAACTGGACGAACTGGCCGACCAGTTGGTGGCCGCGGCCGACGCCGAAGGGCTGGAGCGGTTCGCCGTCCTCGGCTACTCCCTCGGCGGGAACGTCGCCCTGCGCCTCGCCGCCCGGTACCCCGAGCGGGTGACCGCGCTCGTGCTCACCGCCACCTTCGCCCGGGCCGGCAACCGGCTCAGGCTGGTCGCCGACCTCTGGTCGGGGCTCGCCGCGCGCGGCGAGAACGAGCTGCTGGCCCGGCTGCTGGTGCCGCTCGCCCTCAGTCCGGCCGCGCTCGAGGGACTGACCCCGGATCAGACCGAGGAACTGGTGCGGCAGACCGCGGCAACGATCCCGCCCGGGAGCGGTGACCACGTCGACCTGATCCGTGGGGTGGACCTGCGCGCGGAGGCCGCGGGGATCCGCGTACCGGCCCTGGTCATCGGGACCACCGAGGACCGGCTCGTCCCGCTCGCCCTTCAGCGGGAGCTGGCGGACACCCTGCCGGGCGCCCGGTTCGCGGAACTGCCCACCGGGCACCTCCCGTTCACCGAGCGACCGGCGGAATGGGCGGCGCTGATCACCGGGTTCCTGGCGCGCTGAGGAAGGCCAGCCGGGCCCGCTTGGCGGGCAGGTACACCTCCGGGAGGTCGATCTCCGGGAGTTCGACCTCCGGGCCGAGTGCGAAACCGGTCCGCTCCAGGCGGGCGATGGCCTTGTCGTTGCGGGCGTCCGGCTCGGCGACCACGCGCCGGGTCGCCGGGTCGGTGAAGAGGAACGCCAGGAAGACCGTCACCAGGGCCGCGCTGAAGCCGCGCTCCGGGGCCCCTTCGCCGGGGCCGATGAGCAGGTGCACCCCGACGTCCCCGGGCCGGACCTCGTAGCACTCGCCGACCCGGTCCTCGGCGCAGTCGTACGTCTGGAACAGCGCGACCGGCACCCCGTCGCGGGCCACGAGGAACGCGTGGTGCGTGGTGCGGCGGTCGACGTCCTCGTAGATCTCCCGGACCAGTTCGCGGCTCGCTCCGCCCATGCCCCAGAAGCGGGCCCGCTCCTGGGTGACCCAGCCGTGGATCAGCGCGGAGTCGGCGGCCGGGTCGACGGGGGTGACGGTGACCGTGCCGAAGCCGTCGACGGGGTGGGTGTACACGGGCTGCCGGGGCGTGCTCATATCGATTCCTTGGTGAGGCGGGTCCAGTCGGTGACGACGGGGACGAGTTCGCACCGCGCCCACAGGGGGAGCTGGTCGCGGTGGTGGGGGGTGCCGGTGACGCCGTCCGCGCTCAGCGGGACCGCCCAGAGGCTGTCCTCGCGGCGGCCGAGGTCCCAGACGTAACGGGCCGCCGACGCGCGGGCGGTGAGGTCGGTGAAACCGGGGACGGAGGAGGTGGCGTTCACGCAGTCGTGGTCGCCGCCGAGGCCGGGCCACCGGGCCTCCGGATCGGGGAGCGCCGACCAGGGGGCGAGGCGGTGGACCTCCGCCCAGGGGGTGTCGGGGGCCGCGGCCGCCGCCGTCTCCTCCAGGGCGGCGCGGACGTGGGCCGCCCGGTCGAGGCCGGGGAGCAGCGGCGTGGTGAGCAGGCCTTCGAGGGCGTAGCCGATCCGGGGGACCAGGTACAGCCAGGGGTGGAACACCTCCGGGCCGGACGGGGCGCCGGCCAGGTCCGCGAAGACGGGGTCGGCGGCGAAGCGGCGTACGGTCGCGGTCCGGAAGGCCGCGAAGACGGTGGCGTCGGCACTGTCGGCCGCCATGTGCCGGTCCCAGGCCAGCAGTCGGGCGCGCAGCGCCGCCGCGGCCGGCGTCAGGTCCCGGAAGGCGGGCAGCAGGGCGAGCAGCGGCTCGGCGGAGGCCAGGTAGGTGTCCGCGTGCACGTGGGCCATCGCCTTCGGAGACCAGTCCGCGGAGCCGCTGAGCAGCTCGCGGATGCGGTCGGCGCGGTGCGGGGGCGCGAACTCCACACCGAGGGGCGAGGCGATCCCGCGCGCGTTCGCCATGACGGCGAAGCCCTGCACCGGCTCGGCGGGGGTCTCGGCCCAGCCGTCCCGCCAGGCGTGGCGCGGGTCCCAGGCGGGCACCGGGCGCAGCCGGTTGGCGCCGTCGCGCAGCGGCACGGCGCCGGCGACGCGGTGCAGCAGGCCGCCCCGGGAGTCCGCGGCGTGGACGACGTTGACGGGCTCGGCCCAGCCGTCGAGGGCGCGGTCGATGTCGGCGACGGTACGGGCGCGCAGGAGGGCGGGGAGAGCGGCGAAGCCGAGGTCCCGGCGGACGCGGGGCGGATAGCGGAGGGAGAGGCTCTCTCCGGCGGTCCCGCTGCCGGTACCGGCGTGGTCCGCACGCACGATCACCGGGCCGCGGGCGGTCTCCAGGACCTCGACCTCGACGTCCTCGCCGCCGGCGACGGTGATCGTCTCGGTGTGCCGGTGGACGGGCTCCCAGACGCCCTCGGGGCCCAGTGCCTCCACGCCCGCACCGTCGGCCGTGGGCCTCAACCGCTCGGTGTACAGGTCCTGGTAGTCGGCCATCGCGTTGGTGATGGCCCAGGCGGCGCTGCCGGTGTGCCCGAAGTGGCCGAGGCCGGGTACGCCGGGGACGGCGAGGCCGAGGACGTCGTAGTCCGGACAGGAGAGACGTATCTGCTGGTAGACGCCCGGGTCCTCGATGAACCGGTGCGGGTCGCCGGCGATGATCGCCGCACCGCCGGCGGTGCGGTCGCCCGGCACCAGCCAGCCGTTGCTGCCGGCGGTGCCGGGGCCGTCCGTGGCGAAGAGGGTGGCGGCGTCGTCGCCGAGGGCGCGGGCCACGCGCTCGCGCCACAGCTTGGTCGCGAAGCCGGCGAACAGGATGTGCGTGGCGATCCACACGGAGAGCGGGACCCACGGCTCCCAGGGGGCCGGGACCAGGCCGGTGCGGGCGAAGCGCTCGTCGCGGGCGGCGCCGGCGGCCAGCCCGTCGTTGACTCCGTCGACGTACGCGCCGACCCAGGCGGCCGTGCGCGCGTCCAGGGCCTCGTGGCAGCGGCGGCCGGTGTCGTCGAGCCGGCCTTGGCGGGCGAAGGTGTCCCAGGCCACGGAGTCCGCGCCGAGGAAGGAGGCGCTGGAGCCCTGGGCGCGGTGGCGTTCGACCTCCAGCTGCCAGGCGCGGTCGAAGGCGGTGACGCGGCCCTGGGCGTAGGCGAGGGTGAGGTCGTCGGAGGCGCGCAGGTGGGGGATGCCCCAGGGGTCGCGGAAGACCTCGTGGCTTCCGTACCGGTCGGCTCTGCTGGCACTGCTCTCGCTGGTCACACGCTCACACTCTTCCCCGAAATAAATTAGGTAAGGCTCGCCTAACTATAGAGGTGTCGGGGGAGGGGTCAGAGGAGGGGTCGAGCGGCAGCGGTCGGTCAGGGCTGTAAAGGGGCAACGTGGCCGGAGAGCGTGCAGGCGGGTGGGGCCCCGATTTCCCTCGTTCGACGCTAGGACAGCCCCCGGCCCCACGCACCCGGTGGGGCCGACCCGCCGTGCCCCGCCCCTCAGGCTCCCGTGGTCCCGTCGATCGCCTCGCGGAGGAAGTCGGCGTGGCCGTTGTGGCGGGCGTACTCGTGGATGAGGTGCAGCATCAGCACGCGCAGCGAGGCCTCCTTCTCCCAGCGCGGCACGAACGCCGTCACGTCGAGGGACGGGGCCTGGGCCTCGATGCGGCGGGAGTGGGCCAGCTCCGCCTCCCACGCGCCGAACGCCTCGGCACGGCCGGAGCCGGAGGCGTCGTAGGCGGCCTGGAAGTCGTGGCAGTCCGACCACAGGTGCGGGAGGTCCTCGCCGTTCACGACCCGGCGGAACCAGTGCCGCTCGACCTCGGCCATGTGCCGGACCAGGCCCAGCAGGGACAGGGTGGACGGCGGCATCGAGGCGCGGCGCAGCTGCTCGTCGGTGAGGCCTTCGCACTTCCAGGCGAGGGTGGCCCGGTGGTAGTCGAGGTAGGCGCGCAGGGTTTCGCGCTCGTCGCCCGTGAGGGGCGGGGGGATGCGCTCGGCGGGTTCCATGCGGGTGATCCTTCCCGCCGGCCCGGCGCAGGGGAAGGCCTTTCCTCGGTTCGAGGAACCCTTCCGGCCCCGCCGGAGAATGGTCCGGCCGCCCCCGCCGGTCGCTGCCGGACTTGACCACTCGCCAAGATCATCTCTGCTCTGAGGTGTCGCTCACCGGGCGGTGGGGCGGGGACCCCGTTGCCGTCTGCTCACACCCGGGGGACTGCATGTCCCGTACCGCTCGCCTGAGCGCTGCCGCCGGCCTGGCCGTTCTGCCGGCCGCCGCCTCCGCCGTGGCGACCCCCGCCGGGCCCACGAACCGGTCACGACAGACAGGGCTCCCTCGAGTCGAGGGGCCCTGCCTCGGCGCGCCCGTCCGGTGCGCGCCTACGGTCGCGTCCACACGTACGGGACGGTCACGCCGAGCACCCCGAAGCCCAGCCGCTCCAGGATCGGGCGGCTGTCCGCCGACGCGTCCACCTGGAGGTACGGGATGCCCCGTTCCGCCGCGATACGGGCGCGGTGCGCGACCAGCAGCCGGTAGATGCCGCGGCCGCGCCACTCGGGGACCGTGCCGCCGCCCCACAGTCCCGCGAACGAGGTCCCCGGCCGCATCTCCATCCGGGCCGCGCTCACCGGGGTGCCGCCCGCCATCGCCACGACGGCGGCGAGGGACTCCGGCTCGTCCCGCAGCAGGGCCAGCAGCAGCTCCCGGATCCGCGGCCGCTCGGTTCCGAAGGCCCGCTTGTGGACCTCCATCATCAGGTCCACCCCGGCGTCGTCGGTGACCACCCGCAGGGTGATCCCCTCCGGCGGTTCCACCGGCAGTCCGGCGAGTTCGGACACCCGGCCCACCATCAGCGTCTCGGGCGGTTCCGGCACCAGGCCCGCCGCCCGCAGCCGCTCGCCCAGGTCCGCCGGGCGGTCGTGGTCGTAGAGCTTCCACTCGAACTCCGGTGCACCGCACCCGGCAAAGTACGCGACCTGCGCCGCGATCTCCGCATCCGCCGTGTCCGCGTCGAGGTCCGACCAGAGCACGCCGTTCCAGCCGAGCGCGGGCGCGGTCTGCCGTACGACCGGGCCCACCCGCTCCACCCGGGCCCGGGCGGAGTCCGGCTGCGCGTCGCGGCGCATCCCGGCGTCGTACGCGGCGCGGGCCTTGTCCAGTTCATCGAGATCCATCGTCATCGCGCCACCCGATCAGTGTCCGGCCCGCCGCACAACTGCATTAGCCTCACCCCGTGAACGACGACTCCACCATCTACACCGGCAAGGCGGCCCCCGACGCGGCCGCCGACCGCGGCTGGCTCCTCGGCCACTTCAAGGACCCCGCCGACCCCCGCCACAGCGCGGACGTGGAGATCAAGTGGGGCGTCCACGCCAAGGGCGAGGAGCGCGAGCGCTGGGCGACCGCCGAGCGGCGCACCGCGCTGCTGGTGCTGATCAGCGGGCGCTTCCGGCTGGAGTTCCCGGGGCGGACGGTCGTCCTCGCCGAGCAGGGGGACTACGTGGTCTGGGGGCGCGGGGTCGACCACTCCTGGTACGCGGAGGAGGACGCGGTGGTCCTCACCGTCCGCTGGCCTTCCATCCCGGGCTACCGGGTCGACGAGCCCGACGCCCGCGACGACCACGACGCCCGCGACGACCGTGACGAGGAAAGGTCCTCCGTTCACGCCCTGGGGTGACCTCGGTCCGGCCATTCCCCGCATCGCTGTGACGATGCACACGAAAGGGACCAACGATCACGAAACGCTGAGATCGTGGCGGTGTATATCCAAGTTGAAGAGTTGTGCGTTCTTTGCGACGGGCTGTCCCCGGTAAAGATCCGAACCACCAGGGAGCACGTCCGTTGGCAGCAATCGCACGGTGGTGCATGCGGCACCGACTCCTCGCCGTACTGATCTGGCTGCTCGCGCTGGGCGGGACGGCAGCGGCCGCGACGACCGCCGGATCGGCCTTCTCCAACGACTACCAGGTCCCCGGCACCGAATCCGGCAAGGCCGACGACCTCCTGCGCGAGGGCTTCCACGGATACGGCGGAGACACGGACACCGTCGTGTGGCGGGCGCCGGCGCACCAGAGCGTCCGCACCCCCGCCGTGCAGGAGCGCATGGCCCGGGCGCTGGACGCCATCGGCCGTCTCCCCGGCGTCGGATCGGTCGCCGGCCCCTACGGGCCCGCCCCCGAGAGTGCCGCGCAGATCAGCCGCGACGGGCGCACCGCCTACGCCGTGGTCACCTTCGACCGGCAGGCCGACTCCGTACCCAGGGCCCAGGCCAAGGCGGTCGTCGACGCGGCGAAGAACCCCGCCACCGAGACCGACGGCCTCCAGGTGGAACTCGGCGGCCGCGCCATCGGCCTCACCGAGGCCCCCACCGCCCACGTCGCCGAGGTCATCGGCGTCGCCGTCGCGGCCCTGGTCCTCTTCCTGGCCTTCGGCTCGCTTGCCGCGAGCCTGCTGCCCATCGCGACCGCGCTGGTGAGCGTGGGCACCGCGTACTTCGGCATCACCCTGCTCGGCCACGCGATGGCGGTCGCCGACTTCGCCCCGATGCTCGGCACCCTCATCGGCCTCGGTGTCGGCATCGACTACGCCCTGTTCATCGTCACCCGGCACCGCAAGGGCCTCGCCCGCGGACTGCCGGTGGAGGAAGCCGCCGAGAACGCCGTCGCCACCACCGGCCGGGCCGTCGTCTTCGCCGGAGCCACCGTCTGCATCGCGCTCCTCGGCATGCTGGTGCTGCGGCTGAACTTCCTGAACGGCGTCGCGATAGCGGCCTCCGTGACCGTGGTCCTGACGGTCGCGGCCTCCGTCACCCTGCTCCCCGCCCTCCTCGCCGTCATCGGCCCCCGCGCGCTCTCCCGCCGCGAGCGCCGCAGGCTCGCCGCCGAGGGCCCGCAGCCCGAGCGGACCACGGGCTTCGCCGTCCGCTGGTCGGCCTTCGTGGAGCGGCACCCCACCCTGCTCGGGGCCTTGGCCACCGTCGTCATGCTGGTGCTGGCGCTGCCCACGCTCTCCCTCCACCTGGGCACCTCCGACCAGGGCAACAACCCGGCCGCCTCCACCACCCGGCAGGCGTACGACCTGCTGGCGGAGGGGTTCGGCCCCGGCACCAACGGCCCGCTCACCGTCGTGGCCCGGCTCGACGGAGCCGGCGACCGCCTCGCGGTCGACCACCTCGCGCAGGCCCTCCGTACGACGAAGGGCGTCGCCTCCACCGGCCCGGCCGTCTTCAACCGGAGCGGGGACACCGCCGTCCTGACCGTCGTACCGGACTCCGCCCCCCAGTCCCGGGCCACGAGCGACCTCGTCGACACCCTCCGCCAGGACGTCATTCCGCGTGCCGGGCGGGGCAACTCCATGGAGGTCCACGTCGGCGGTGTGACCGCCGGCTACGACGACTTCGCCGAGGTCATCATCGGGAAACTGCCCCTGTTCGTGGGCGTGGTCATCGCCCTGGGCTGCCTCCTGCTGCTGCTGGCCTTCCGCTCGATCGGCATCCCGGTCAAGGCGGCGGCCATGAACGTCGCCGCCGTCGCCTCCTCCTTCGGAGTGGTCGTGGCGATCTTCCAGTGGGGCTGGGGCAGCGAACCGCTGGGCCTGGGCAGCGCGGGACCGATCGAACCCTTCCTGCCCGTGATCATGGTGTCCGTCCTCTTCGGACTGTCGATGGACTACCAGGTCTTCCTCGTCAGCCGGATGTACGAGGAGTGGCTGGAGACCGGTGACAACAGGCGGGCCGTCCGCGTCGGCCTCGCCGAGACCAGCCGGGTCATCAACTCGGCGGCCGTCATCATGATCTCCGTGTTCCTGGCGTTCGTGCTCAGCGGCGACCGGATCATCGCGATGTTCGGCATCGCGCTCGCCGCGGCCGTGGCCCTGGACGCCTTCGTCCTGCGCACCCTGCTCGTCCCGGCCCTGATGCACCTGCTCGGCGGCGCCAACTGGTGGCTTCCCGCCTGGCTCGAGCGGCGGCTTCCCAAGATCAGCATCGAGCCCCCGGACCGCCGTCCGCATGGGACACTTCCGGCACAGCGGCCGAGCGCAGACACCGCGGAGCCGGCTGGAACCGTATCCGTGTCCCGCTGACCAGCCGTAAGGACTCCCCGCATGTTCGCGATAGACCTGGCCGAAGACGCCCAGCTCAAGCCGCTGGAGGTGTGGCACGCCGAGGAGTTCCTCGCCCACATGGACCGCGGCCGCGAGTACATCGGCCAGTACGTGGGCTTCCCCGACCGCGCCACCGACCTCGAGTCGGCGCGGGAGCTGCTCCGCACCAACGCCGAGAAGGCCGCGAACGACGGCACCCGGTTCTTCGGCATCTGGGTCGAGGGCACCCTTGTCGGCGGCGTGCTCTACCCGGCCTTCGACGCCGCCGCCGGCAACTGCGAGGTCGGCTGCTGGCTGGAGCCCGCCGCCGCCGGGCGGGGGCTGGTCACCGCCGCCTGCCGGGTGCTCATCGACTGGGCCTTCAACGGGCGCGGCATGCACCGGGTGGAGTGGCACGTCGCCACCGAGAACAAGAAGAGCATCGCCGTCGCCGAGCGGCTGGGCCTGACCCGCGAGGGTGCCATGCGCGAGAACCACCTGCACCGGGGCGTGCGCCAGAGCACCGAGGTCTGGTCGGTCCTCGCCCACGAATGGCCGGCCGTCCGGTCCGCCTGAGCCGTCGTCGGGCCCCGCCGTCGCGGGGCCCGGCGCATTTCTCATGAACCTCTCAGACGGGCCGCCTACGGTGCCCCGCATGGACACCACCAAGACCCCCGCCCCGAACGCCGTCGACCTGGACAAGGCCGACGCCGACGCCCCGGCCGCCGCCGCTGACCTCGACCTCGACCGGGACCCGGCCGCGGACGCCGAACCGGAGGACGAGGAGCTCGCGTCGGAGCCGGCCGAGTCCGAGCAGCCGAGCCATGTCGCAGCCGCAGCCTCCGCGATCGTGGCCGCCGGGCTCTCCGTCGTCGCCCTGAGCGGGAGCTGGGTCGCGGGCATCGTGTCCGAGCGCACGAGCATCACCGGCCGCCTCGAACTGACCCAGGCCGCCGACGCCAACGCGCAGATCGCCGCGCAGTTCGTCGGCCCCTGGCACAGCACGGCCCTCGTGAACGGCATCTTCTCCACCCTCGCCCTGATCATCGCCGTCTTCGTGCTGGCCCTCCCCGCCTTCAGCACCCCCGAGCGCCACCTCCCCACCTGGGTGCGGTCCGTCTCCTGGGCGTCCATCGCCCTGGGCGCCCTCGGCATCCTGCTCTTCGTCCTCATGTACTTCGACCTCCTCCTCGCCGTCCCGAAGGCAGCCGGCTGAGAACGCCGAACGTCATACGGGGGAATGCTCGACATGGCCGACAGGGCTGAGATGGCGCACGGGCGGCTGGACGAGCACCGCCGCCGGCACGGATTCCGTACGTTCGCGGAGATGTCGGAGCTCGCCGAGACGAACACCCTCTTCGACCTCGGCTCCACGCTGATCGCCAAGGACGCCGAGATCGGCTCGGGCAACGTCTTCTACCCCGGCGTCATCGTGCGCTGCGAGGGCGGCGATTGCGTCATCGGGCGCGACAACACCTTCTTTCCCTCGACCGTCCTGCTGGCCGGGGCGGGCGGCCGGATCACCATCGGCGACGCGTGCACGTTCGGACCGGGCGGGGTGCAGATCAAGGCCAACCGTCCCGGCACCGAGCTCCGCGTCGAAGACCGGGTGCGCGTCCTCAACGGAGCCGAGATCGTCGGCGCCAGCCTCCTCGGCAGCGGTTCGCAGATCATCGGTGCTGTCGCGGCACAGAGCGTCCGGCTCGGCGCGGGCGACGACTTCGAGGGCCCCGACCCCGACACCAGAGGCGCCGTCCTCAAGGGCTTCGGACTCGCCCGCGGCCTGCGGCTGGAGGCCGGTGAGGTGGTCAACGGGAGCGGCGACTTCGCCGCCGCTCCCGTCGAACGCCAGCTCTCCTACCACCCGAGGGCCGCACGGTGAAGGCACCAGCCGTGCGGGACCTCCCCGGGCTGCGACTGGGGCTCGGCCTCATCGGCATCGGCCGTCCATGGCCCCGAGCCACCAACCCCGTCTGCCCGCCCGAGCAGGCGTGGGCCCTGCTCGACCGGGCCATCGGCCTGGGCATCCGCTTCTTCGACACCGCCGCGGCCTACGGCAGCAGCGAACGCGTCCTGGGCGAATACCTGCGCCATCTGCCGCCCGGCGGCCGCGAGGAACTGCTCGTCGCCACCAAGTGCGGCGAGGTGTGGCCGCCGCATGCCGGCTCCGCCCCCGTCGACCACTCGGTGGGCGCGCTGGAGGCCAGTCTGGAGCGCTCGATCGAGCTGCTGGGCCGGATCGATCTGCTCCAGCTGCACAAGTGCGGCGTGGACGACATGCGGGACGACGCCCTCCTCGCGTGGTTCGCCTCTCTGCGGGCGACCGGCCTGGTCGGTGCGATCGGCGTCAGCGTCTCGACGCCGGAGGCTCTGCACGCAGCCGTCGCCGCCGACGTGTTCGACACGCTTCAGTTCCCCGCGAACGAGACGGCCACCTCCCTCTCGGACGCCTTCGGACAGGGGCGCTCCGAATGCCTGCCGCTCCTCAACCGCCCCATGGCCTCCGGGGCGCTCACCGAAGCACCCAACCCGTTCCGCTTCCACGCGGCCGCGTTCCCGCGCGGAGTCGTGCTGACCGGTACGGCGAACGCGGCTCACCTCGAGCGGAACAAGGCGCTCTTCGACGAGGCGACAACGGCCTGACCGCCGGCTGCGCCACGCCACCGCCGGGGCGGTAAGGCAGCTCCCCAGTACCGGGCAGCGCCCCTGGGGAACGACGGCCACCGCCTAAGGACCCCTGGCGCCGCGAGATGCGGCATGCGCCCGATGCCCCGGCCACCCCTGGGAAGCGAAGCTTGGATCACACCGAACGAGGTGCCGAGAAACGCAATCCAGGGAGTACGACATGTTCGAGTACGAGATGGCCGCAGCCCGCAGCGCCGACCTCATCCGCCAGGCCGACGCGTACCGCCTGATGCGGGAGGCCAAGAAGGCGGCGAACGCCTCGTCGCGAAGCCAGGAACGGGAAGGGACGGTGAGAGGGCTCCGGAGCCGCTTCGCCCGCGCCGCGTAACCCGCGTCGCGACCCGTGTGGACCGGCACGTGATGAGGAGCGCACCGATAACGAGTGCCGCCGGGCAGGGGGCCTGTGCGATGCTCGGCGGCGTGGAGACCAGATCTGTCAGCCCGGTGTTCGTCGGCCGCGCCGACGAACTGGCCGTACTCACCGACGCACTGACCCGCGCCGCCGACGGGGAACCGCAGGCGATGCTCATCGGCGGCGAGGCAGGGGTGGGCAAGACCCGCCTCACCGAGGAGTTCCTTTCCGAAGCGACCCGCCGCGGCGCCGTCGTCGCCGTCGGAGGCTGTGTGGAGATCGGGGCGGAGGGGCTTCCCTTCGCCCCGTTTTCGACCGCCCTGCGCACCCTGCACCGCCGGCTCCCCGGCGAGCTGGCCGCCGCCGCGGGCGGTCAGGAGGACGAACTCGCCCGGATACTCCCCGAGCTGGGCGACACCCCGCGCGGCCCGCACGACGAGGAGAGCACCGCCCGGCTCTTCGAGCTGACGGCCCGGATGCTGGAGCGGCTCGCCGCCGAGCGCACCCTGGTCCTCGTCCTGGAGGACCTGCACTGGGCGGACACCTCCACCCGGCACCTGCTCTCCTACCTCTTCCGTTCGCTCGCCGGCGGCCGGCTCGTCGTCGTCGCCACCTACCGCGCGGACGACGTCCACCGCCGCCACCCGCTGCGCCCCCTCCTCGCCGAACTGGACCGGCTCCGCACCGTCCGGCGCATCGAGCTGCCCCGCTTCAACCGGGCCGAGGTGCGCCGCCAGCTCGTCGGCATCCTCGCCACCCAGCCCGACGAAGCCTTCGTGGACTCCGTCTTCGACCGCTCCGACGGCAACGCCTTCTTCGTCGAGGAACTCGTCGCCTCCCGGGAGAACGGCTGCCGCGCCGGCCTCACCGAATCCCTGCGCGACCTGCTCCTCGTCCGTGTCGAGGTGCTCCCCGACCAGGCCCAGCGCGTGGTCCGCCTCGTCGCCGAGGGCGGATCCACCGTCGAGTACCCGCTGCTGCGCGCCGTCGCCGGGCTCACCGAGGACGAGCTGATCGAAGCCCTGCGCGCCGCCGTCGGAGCCAACATCCTCCTCGCCACCCCCGACGGGGACGGCTACCGCTTCCGCCACTCGCTGGTCCGTGAGGCAGTCAGCGACGACCTGCTGCCCGGCGAGCGGTCCCGCGTCAACCGCCGCTACGCCGAGGCCCTGGAGGCCGACGAGTCCCTGATCCGGGCCGAGGAGCGGATCATCCGGCTCGCCAGCCACTGGTACCACGCGAACGACTCGGCCAAGGCACTGCCCGCCGTGCTCGCCGCCTCCGTTGCCGCCCGCCGCCGGCACGCCTACTCCGAGCAACTGAGGCTCCTGGAGCGGGCGGTGGACCTGTGGGACAGCACGCCGGGCGAGGTCCGCGAGGCGCTGCGCCCGGCGGACTACACCGATGTGTACCCGCCGTGCGGCTGCGACCCGGAGGTCAAACCGCTCCAGCACCTCGACCTGCTGGCGGAGGCGACCGTCGCGGCCCGTTTCGGCGGAGAGCGCGAGCGCGCACTGAAGATCACCAAGCTCGCCCTGCGCACGCTGGAGGACGACCACGATCCGCTGCGCGCCGCCTGGTTCTGGAGCGAGCGGTCCACGCTCGTCGCCAGCCTCGCCCGCGGTGACGGCTGGGACGAACTCGCCAAGGCCCAGGACCTCGTCCGGGGCCTGCCGCCCTCGCAGGTCCACGCCCAGGTGCTGGTCCGGGCCGCGGGCTGGGGCATGCTCCACAACCCGGGCCCCGACAACCTCGCCGCCGCCGAACGCGCCGTCGCCTACGCGCGGATGGTCGGCGCCGAGGAGATAGAGCTCAACGCCCGGATCACGCTCGGCTGCCTGCTCACCGACACGGGCGACCCCGAACTCGGCTTCGCCGAGCTGCACGCGGTCAGGAAGCGCGCCACGGAACTGGACCTCACCGTGCTCGCTGGTCGTGCGCATATCAACCTCACCTCTCAGCTGGAAGCCATGGGACGCTCTTCGGAGGCGGTCGAGCTGGCCGAGGAAGGCGCCAAACTCGTCCGCAAGGCCCGGTTGCTGGACACCGAGGCCTGGCTGCGCGGCAATCTGGCGGAGAGCCTCTACAGCCTCGGCCGCTGGGACGAGGCCGCCGAAGCGGCCCGGCGGACCCTGCTCGTCGGCCAGAGCGCGGCCCCGCGCGGCTCCGCCGCCGCGCGGCTGGCGTATCTGGCACTGGCCCGCGGCGAACTGACCGAGGCGGCCCACCAGCTCGCCGCCGCCCACGCGCACTTCGGCACGCACGACACCCAGCCCCAGCACCGGATCCCGCTGTTCCGCCTCGCGGTCGGCATCGCCGCGGGGGAGGGCCGGATCGCCGACGTCCGCGCCGAGATCGCCGCCGCCGTCGCGTACGGGTTCCCCCTCGGACAGCACCGCTACGCGTGGCCGCTGCTGCTCGCCGCCGCCTCCGCCGAAGCGGACGCCCGCGGGCTCCCCGCCGTCGAGGCCGGCCGGGACGCCGCACTGGACGTGTTGCGCGACGCCGCCCGCCATCTCGCCGCCCCGGTACCGGTGTGGGCCGCCCACGCCGAATACCTCCGCGCCGAACTGCTCCGGGCGCAGGCCCTGGACACCGTCGCCGACTGGACCGCCGTCGAGGAGGCCGTCCGCCCGCTGGAGCGCCCGTACCTGCTGGCCAGGGCCCGCCACCGGCTCGCGGAAGCCCTGCTGGCCGCAGGAGGCGACCGCGAGTCCGCGGCCGACCTGCTGCGCGCGGCCCACGCCACCGCCGACGGGCTCGGCTCACGCCGGCTGCGTGAGGACCTCGCCCTGCTGGCGCAGAGAGCCCGGCTCCCGCTCACGGCCGGAGCCACACCCGCGGAGCCGCCCGTACCGCAGGCGGACCCGGTCGAGGCGCTCGGCCTGACCAGCCGCGAGCGGGACGTCCTGCGCCTGGTGGCGGCCGGCAGCACCAACCGCAAGATCGCCGAGGAGCTCTTCATCTCCCCGAAGACGGCCAGCGTGCACGTCTCGAACATCCTGGCGAAGCTGGGTGTCGCGGGCCGGGGCGAGGCGGCCGCCGTCGCCCACCGGCTGCGCCTCTTCGCCCCCGCCGGGCCGGTCAGTGCGCAGCCGGAGGCTGCTCCTCGAGGCGTATGAGCACCGTGCCGGAGTCGAGGTCTATCGGACCCCGTCCCGGGTCCCCGTCATCGACGTCGACCCGGGACAGCTCCAGCCGCTTCTTCTCTTCCTCCGTGTGCTTGCGCCCCGGAGCGAACAGTTCCTCGATCATGTTGAACACCGCGTCCACCGCACCTTTCGTCCCCCGCCGGGGATATGCCGGTCACCGCACCGTCAGTGTCAGGATCCTGTCGTCGCCCGCTTCCGGCGACCCGCGCCCGTCCGTCTCGCTCGTGACCAGCAGCAGCTTGTCCCCGCCAAGGGCCAGCACCGTGCGCAGCCGGCCGTACTTCCCCTCCAGGAAGGCCTCGGGCTCCGCCACGGGCACCGCCCCGGCCAGCGGGATCCGCCACAGCCGGTTGCCCTTCAGCCCGGCCATCCACACGGACCCCTCCGCCCAGGCGATCCCGCTGGGCGAGGCCTCATCGGTCTTCCACACCGCCACCGGATCCCGGAAGCCCGGTCTGCCGGCCTTCCCCTCGGCCTCCGGCCAGCCGTAGTTCGCGCCCGGCTCGATCAGATTCAGCTCGTCCCAGGTGTGCTGGCCGAACTCGGCCGCCCACAGCCTCTTGTCCTTGTCCCAGGCGAGCCCCTGCACATTGCGGTGACCGTAGGAGTAGACGACGGAATCCGCCTCCGGATTGCCGTGCACCGGATCCCCGTCCGGGGTCATCCGAAGGATCTTGCCGCCCAGCGACTTCTTGTCCTGCGCGAGCCCCGTCTCACCGGTCTCGCCCGTCCCCGCATAGAGCATTTTGTCCGGGCCGAAGGCGATCCGGCCGCCGTTGTGGATCAGACCCTTGGGGATGCCCCGGAACACCGTGTCGGGGGCGCCCAGTTGCTGCCCGGCAGGCCTCTGCTCGTCATAGCGCATCCGGGCGATGCGGTTGTCGGACTCGGTCGTGAAGTACGCGTACACCAGCCGGTCGGAGGCGAACGAGGGCGACAGCGCCAGCCCCAGCAGCCCGCCCTCCCCGCCCGGCGCCACCCCCGGCACTTTCCCGATCTGCGTCTCCGTGCCCGAGCCCACCGCGACCCTGCTGATCGTCCCCTTGTCCCGCGAGGCCACCAGCAGGTCCCCGCCCGGCAGCGGGACCACCCCCCACGGGGACTCCAGCCCCTTGGCGACCTCGCCGGTCACCGTGACGGCGCCCTTGGCCGGCGGCCCGGCGGCCTCCGGCGAGGCGGACGCTCCCGCCGAGCCCGGAGCCGAGGCCCCCGGTGATCCGGGGCCCGGCGAGGCCGTCCCCGGTGGAGAGCCGCCCGACCGCGCCCCGGGGCCGCCCTCCGGCGAGCATCCCGCCGCCAGCAACGCCCAGCACCCGGCCAGCGCGACCGCCGCCGGCACACGGCGACGCCCCGCGCCCCGCCCCACGCACCCCGTGGACTCCGCGTTCCTGACGCGCCCCACGGTCCCCACCCGTCCGTATCGCATCGCCCTGCTCCCTTCCGGTCCTCCGATCGTGCCCTTCACCTGTCTCAACAGCCCGGACACTTCGCGAAGTTCCGTCACTCGTACACCCGATCGAGTGGTTGTGGGTCAGTCCCAGGCCTCCACCGCGACCGGCAGCGCCGCGATCTCGGCCAGATCACCGGCCGTGAGCCGGACCTCCGCCGCCCGGGCGTTCTCCGCCGCCCAGTGCGCGCGGTCCGCCCCCGGCACCGGAACCACCTGCGGCCCCTGCGCCAGCACCCACGCCAGCGCCACCTGCGCGGCCGTGACCTCGGGTCCGTGCCGCTCCGCCACCCGCCGCAGTCCCGCCACCAGCCCCTGGTTCGAGGCCATCGCGTACGCCGTGAACCGCGGATGGCGGGCCCGTACGTCCTGCGACTCGAAGCCCTCGCCCGGCGTGAGCGTCCCGGTCAGGAACCCGCTGCCCAGCGGCATCGCCGCCAGGAACCCCACTCCGCGCGCCGCGCACCACGGCAGCAGCTGCCACGCCGCCTCCGGCGACCACACCGACAGCTCCGCCTGTACCGCGCTCACCGGGAACACCTGCTGCACTCGCTCCAGGTGCCGCACGGTCGTCGCGTA
Source organism: Streptomyces sp. NPDC088762 (assembly GCF_044750905.1). Taxonomy (NCBI): domain Bacteria; kingdom Bacillati; phylum Actinomycetota; class Actinomycetes; order Kitasatosporales; family Streptomycetaceae; genus Streptomyces; species Streptomyces sp. NPDC088762. The sequence continues at coordinate 278,492 of NZ_JBIVKT010000007.1, forward strand.
CGCCCGGTCCCCGCGCCGCCCCGCCCCCGGCCCGGCTCCCGCACCCAGCGCGCAGAACCCGAGCGCCCGCACCTTCCCCGCGCCCACCAGCTCCGCCATCGCCCCCCAGGTCTCCTCCACCGGCACGTCCGGATCCACCCGGTGCAACTGGTAGAGGTCTATGACATCGGTCCGCAGCCGCCGCAGCGAGGCGTCGCAGGCCCGCCGCAGGTAGCCGGGCCGCCCGTCGGCCACCACGTGCTGATCACCCGCCCGCAGCCCGACCTTGGCCGAGACGAACGCCTCGGACCGCCGCTCCCGCAGCACCCGCCCCAGCAGCAGCTCGTTGGTGAACGGCCCGTACACATCGGCCGTGTCCAGCAGGTTCGACCCCAGGTCCAGCGCCGCGTGCACGGCGGCCAGCGACTCCTGACCCCGCCGGCGCGAAGGCGCGTACGCCCAGCTCATCGGCATGCAGCCGAGCCCGATGGCGCCCACCGTCAGCGCCCCCGCCCCGATCGCCCTGCGCTCCACCCGTGCGTCCCCCTCCCGCTACCGCCCCCCAAACTAACGGCTTGATCCGTATTCCTTTGGCATAGCCTCCTGATCATGACCGCAAAGACCGCCGACGTCTGGCTCCCGTTCCCCGCCGAGGAGATCGAAGGCCTCCCCGACACCTTCCGCTACCGCCTCTGGGACGGCGAGGACGCCTTCCCGGCGGATCCGGCCGACTGCCTCTTCTACGTCACGCCGTACATGAAGTCCCCCGAGGTCACCGTCCGCCCGCTGGCGGCGATGACCGCCCTGCGGGTCGTGCAGACCCTGACCGCCGGCATCGACCACGTCCTCGGCGGACTCGGCGACCTGCACCCAGGCGTACGGCTCTGCAACGCGGCCGGGGTCCACACGGCGAGCACCGCCGAGCTCGCCCTCACCCTGGTCCTCGCCTCGCTGCGCGGCATTCCCCGCATGGTCCGGGGCCAGGACCGCGAGGAGTGGCACGGCGGCTTCTACGAGGCCCTCGCCGACAAGTCCGTCCTGATCGTCGGCTACGGATCCATCGGCGCGGCCGTCGAGGACCGGCTCGCGCCCTTCGAGTGCGGCCGGGTCGCCCGCGTCGCCCGGACCGCGCGCGACAGCGCCCGCGGGCCCGTCCACGCCCTGGCCGACCTGCCCGAACTCCTGCCGCGGGCCGATGTGGTGATCCTCACGACGCCGCTGACCGAGGCGACTCGCGGGCTGGCCGGGGCCGCGTTCCTGGGCCGCATGAAGGACGGCGCCCTGCTCGTGAACGTGGCACGCGGCCCCGTCGTCGACACCAAGTCCCTGCTGGCGGAGGTGGAATCAGGCCGGCTGCGCGCGGCGCTCGACGTCACCGACCCGGAACCGCTGCCCGCCGGACACCCGCTCTGGCATGCTCCGAACGTCCTGATCACGCCTCACGTCGGCGGCAGCAGCTCGGCCTTCGAGCCCCGCGCCAAGCGCCTGCTGGCGCGCCAGCTCGCCCGGTTCGCCGCCGGACAGCCCGTGGAGCACACGGTGCTGATCACCGAGTGACGCCTGATGCGCACGCTCCGCGGTCATCCGGATGCGCTCTGTGGGTACAACTCCCCTCCTGGTAACGGAGAGTAGAGAAACTATGTCCCTGAGTGACGAAAGTGGTGTATCGTCCGGAAGAAGGGGCTGCGCCACGAACGTCTGGCGCTGGGGAGTGATCGGACACTTTGGGGGGCGACGGGCGATGCACGGCCAATGGACGAAGGATCCGATGCGGCACAGCCGCCGGAGGCGACGCTGCCGAGACTGGGCTGCGCCGGAACCAGCCGGCGAGGGGGACCGGTGAGTGCCCCGGGGGCGGCGCTCCTGAACCGTCCGTCCCTCTCGGGCGGAGGCAAGGGTCTGGCGATGCAGCTGCTCCTGGCGTTGATCAGCGGCGGGTACGCCGTCGGTGCCGCCCTCAACTGGGGGTCCGAGGAAGTCGCAGAGATCATGGGCGACTTCGGGCTCAGCGCGGCCGGCTTACTGGCCGCGGTCTCCTGCTACACCTACGCGCGGGCCATCGACAGCCGTGAACGCCCCGCCTGGCTGCTCTTCGCCTTCTCCTCGCTGATGGGCGCCGGCGGAAACGCCGTCTGGGGCTGGTACGAGGTGATCCTCGGGGAAGCCGTGCCGAAGCCCTCGCTCGCCGACTTCGCCTTCCTCTGCTTCGCCCCGCCCGCCATCGTGGGCCTGCTCGTCCTCGCCAAACGGCCCGTCACGCGCGCGGGCTGGGTGTGCCTCGGGCTCGACTCCTGGCTCATCGGCGGCTCGCTGCTCACCCTGTCCTGGAGCCTGGCCCTCGCCCACGCGGCGCGGACCGCCCAGTCCGGTGCCCCCGGCAGCGTCCCGCGCGCCGCCCTCTCCCTCGCCTACCCGCTCCTGGACATCGCGCTGGTCTCGATGGTCCTGGTGTTGCACTTCCGGCGCTCCGAGACCAACCGCTCTGCCGTCAACACCGCCATCGCCGCCCTCGCGCTGACCGTGCTCAGCGACGCCCTGTTCACCTCGCCGCTGCTCAGCGCCGGGTACCAGTCCGGGCAGCTGCTCGACGCCGGCTGGTTCGCGGGCTCCCTGCTCCTCGCCTACGCCCCCTGGGGGGCCCGGCGGGTCCACCCCGGCCCGGAGCCCGCCGGCCATCCGCGCGCGGGCCACCCGCGCGCCGAGCGGCCGCACAGCCGTCCGATCACCGGGTCGCTGCCAGCGCTCACGCCCTACCTCGCGGCCGCCGTGTGCACCCTGGGGATCCTCTACAACGTCGTGGACGGCCGGAAGGTCGATCGGATGGTCGTCTTCACGGGCTGCACGGTCGTGCTCGCCCTCGTCATCCGCCAGGGCATCATGCTCCTCGACAACATCGCGCTGACCCAGGAACTGGCCCAGAAGGAGAACCACTTCCGTTCCCTGGTCCAGGGCTCCAGCGACGTGATCATGATCGCCGCGCCCACCGGCACCCTGCGCTACGTGAGCCCCGCCGCCGCGGGGGTCTACGGCCGCGAGGCGGAGGAGCTCGTCGGCACCGAGCTCGCCACCCTGATCCACCCCGACGACCTCGGACGGGTGGTCCACGAAGTGCGCCGCTTCCTCGCCGCACCGCCCACCGAGGAGCCCACCACCCGCATCGAGTGCCGGTTCAAGTCGGGCGGCGGCGAGTGGCTCAACGTGGAGTCCACCGTCAACCGCCACCAGGGCGGGCTCATCCTCAACAGCCGGGACGTCACCGAGCGGGTCCGGCTCCAGGCCCAGCTCCAGCACAGCGCGGAACACGATCCGCTCACCGACCTGCCCAACCGGGCGCTGTTCACCCGCCGGGTCCGCCAGGCCCTGACCGGCCGCCGCGCGGGCGACCACAGCACCGCCGTGCTCTTCATCGACCTCGACGGCTTCAAAGCCGTCAACGACACCATCGGCCACCAGGCGGGCGACGAACTGCTCATCGAAGCCGCGCGCCGGCTCCAGGACTCGGTCCGGGCCGGGGACACCGCCGCCCGGCTCGGCGGAGACGAGTTCGCCGCGCTGATCCTGGGCGACGGCAGCCGCGACCGCAGCGCCCGCGAGTACCAGGTGCACGAGATCGCCGACCGGCTGCGCACGACCCTCTCCCAGCCGTACCGGATCGCCGGCAGCGAGGTCCGGGTCGCCGCCAGCATCGGCGTGGCCTTCGCGGACCCCGGCATCACCCCTTCGGACCTGATGCGCAACGCGGACCTGGCGATGTACCGGGCCAAGGCGGGAGGCAAGGACCGCGTCGAGATGTACGCCCCGCAGATGCAGGCCGAGGTCGTACGGAAGGCCGAGCTCGCCGGGCGGCTGCGGACGGCACTGCACGAGGGCGAGTTCGCCCTGCTGCACCAGCCCGTGGTGTCGCTGGCCACCGGCGAGGTGGCGGCAGTGGCGGCGCAGGCCCGATGGCGCTCAGCCCAGGGCATCCTCTTCACCCCGGCGGAGTTCCTCCGGGTGGCCGAATACAGCGAGGGCGGCGCGGCCGGGGGCGGCCCCGACGCCTCGCGCACAGCCGAGCTCGGGCGCTGGCTGCTGGAGGAGGCCGTGGAGCAGGCCGCCGACCGGCACCGGGCCGGGCACGACGTGCCCGTGGCCGTCCGGATGACCGCACAGCGGCTCCTCGACCGCGCCATGCCCCTGGGCTCCGTGGAAGCCCTGCTGACCCGCCACGGGCTGCCCTCCGGGGCCTTGATCCTCGAGCTCGCCGTATCCGACCCCAGAGTGCCCTTCGACGACCTGGAGCGCCGTCTGACGGCCCTGCACCGGCTCGGGGTGGGAATCGCCCTCGACGGCTTCGGCAGCGGTTACGCCGCCATCAGCGCCCTGCGGCGCCTCCCGGTGGACATGCTCAAGCTGGACCGCGGCCTGGTGGAAGGGGTCGTCGAGTCCGCCCGCCTCCACAAGATCACCGCAGGATTGTTGCGGATCGCAAACGACCTCGGCATGCGGTCCGTCGCCGACGGGGTGGATCTTCCCGAGCAGGTCCAGGCGCTGCGTGCCATGGGCTGCACCCACGGCCAGGGAATGGCCTTCTCCGGACCGCTCGACGAATACAGGCTGCGCCGCGCGCTCGTGCGCGGTACTTTCCCAGTACCGGGTGGAGCGGTCCAACCCGCCCTGGCCGGAGGTTCGCCCGGGGGCTCGATGGCCATCCGCAGAGGCTCACATAATGAGACGCCCGTCCCACCTACTTGACATCACCCTCCCGCCGGAGGGAGGGTCAATGCCATGCGCACCCGAATTCTCGTACTTGGAAAGCGCGTCGGCTGAAGCCGGGACCAGCATGTCCCCGCTCCACGCACCCGACGCGCTCCCCTCGCTTGCCTCATGGCACGAGGGGTTTTTTGTTGCACTGGCACAGAATCGAATCCGCGTAAAACCCTCAGCTTCGAGAAGAGAATGCCGATGACCGAGCAGGCCACCGGGGCCCACCATCCGCAGCCGCGGCCCCGTTCCGGCGGACAGCAGTCCGCCGCAGTTGAGCACGTCACGGGTGCGCAGTCCCTCATCCGCTCTCTCGAAGAGGTGGGGTGCGACACCGTCTTCGGCATCCCGGGCGGCGCCATCCTTCCCGCGTACGACCCGATGATGGACTCGAAGAAGGTCCGTCACATCCTGGTCCGCCACGAGCAGGGGGCCGGCCACGCCGCCACCGGCTACGCGCAGGCCACCGGCAAGGTCGGTGTCTGCATGGCCACCTCCGGCCCGGGCGCGACCAACCTGGTCACCCCGATCGCCGACGCGCACATGGACTCCGTCCCGCTCGTCGCGATCACCGGCCAGGTCTCCTCCAAGGCGATCGGCACCGACGCCTTCCAGGAGGCGGACATCGTCGGCATCACCATGCCGATCACCAAGCACAACTTCCTGGTCACCAAGGCCGAGGACATCCCGAAGACGATCGCCGAGGCGTTCCACATCGCCGCCACCGGCCGTCCCGGCCCGGTCCTGGTCGACATCGCCAAGGACGCCCTCCAGGCGCGGACCACCTTCTCCTGGCCGCCCAGCCAGGACCTCCCTGGCTACCGGCCGGTCACCAAGCCGCACGCCAAGCAGATCCGCGAGGCCGCCAAGCTCATCTGCCAGGCCAAGCGCCCGGTCCTGTACGTCGGCGGCGGCGTCATGAAGTCCGGCGCGACCGCCGAGCTGAAGGTCCTCGCCGAGCTGACCGGCGTCCCGGTCGCCACCACCCTGATGGCCCTGGGCTCCTTCCCCGACAGCCACCCGCTGCACGTCGGCATGCCCGGCATGCACGGCGCGGTCACCGCCGTCACCGCGCTCCAGAAGTCGGACCTGCTGATCGCGCTCGGCACCCGCTTCGACGACCGCGTCACCGGCAAGCTCGACAGCTTCGCCCCGTTCGCCAAGATCATCCACGCGGACATCGACCCGGCCGAGATCGGCAAGAACCGCGCGGTCGACGTCCCGATCGTCGGTGACGCCCGCGAGGTCATCGCCGACCTGATCCAGGCCGTCCAGGCCGAGCACACCGAGGGCAACGCCGGCGACTACAGCGCCTGGTGGAAGGACCTCAGCCGCTGGCGCGACACCTACCCGCTGGGCTACGACCTGCCCGAGGACGGCATGCTCTCGCCCCAGCAGGTCATCGAGCGGATCGGCGCGCTGGCGCCGAAGGGCACCATCTACGCGGCCGGCGTCGGCCAGCACCAGATGTGGGCCTCGCACTTCGTCAAGTACGAGGAGCCCCGCACCTGGCTGAACTCCGGCGGCGCCGGAACCATGGGCTACGCGGTCCCGGCCGCCATGGGCGCCAAGGTCGGCATGCCGGAGCGCACGGTCTGGGCGATCGACGGCGACGGCTGCTTCCAGATGACCAACCAGGAACTGGTCACCTGCGCGCTGAACAACATCCCGATCAAGGTCGCGATCATCAACAACGGTGCGCTGGGCATGGTCCGCCAGTGGCAGACCCTCTTCTACAACCAGCGCTACTCCAACACCGTGCTGCACGCGGACGAGACCGGCCACGACACCGTGGGCTCCCAGCTCGGCGAGTCCATCGCCCCCCGCAAGGGCACCCGCGTCCCGGACTTCGTCAAGCTGTCCGAGGCCATGGGCTGCGTGGCGCTGCGCTGCGAGGACCCGGCCGACCTGGACAAGGTCATCGCCGAGGCCAACGCGATCAACGACCGCACGGTCGTGATCGACTTCATCGTCCACGAGGACGCCATGGTGTGGCCGATGGTCGCCGCCGGCACCTCCAACGACGAGGTCATGGCCGCCCGGGGCGTCCGTCCCGACTTCGGCGACAACGAAGACGACTGAGCCGAGAGAGCCTGAGAGAGAGAACGACTCACATGTCCAAGCACACGCTCTCCGTCCTGGTCGAGAACACGCCCGGCATCCTCGCCCGGATCGCCGCGCTGTTCTCCCGCCGCGGGTTCAACATCGACTCCCTCGCGGTCGGCGTCACCGAGCACCCCGACATCTCCCGCATCACCATCGTCGTGAACGTCGAGGACCTGCCCCTCGAGCAGGTGACCAAGCAGCTGAACAAGCTGGTCAACGTGCTCAAGATCGTCGAGCTGGAATCGCACAACGCGATCGAGCGCGAACTCGTTCTGGTGAAGGTCCGCGCCGACAACGAGACGCGGTCACAGATCGTCGAGATCGTCCAGCTGTTCCGCGCCAAGACGGTCGACGTCTCCCCGGAGGCCGTCACCATCGAAGCCACCGGCGGTGCCGACAAGCTCGGCGCGATGCTGAAGATGCTGGAGCCCTTCGGCATCAAGGAACTCGTGCAGTCCGGCACCATCGCCATAGGGCGTGGCGGCCGGTCCATCACGGACCGCAGCCTGCGGGCGCTCGACCGCAGCGCCTGACCGTCCGGACCATGCGTCAGTTCGCATTGCGTCAGTTCGCATAGCGAGACCCGAAACTCAGATTCCGTTCCCCGCCGTACGGTGGGAGCAACACCAGCGCACCAAGGAGATATCCCAGTGGCCGAGCTGTTCTACGAGAACGACGCCGACCTGTCCATCATCCAGGGCCGCAAGGTCGCGGTCATCGGTTACGGCAGCCAGGGCCACGCCCACGCGCTGTCGCTCCGTGACTCCGGCGTCGACGTCGTCGTCGGCCTGAAGGAGGGCTCGAAGTCCAAGGCCAAGGCCGAGGAGCAGGGCCTGAAGGTCGTCCCCGTGGCCGAGGCCGCCGAGTGGGCCGACGTCATCATGATCCTGACGCCGGACCCGCTGCAGGCCGAGATCTACGAGGAGTCCATCAAGGACCACCTCAAGGACGGCGACGCGCTCTTCTTCGGCCACGGCTTCAACGTCCGCTACGGCTTCATCAAGCCCCCGGCCAACGTGGACGTCGCCCTCGTCGCGCCCAAGGGCCCGGGCCACCTCGTCCGCCGCCAGTACGAGGAGGGCCGCGGCGTTCCGTGCATCGCGGCCGTCGAGCAGGACCACTCCGGCAACGCCTTCGCCCTCGCGCTCTCGTACGCGGCCGGCATCGGCGGCACCCGCGCCGGCGTGATCAAGACCACCTTCACCGAGGAGACCGAGACCGACCTGTTCGGTGAGCAGGCCGTCCTCTGCGGTGGCGCCTCCGCCCTGGTCAAGGCCGGTTTCGAGACCCTGACCGAGGCCGGCTACCAGCCGGAGATCGCGTACTTCGAGTGCCTGCACGAGCTGAAGCTCATCGTGGACCTCATGTACGAGGGCGGCCTGGAGAAGATGCGCTGGTCGGTCTCCGAGACCGCCGAGTGGGGCGACTACATCACCGGCCCGCGCGTCATCACGGACGCCACCAAGGCCGAGATGAAGAAGGTCCTCGCGGAGATCCAGAGCGGCGAGTTCGCCAACACCTGGATGGCCGAGTACAAGGCCGGTCTGCCGAAGTACAACGAGTACAAGAAGGCCGACGAGGCGCACCTGCTGGAGACCACCGGCAAGAAGCTGCGCAAGCTCATGAGCTGGGTCGACAGCAGCGAGAACTGATCTCGCGGCGGCGGGGCCGGGACGGTGCGTCCCGGCCCCGCCGCGCAGGCCGGACGGGGCCGGGGCGCGCTCCTGGTACACCCGGCTTGTCCAACCCGGCCAACCACGGAAGGGTGATCCTTCCGTACAGGCGGAAATCCGGTCCGTCAGCGCTTATACACTGCTCAACACAACGCGTCAGGCCCACAGTGTCGTGCGTCTTCCACGCGGCTACCCCCTCCACCGCCTGCGGCCGTCGGGACGGCCGTCCGCACTGGACTTGTGAGGACCCACGTGAGCTCGAAACCTGTCGTACTCATCGCCGAAGAGCTGTCGCCTGCCACCGTGGAGGCGCTCGGCCCGGACTTCGAGATCCGGCACTGCAACGGCGCCGACCGCGCCGAACTGCTGCCCGCGATCGCCGACGTCGACGCGATCCTCGTCCGCTCCGCCACCAAGGTCGACGCCGAGGCCATCGCCGCCGCCCGCAAGCTGCGGGTCGTCGCCCGCGCCGGCGTCGGTCTGGACAACGTGGACGTCTCCGCCGCCACCAAGGCCGGCGTGATGGTCGTCAACGCCCCCACCTCGAACATCGTGACCGCCGCCGAGCTCGCCTGCGGCCTGCTCGTCGCCACCGCCCGCAACATCCCGCAGGCCAACACCGCCCTGAAGAACGGCGAGTGGAAGCGGAACAAGTACACGGGTGTCGAGCTCAGCGAGAAGACCCTCGGGGTCGTCGGCCTCGGCCGCATCGGTGTCCTGGTCGCGCAGCGCATGTCGGCCTTCGGCATGAAGATCGTCGCGTACGACCCCTACGTGCAGCCCGCGCGCGCCGCCCAGATGGGCGTCAAGATGCTGACGCTGGACGAGCTGCTGGAGGTCGCCGACTTCATCACCGTGCACCTGCCCAAGACCCCCGAGACCCTCGGTCTCATCGGGGACGAGGCCCTGCACAAGGTGAAGCCGTCTGTCCGCATCGTCAACGCCGCCCGTGGCGGGATCGTGGACGAGGCCGCGCTGTACACGGCCATCAAGGAGGGCCGCGTCGCCGGTGCCGGCCTCGACGTGTACGCGAAGGAGCCCTGCACGGACTCCCCGCTCTTCGAGCTCGACCAGGTCGTCTGCACCCCGCACCTCGGCGCGTCCACGGACGAGGCGCAGGAGAAGGCCGGCATCGCGGTCGCCAAGTCGGTGCGCCTCGCGCTCGCCGGTGAGCTCGTGCCGGACGCCGTCAACGTCCAGGGCGGCGTCATCGCCGAGGACGTTCGTCCCGGCCTGCCCCTCGCCGAGAAGCTCGGCCGCATCTTCACCGCCCTCGCGGGCGAGGTCGCGGTCCGCCTCGACGTGGAGGTCTACGGCGAGATCACCCAGCACGACGTCAAGGTGCTGGAACTCTCCGCGCTCAAGGGCGTCTTCGAGGACGTCGTCGACGAGACGGTCTCCTACGTCAACGCCCCCCTGTTCGCGCAGGAGCGCGGCGTCGAGGTGCGCCTGACCACCAGCTCGGAGTCCCCGGACCACCGCAACATGGTGACCGTCCGCGGCACCCTGTCGGACGGTCAGGAGGTGTCGGTCTCCGGCACCCTCGCGGGCCCGAAGCACCTGCAGAAGATCGTGGGCATCGGCGAGTACGACGTCGACCTGGCGCTCGCCGACTTCATGGCCGTGCTGCGCTACTCCGACCGCCCCGGCGTCGTCGGCGCCGTCGGCCGCATCCTCGGCGAGGCCGGCCTGAACATCGCGGGCATGCAGGTGGCCCGCGCCGAGGCGCACGGCGAGGCCCTCGCGGTCCTCACCGTCGACGCCGAGGTCCCGGGAGACGTCCTCGCGGAGATCTCGGCCGAGATCGGCGCGGTCTCGGCGCGCACGGTCAGCCTCGGCTGACCCGCACGACACGGCGAAGGGCCCGGGGCAGACCCCGGGCCCTTTCGCGTTCCGCCGGACACCCGCACCCGCGGACCGATCAGTTGTACGTCGGCACCTGCACGCCCGCTTCGGGAACGCCGGCCCCCGCCGCCGCGGGCGGGGCAGGGGTTTCCTTCCCCCGCATCAGAGCCGCGGCGAGCAGCGCCGCCCCGACCAGCAGCGCCGCACCGCCCCAGGCCGCGTACTGCATGCCGTGGACGAAGGCCTCGCGGGCCAGGGCCAGTACCTGCTCCCCGGCGGCCCCGCCGAGCTGCCGGGCGGTGGCCACCGCCCCGCCCAGGGTTTCCCGTACGGCGGGCTCGGAGCCCGCCAGGTCGCTGCGGTAGACCGCGGTGCCGAGGCTGCCCAGCACCGCCATGCCGAGCGCGCCGCCGAACTCCTGGCCCGTCTCCAGCAGGGAGGCGGCGGAACCGGCCTTCTCGGCGGGGGCCGAGGCGAGGGCCGTGTCCGAGACCAGGGACATCACGGTGACGATGCCCGAGGCCAGCACCCCGGCGCCGGTCAGCAGCAGCCACAGGGAGTCGGTGTCCACGAGGCCGACCAGGACGAACCCGGCCGCGCCGAGGACGAACCCGCCGGCGATGACGTAGGCCCGCTCCACCTTCTGGGCGAGGGCCGCGGAGACCGGGGCCGCGGCGCCGATGACGACCGAGGGGGCCAGGCTCCACAGGGCGGCTTCCAGGGGGCCCATGCCGAGCACCGACTGGAGGTACTGGGTGGTGAAGTAGGCCGAACCCATCATGGCGAAGGCGGCGATGGTGTTGAGCCCGACGGCCGCCCCGAAGCCGCGCCCGCCGAACAGGGCCCGGGGGACCATCGCGTCGTCCCGGGTGCGCTGGCGGCGGACGAAGACGAAGCCGAAGACCAGGCCGAGGGCGAGCGAGCCGAGGTGGAGGGGCTCGAAGCCCTCGGCGGCGATCTCCTTGAGCCCGTAGACGACCGGCAGCACGGCGGCCATGGACAGCGGCACGCTCAGCAGGTCGAAGCGGCCGGGGGCCGGGTCCTTGAACTCCGGGACCAGCACCGGGACCAGGACCAGCAGGAGCAGCATCGCGGGCACGTTGATCAGGAAGACCGAGCCCCAGTAGAAGTGGTTCAGCATCACACCGCTGAGCACCGAGCCGAGGGCGATGCCGCCGGTCATGGCCCCGGACCAGAGGGCGATGGCCTTGCCGCGCTGCTTGTCGTCCTGGAAGAGGTTCCGTACGAGGGCCAGCGTGGAGGGCATCAGGGTCGCGCCGCCGATGCCGAGCAGGACGCGGGCCGCGATGAGCATCTCGGCGCTGGTGGCGTACCCGGCGCCGACCGAGGCGAGGCCGAAGGCGGTCGCGCCGATCATCAGCAGCTTGCGGCGGCCGATCCGGTCCCCGAGCGAGCCCATCGTGATCAGCAGGCCGGAGAGGGCGAAGGCGTAGCTGTCGAAGATCCAGAGCTGCTGGGTGGCGCTGGGGTCGAGCTGCTCGGTGATGGCGGGGATGGCGAAGTAGAGGACCGAGACGTCCATCGAGACCAGGAGCAGGGGCAGCACGAGAACGGTGAAGGCGATCCATTCTCGGCGGCCGGCGAGGCGCGCTGTGGCGGCGGGGTTCGTCATGAGAAGGAATGTACAGACGTCATAAACAACTGTCTAGAACAACTGTGTAGAACTTTTGTCTAGGACAACCGTCTTGCTACGGTGGGGCCATGGGACATCGTGAAGATCTGCTCGAGGGCGCCAAGAAGTGCCTGGTCGAGAAGGGGTTCGTGCGCACCACCGCACGCGACATCGTCAGCGCCTCCGGAACGAACCTGGCGTCCATCGGCTACCACTACGGCTCGAAGGACGCCCTGCTCACCCAGGCCTTCATCGCCTTGATGGAGGAGTGGGGGCAGGTCTTCCAGGACGGCCTGGAGGGTGAGGGGGGCTCGCTGGAACGCTTCCGCGCGCTGTGGGCGGGCGTCCTGGCGCAGCACGAGAAGTCGGGCCGGATCTGGGCGGCGAGCCTGGAGGTGGCGCTGAGCGGGGATCAGCGGCCCGAGCTGCGGGCCATGCTCGCGGCCTCGCAGGGCGAGGGGCGCCGGGGGCTGATCTCGATGCTGACCGGCACCCCGGAGGACCGGCTCGACGAGCGGGACGTGCGCACGCTCGGGGCCTTCTACCAGGCGCTGCTCAACGGCTTGATGATCCAGTGGCTGTTCGACCCGGAAACGGCGGCCACCGCCGAGGAGTTCACCGAGGGCATGCGCCGTGCCGCCGAAGCGCTCACGCGGGCGCCGGAGAGCGCCGCCGAGTAGGCGGAGCCGGGGCCGGCCCGGCCTTCCCGCCGGCCCGGCCCGATCCGCCCGACGCTCCCCGACTGGAGGGTCCGTGGCTTCGCCGGCACAGGTGGCGGAGGGCTCGTCCCGCTCGGGTGCCACCTCAGCCGGATGAGCCCTCCGCCGCGCGGGGGAGGCGATCCGCCGCAGGGGACGATCCGGGGCTGCCATGTCCACGGCCAGCATGGAGGTCATGACGACAGCCCCTGCTGCACTCTCCGCCGCCTCTACCGCCCCCGCGCCCGTCTGGGCCCGCCGCGCCGCCCACGCCATCGCCCTGTGCGCCGTCCCGTCCGGTCTGTGGCGCATCGCCATGGCGTCCGGTGTCTACGTCGGCTACAGCGACCAGGTCCTGCGCGACGTCTTCGGCATCCCGGGCTGGGGCGTCGCGTACGTCGTGGGCCTCTCCGTCATCGCCGAGCTCGCCGCCCTGTTCCCGCTGCTCCTCGTCAGCGACCGGTGGCGGCCGCTGCGTCCCCGGACCCTCGCCGCGCTGGCCTGGACCGCCTCGACCGTCCTGGTCCTGGTGGCACTGTCGCAACTCGTGGTCGCCTTCACCGTCGAGAGCCAGACGTACATGTCGAGCGGTACGGCACAGACTGTCTGGGGCTTCGTCTTCGCCCCCTTGTTCGCCATCCCGGTCCTGATGACGGCGGTGACCTGGTCGTACGCGAAGCGGCACCGGGCGCGGGGCCGGGCATGACCTCCCGCCCCCCCAACCAGTCCTGACGAACCGCCTGCAGGGCCAGCGGAGTTGCGGATGCCGCACTAGCCGTGCAGGCGGGACGCCTTCAGGGCCATGTGGAGCAACAGGCGGTCCTCGCCCTCGTCCAGGTCGAGGCCGGTCAGCTGCTCCACCCGGGCGAGCCGGTAGTACAGCGTCTGGCGGTGGATGCCCAGCGCCGCCGCCGCGCGGCCCGCCTGGCCGGCGCAGTCCAGGAACACCTCGGCCGTCCGGGCGAGTTCGCGGTGCGCCGGGCCCAGCAGGGCGCGCGCCGCGGGATCGTCCACCGGGTCGGCGGCGAGGGCCGCCAGCAGCCGGTACGGGCCGATCGCCGACCACTGCGCGACCGGCCCGAGCCGTGGCTGCGCGGCGGCCGCCCGGGCCGCGGCCACGGCCTGTTCCCAGGCGGCGGGCAGCTGCGCGAGCGCCCGGACGGGATCGGCGACTCCGGCGGTCACGGTGGGGGCCCCGCTCGGGCCGCCGGTGGCGCCCCCGGCCGCCGCTGCGCCGGCAGGCTCCGCCGCCGCGCGCGGGAGCAGGCGGGCCACCGCCGTCAGGGCCGGAGCCAGTGCGTCCGTCGAGCGCAGCCGGAGCAGGACCGCCAGGGCCGGACCGGCCACCGAGCCGCCCGCCCCCGCCGAACGCTCCGCCGACTCCGGCTTGTGACCCGGCCCCCCGCCGGGGACCACGCACACCGCCGCCGCGCCCGGCACCGACGCCGGCGGTTCCCCGGACCACGGCGCCACGCACACCGCCGCGTGCAGCCCGTCCCCGCCCGGGCCCAGGGCCGCCCGCAGCGCGGCCACGGCCATGTCCTGCTGCCAGCCCCGCCCGGCGGTGAGCACCGCGAGGAACTCCCGCGAGAGGTCCGCGCCCGCCTTCGCCTCCTCGGCGAGCAGGATCCCGATCCGCTCGGCCACCTCCATGGCCGCGGCCAGTTCCGCCGCTCCCGGACCGGGCTCCTGGTCGAGGAGCCATACGTATCCCTGCACGATGCCCCGGTACCGCACCGGCAGGCAGATCCGCCCCCGGAACACCCCGGCCTCCGGCGCCGCCGGGATGCGGACCGGGCCGGTCGCGCGGGCGATGCCGAAGCCCTCGAACCAGGAGCGGACGGCCGCCGTGGACTGGCGGGTCAGGATCGAGCGGGTCCGTACCGGGTCCATGGCCGTGTCGTCGTCGCTGTCGTGCGCGCCGAAGGCGATGAGGCGGAAGTCCCGGTTCTCCAGGGTCGCCGGGGCGCCGAGCAGCGCCGAGATCTCGTCCACCAGGTCCTGGTAATCGCCCTTCACCCGGACATTCTCCCACCCGCGGACCGGCTCTTCAGACAGATGTATGAGATCCGAGACACGGATGCGTGACAGCTGTCGATGGCAGACGATCGAAGCGATCCTTAGGTTTCACGGTGGTTTCACTTGCGGTTTCTCCCGCGCTTTTCTTCTGCCACCCGTTGGAGGTGCCCCCGTGCTGGGTCCCGTGATCCTCGCCGCTTCGCGCAGTGCCACGATGCGCCGTATCGTCTCTGCAGCCCCGGTGACCAAGCCCGTGGTGAACCGTTTCATCCCCGGGGAGACGGTCGACCAGGTCATCCCGATCGTCGAGCGGCTCACGCGCAGCGGCCTGGAGGTCACCCTCGACGTCGTCGGCGAGGACATCACCGAGGTGGCGCAGTCGCACGCCGCCCGGGACGCCTACCTCCAGCTCATCGAGCGCCTCGCGGACCTCGGCCTCGGCGAGCGCGCCGAGATGTCCGTGAAGCTGTCGATGTTCGGGCAGGCGCTGGAGGGCGGTCACGAGCTCGCCCTCGCCAACGTCCGCCCGGTCGTCGAGGCCGCCGCCGCCATCGGCACCACCGTGACCCTCGACGCCGAGGACCACACCACCCTCGACTCGATGTTCGCCATCCACGAGGAACTGCGCCGGGACTTCCCGCAGACCGGCTGCGTGATCCAGGCCTACCTCTTCCGCACCGAGGCCGACGCGCGCCGGCTGGCCGCCGCCGGGAGCCGCGTCCGGATCGTGAAGGGCGCCTACAAGGAGCCCGCCGAGGTCGCCTACCAGGACAAGTCCGAGATCGACCGGGCGTACGTCCGCATCATGAAGATCCTCATGGAGGGCGAGGGCTACCCGATGATCGGGTCGCACGACCCGCGTCTGATCGCCATCGCGCAGGAGCTCGCCCGCTCGGCCGGGCGCAAACTGGACGAGTACGAGTTCCAGATGCTGTACGGCATCCGCAGCGAGGAGCACCTGCGGCTGGCGGCAGAGGGCCACCGGATGCGTGTGTACACCGCGTACGGGACGGACTGGTACGGCTACTTCATGCGCCGTCTCGCGGAGAAGCCGGCCAACCTGCTCTTCTTCGTCCGCTCGATGATCACCAAGAACTAGCCAAGAACCAGGTCAAGGAGTTACCAGCCCCATGGATGCTGTGACCCAGGTCCCCGCGCCGGTCAACGAGCCGGTCCACTCGTACGCCCCCGGCACCCCGGAGCGCGCACGGCTCGAAACGCAGCTCAAGCTGCTGTCCGAGAACCCGATCGAGCTCCCGATGACGATCAACGGCGTCAAGCGGATGGGCGGCGGCGAGCGTTTCGACGTGGTGCAGCCGCACGACCACAAGTCGGTGCTCGGCACCTACGCCAACGCCACCCAGGCCGACGCGCAGGAGGCCATCGACGCCGCCCTCGCCGCCGCCCCGGCCTGGCGCTCGATGTCCTTCGACGACCGCGCCGCGATCATCCTGCGCGCCGCCGAGCTGCTGGCCGGCCCGTGGCGCGAGAAGCTCGCCGCCTCCACCATGCTGGGCCAGTCGAAGACCGCGCAGCAGGCCGAGATCGACACCCCGTGCGAGCTCGTCGACTTCTGGCGCTTCAACGTCCACTTCGCCCGCCAGATCCTGGCCGAGCAGCCCGGCGCGAACTCCGCCGGCGTGTGGAACCGCAGCGACCACCGCCCGCTGGAGGGCTTCGTCTACGCGATCACGCCGTTCAACTTCACGGCCATCGCGGGCAACCTGCCGACCGCCCCCGCCCTCATGGGCAACGTGGTCCTGTGGAAGCCGTCCCCGACGCAGACCCACTCCGCGGTGCTGCTGATGGAGCTCCTGGAGGAGGCCGGCCTCCCCAAGGGCGTCATCAACCTCGTCACCGGTGACGGCATCGCCGTCTCGGAGGTGGCCCTGAACCACCCCGAGCTGGCGGGCATCCACTTCACCGGCTCGACCAAGACCTTCCAGTACCTGTGGAAGACGGTCGGCAACAACATCGAGAAGTACCGCTCCTACCCGCGCCTGGTCGGCGAGACCGGCGGCAAGGACTTCGTCGTCGCGCACCCGTCCGCGGACCGCGCCGTCCTGAAGACCGCGCTGACCCGCGGCTCCTTCGAGTTCCAGGGCCAGAAGTGCTCGGCGTCCTCCCGCGCCTACATCCCGGCCTCGATCTGGAACGACGGCTTCAAGGAGGCCTTCGCGGCCGAGGTCGACGGCATCGCCATGGGTGACGTCCGCGACCTGACCAACTTCATCGGCGCCGTCATCGACGAGCGTTCGTTCGCGAAGAACAAGGCCGCCATCGACCGGGCGAAGGCCGACCCGACCTGCGAGATCGTCGCGGGCGGCACCTACGACGACTCGGAGGGCTACTTCGTCCGCCCGACCGTCATCGTGTGCACCGACCCGGAGAACGAGGTCTTCACGACCGAGTACTTCGGCCCGATCCTCGCGGTCCACGTCTACGACGACGCGGACTACGACGCGATGCTGGCCCAGATGGAGTCCGTCTCGGCGTACGCCCTGACCGGCTCGATCATCGCCGGTGACCGCTACGCGGCGGCGGACGCGATGGAGAAGCTCCGCTTCGCGGCGGGCAACTTCTACATCAACGACAAGTCCACGGGCGCCGTGGTCGGCCAGCAGCCCTTCGGCGGCGGCCGTGCCTCGGGCACGAACGACAAGGCCGGCGCGGCGACCAACCTCCAGCGCTGGACCTCGACGCGCTCCATCAAGGAGACGCTGGTGGCCCCGACCGAGTACGGCTACCCCCACATGGGCTGACCCGCCCGCTGAACCCCGCCCCCGCTCCGGTACCCCCAAGTCCGGAGCGGGGGCGGTTTCCATTTCCGGCGGCCCGGCGAGACCCCCTAGACCTCGACGAGGACCTGGTCCAGGGACTTGCGGACCAGATCGGGGACTTCGCAGTCGTCCGCCGGGTAGCCGACCGGGACGACCGCGAAGGCCTTCTCGTTCTCGGGGCGGTTCAGGACCCGGGAGAGGAAGCGCATCGGGCTCGGGGTGTGGATGAGGGCGGCCAGGCCGGACAGGTGGAGGGCGGACAGGAGCATGCCGACGGCGATGCCGACCGACTCGTCGACGTAGTAGTGCTTGTGCTTCGTGCCGTCCGGGCCGAGCCAGTAGCGCTGCTGGAAGACCACGATCAGGGCAGGGGCGTCCGTGAGGTGGGTCTTCACGGCGTCCGTGCCGAGGGGGCGCAGGGCGGCGAGCCACTCGTCACCGAGGCGGCCGTCGTACGAGAGCGCCTCCTCCTGCTCGGCGGCGGCGCGGATCTGCCGGCGGACTTCCGGGTCCTTGACCAGGACGAAGGTCCAGGGCTGCTGGTGCGCCCCGGAGGGGGCGGTGGCGGCGCACGCGATGGCGTCCCGGACCACCTGCTCGGGCACGGGGTCGGGGGAGAAATGGCGTACGGTCCGCCGCTCGTCCATGCGTGCACGCAACTCGGCGGCCCGCGCGCGGGATTCCGCGCTCGGCATCCGCTCGGGCCGGTAGGCGGCGGGGCGGTACGGCTGGCCGTGGATCGGGGTCCACTGCTGGGTATCGGGCGACATACCGCGAGTGTGCGGAGGCCGCGGCGCGGCCCGCCAGAGCCGCGTCGGCCGATTCCGGCCGGTGGACGGCGTCCGGCGTCCGCAATGCGGTCCCCTTGGTACGGTGCCGGGATGAGCGAGCGGGACCGGCCGACCGGAGCGGTGACGGGCATGCGGACGAGCCTGGTGCACACCTCGCAGCTGGGCCCGGGCGCCCTGGCAGAGGTCAGGGCGCTGCTCGACGCGGCGTTCGACGGGGACTTCTCCGACGAGGACTTCGAGCACGGGCTCGGCGGCATGCACGCCCTGGTCCACGCGGGCGGGGAGCTCGTCGCCCACGGCAGCGTCGTGCAGCGCCGTGTGGTGCACCGGGGCGCCGCCCTGCGCACCGGGTACGTCGAGGCCGTGGCCGTAGGGGCCGGCCACCGGCGCAGGGGGCTCGGGAGCGCCGTCATGGCCGCCCTGGAAGGGGTGATCGGGCGGGCCTACGTGCTGGGCGCGCTGTCGGCGTCCGAGGACGGGGCCGCGCTGTACGAGCGCCGCGGGTGGACGGTGTGGCCGGGCCGGATCGGAACGCTCTCGCCGGACGGGCCCGTGCGCCTGCCCGAGGAGGAGGGCTCCACCTACCTGTGGGCACCGCCCGGCGGGACCCTGCCGGATCCCGCCGGGCGGCTCGACTTCGACTGGCGCAACGGGGACGTGCTCTAGGGGTGTCTACGAGCCCGAGATGCTCGGGGCGCCCGTCTCGATGTGGCCCGTGTACCGGCGGGACCAGGTGCCGTCGGAGTCGGCCAGGATCGTGAAGTCGTACCAGCCGTTGCTGTACGCCACCGCGTTGAAGTAGTCCTCGCGCGAGGAGTTCGCCGCGACCGTGTACGTCCACGGGCCGTCCGTGCGGTAGGCGTTGGAGCGGATCGTGAAGGTGACGGGGGAGGCGGAGGAGTTGGTCATCCTGAAGTACACCGCCGTCTTGCCGGTGCCCGGCTCGACCGCGAAGCGGGCCGCGACCTCGATCGCCTTGCCCGCCTTGGAGGCGTCTCCGATGAAGCGGCGCAGGAAGCGGTTCGGGCCGTACATCGAGATGTCGTACTTGCCGGAGCCGGAGCCGAGACCGATGTTGAAGTAGTCGGTCGAGGTGGCTCCGGGGTCTACCGTGTACTGCCAGGCCGCCGTGTCCCGGTACTGGTGCGGGTGGATCGAGAAGTGCGCCGGCCGTTTCGCCTCCGCGCCCTGGTTGGTCATCGAGAACCAGGCCAGGATCTTGCCGGCAGCCCCGAATTCGAAGCGGTCCAGGTTGCCGTTCACCTGGTAGGGCAGGGCCCGGGCGGGCCGGGTCCCGGCCTCCTGCGCCGGGAGGGCGTTGTCCTGCGGCACCGGGTTGGGCAGCGGGCCGCAGGTCGACTGGCCGATGACCTTGGCGGTGGACGGGAGGCCCGCCGGTACCCCGTAGACCGGGTGCGCGAAGTCGAACACGCCGGTCAGGTCGCCCACCACCCTGCGGCGCCAGGCGCTGATGTTCGGGCAGGTGGCGGGGGTGCCGAGGGCGGCCGTCCAGGTCTCCATGAAACGGAGCACCGAGGTGTGGTCGAAGACCTCCGAGCTGACCCAGCCGCCCCGCGTCCACGGGGACATGACCAGCATCGGCACGCGGAAGCCGAGCCCGATCGGGGTGCCGTCGATGTACTCGCCGGGTGTTCCCGGCGGGGCGACCGGCGGCGGCACGTGGTCGAAGAAGCCGTCGTTCTCGTCGTAGTTGAGGAAGAGGACGGTGGAGTCGAAGACCTCGGGGTCGGCGGCCAGCGCGCGGTAGACCAGGTCCACGAAGTGCGCGCCGTCGCCGGGCGGGGCGTAAGGGTGCTCCGAGAAGGCCTCGCTCGCCACGACCCAGGAGACCTGGGGGAGGGTGCCCGCGACCACGTCGGCGCGGATGGCGGCGGCGATGTCGTCCGGGGTGGAGCCGGTGACCTTCGGGACGGAGCCCATGCCGCGGTCCCACAGCGGATTGCCGGGCGCCGCGTCCGTGAACTTCTTGAAGTAGGCCAGACCGTTGTCCCCGTAGTTGTCCTGCGCGTTCTGGTACACCTTCCAGCTCATGCCGGCGCGCTGGAGGGCCTCCGCGTACGTCTCCCAGGTCAGCCCGGACTCGTCGCCGCCGTCCTTGCTGCCCGCGTCGACCTTGCCGCTCCACAGGAAGGTGCGGTTCGGGCCGGTCGCGCTGAGGGTGGAGCAGAAGTAGGCGTCGCAGATGGTGTAGTGGTCGGCGAGGCCGTAGTGGAAGGGGATGTCCCCGCGGTCGAGGTAGCCGAGGGTGCGGGTGTTGCCGACGCCGGTGACCCAGTTGTCCATCCGGCCCTTGTTCCAGGCGGCGTGCTGCGAGGTCCAGCTGTGGGGGAGGTCGCCGTTGCACTGGGCCAGCGTCTCGCCGTCCACGCCTCCGGCCGGTGGGGTGGCGGACAGCTTCCACGGGTACTGGCGGCCACCCCAGTTGGGCTGGTTGAACATGCCCCACCCACCCGGGATGTTGCCGGCGGCGCGATCGCCGAAGCCGCGGACACCCTTCAGCCTGCCGAAGTAGTGGTCGAAGCTGCGGTTCTCCTGCATCAGGATCACCACGTGCTTCACATCGGTGATGGTGCCGGTCGCGGCGGCCGCGGCCGCCGTCGTCGGCGCGATCGCGGGCAGGGCGGCGCCCGCCATCAGCCCGGCGCCGATTCCCACGAACCCTCTGCGGCTGATCGGTGTCACTGGCTACTCGCCTCCAACTCAAGTGCCCGGCTGGCACATTGACGCACAGAGTGGCGGGCGCCGGGTCAAAGGTCTACAGCCGTGCGGTAAGAAGTCGGTGAACATCCGGGTGGCTGGAATCAAGCGTTGGCGCGGACGAGCATCTTGCCCAGATTGTCCCCGCGGAGCATGCCCAGGAAGGCCTCCACGGTGTGCTCGAAGCCCTGCGCAACGGTGGTGTCGGTACCGATCCGGCCACTGCGGAGGTGGGGGACCAGGAAGTCCTCCATCTCGTCCTGCAGATTGGTGTGGTTGCGAACCAATACCCCTTCCAGGCGCAGCGATTTGTGCACGACCTCGAAGAGGTTGCGGGGAGCGGCGGGCGAGCGGTCCCCGTTGTACATCGAGATCGCGCCCACCCACGCGATGCGCCCGTACTCGCGCAACACCTCGATCGCGCCCTCCAGGTGCTCCCCGCCCACGTTGTCCACGTAGACGTCGATGCCGTCGGGTGCGGCCTTCGCGAGCTGCTCGCCGACCGGCCCGTCGTGGTAGTCGAAGGCCGCGTCGAAGCCGAGGACCTCGGTGAGGTGGCGGACCTTGGCCGCCGAGCCCGCGCTGCCGACGATCCGGCGCGCGCCGAGCAGCCGGGCGATGTGGCCGACCGCCGTGCCGACCCCGCCCGCCGCGGCGGAGACGAACAGGTCCTCGCCCTCCCGCAGTCCGGCGGTCCGGGTCAGTGCGGCGTACGCGGTCAGGCCGGTGCCGCCGAGGATCGAGAGGTACGCCTCTAGCGGGATCCCCTCGTGGTTGCGCAGCTTGCGCGCGCCGTCCGCGCCGAGGGTGACGAGGGCGTGCGTACGCCAGCCCTGCCGGTGGAAGACGAGGTCGCCCTCGCGCAGCCCCGGGTCGCGGGAGGCGAGCACGCGGCCCACCGAGCGGCCCTCCAGCGGGGTGCCGAGCTCGAAGCCGTCCTCGCCGCCGTCCATCATCCCGCGGTGGTACGGGTCGACCGAGAGCAGCAGGTTTTGCACGAGGGCGGTGCCGGGGGCCGGTTCGGGGACGGGCGAGGAGACGTACGCGAAGTCGGATGCGGAGGGGAAGCCGGCCGGGCGGGCGATCTGGTGGACGGCGTATGCGGTGTCGGTGGTCATGGCGCAGACGCTAGGAAGGAATCTCCCGGCCGGGCAGGGGGTTGGGCTCATGGAAGCCGTACATGCATGAATGACGCTCATGGAACGAGGTGGGGGCCCCGGTGTCCGATCTCCTCCCGCAGGAACTGCGGATCCTGGTCGCCGTCGCCGAGACCGGCGGGTTCTCCGCGGCGGCCGCCGCGCTCGGCCTCACCCAGTCCGCCGTCTCGCACTCGGTGCGCGGCAGCGAGGCCAAGGTCGGCGCGGTGCTCTTCGAGCGCGGGCGGGCCGGGGCCTCGCCCACCCCGGCGGGGGAGCGGGCCGTCGGCCACGCCCGCCGCATCCTGCGGCTGTACGAGGTCCTCGGCGCGGAGGCGCGCGGCGCGGCCCGCGGCGGCCCGGCGGGAGCGGGCGCGGGCGCGGACGGCGGCGCGCTCGAAGGCGTGCTGCGGATCGCCGCCTTCCGCAGTGCGGCTCTGCACCTGCTGCCGCCCGCCCTGGAACGGCTCACCGCCCGGCACCCCGGCATCCGCCCCGAGGTCCGGGTGGTGCGCGAGCTCGGCGCCGGGACGGCAGGGGAGGTCGCCGCCGGCCGCGCCGACCTGGGCATCGCCACCCTGGGGGGCTCGGCGGAGCTGCCGCCCGGCCTGCTGGGCGGGGTGCTCGCGCAGGAGGCGTACGCGCTGGTGCACCCGGTCGGCCACCCGGACCCGAAGTCGCTCCCGCTGCTGGACTGGGACGAGAACTGCGGCTCCTACACCCGCGAGTGGTGGCGGTCCCAGGACTGGATCCCGCCGGCCACCGTGAAGGCGGAGGACGACGGCATGGTGCTGACGATGGTCGGCAGGGGGCTCGGTATGGCGATCCTGCCGGAGCTGTCGCTCCGCGAGGCCGGTGCGGCGGTGCAGATCACCGATCTGGGCCCCCAGAGGCCGGTGAGACAGGTGGGATACGTCACCACTCCGGAATCCGCCGCCACCCTCACTGTCAGGGCTCTGATCAGGGAACTCCGTTCCGGCAAGGGCTGAAACGGACCCCTCGGGAGGAGCCTTCCGAGGGGTTCGGCGTCTCAGATACTAGGAAGTCCGAGTAATTGCGGAGACATACAGCGGCACCTGCCCTAGCTTTGTAGGAGCCGAACGTCTCGCCGATCCGGCGAATGGCGGTCGTGAGCGCGCGCCCTGGCAGGCAACCCCTGCGGCGTACTGCTCCCCGCCTCTTCCGGCGCCTTGAAGGAACCCCTCATCCGTGGCCCCGCCACGCCGTGATCTCAAGGAGTCGATCACCATGAACGCATCCACCGCACCCCGCCGCGTCCGCCGCTCCTCCTCCGCGGACGCCGACCGCAAGCAGGCCGCCGCTGCCCTCCAGCGGGCCCTCGACCGCCGGGACAACGGCGGGGCGACCGGCCACTGAGCAGCCTCCTCCCGGGACATGTTGCGTCCACATGGGTCCAGATGCTGGACGCAATATGTCTGAGGGCTGGGACAGGGAGTACGGTTTCGCCATGTCGACCAGCATCAATCTCGCAGTGATCCCCGGTGATGGCATCGGCCAGGAAGTCGTGGCTCAGGGACTCAAGGTCCTTACCGCGGTCCTGCCCCAGGATGTGAAGCTGGAGACCAAGGAGTACGACCTCGGCGCCCAGCGCTGGCACCGCACCGGTGAGACCCTCCCGGACGCGGAGCTCGAAGCCCTCAAGCACCACGACGCGATCCTGCTCGGCGCCATCGGCGACCCGTCGGTCCCGTCCGGCGTCCTGGAGCGCGGACTGCTGCTGAAGCTCCGCTTCGCCTTCGACCACTACATCAACCTGCGCCCCTCGAAGCTCTTCCCCAACACGGCCACCCCGCTCGCCGGCCGTCCGGAGATCGACTTCGTCGTGGTCCGCGAGGGCACCGAAGGCCCGTACACCGGCAACGGCGGCTCGCTGCGCACCGGCACCCCCGCCGAGGTGGCCACCGAGGTCAGCATCAACACCGCCTACGGTGTGGAGCGCGTGGTCCGCGACGCGTACGAGCGCGCCAACGCCCGCCCCCGCAAGAAGCTGACGCTCGTCCACAAGAACAACGTCCTCGTGTACGCGGGCCACATGTGGAAGAACATCTTCGACAAGGTCGGCCAGGAGTACCCCGAGGTCACCACCGACTACCTGCACGTCGACGCGGCGACGATCTTCTTCGTCACGCAGCCCGAGCGCTTCGACGTCATCGTCACGGACAACCTCTTCGGTGACATCCTCACCGACCTGGCGGCCGCCGTGACCGGCGGGATCGGCCTCGCCGCCTCCGGGAACATCAACCCGACCGGCGCCTTCCCCTCCATGTTCGAGCCCGTCCACGGCTCGGCCCCGGACATCGCGGGCACCGGCAAGGCCGACCCGACCGCGACGATCCTGTCCGTCGCCCTCCTGCTGCGCCACCTCGGTCACGAGGACCGGGCCGCCCGGATCGAGGACGCGGTCTCCGCCGACCTCGCCGAGCGCGACGGCACCTTCCGCTCCACCGACGAGATCGGCGACGCCCTCGCCGCTCGCGTAGCCGGCTGACCCGGCAGCTCCACCCCAGGAAGCCGCCGGGTCGCATTCCAGGACCCGGCGGCTTCTCCTGCGCGGCCCCGGGTGCCACCATCTCCCCTGGGCCGCAACACTCCGTTTCTCCGAACTCCCCTCGCGCGCGATAATCGAACGCGAGGCCGCGGACTACGGGGAAGCTCGGACGTCCTAGTAACTAGTACGCATGAGCGCGGTCCGCCATACACAAACGGTGAAGGACAAGCACTCATGACGACGCCCACGATCGAGCTCAAGCCCTCCTCGAACCCGCTGTCCGACGCGGAGCGCGAGGCGATCCTGGCCAGCCCCGGCTTCGGCCGCCACTTCACCGACCACATGGTGACGATCAAGTGGACCGAGGGCCGCGGCTGGCACGACGCCGAACTGGTTCCCTACGCCCCCCTGGCGATCGACCCGGCGAACATGACGCTGCACTACGCGCAGACGATCTTCGAGGGCCTCAAGGCCTACCGCCAGCCCGACGGCACCGTCGCGACCTTCCGCCCCGAGGCCAACGCGGAGCGCTTCCAGTCCTCCGCCCGCCGCATGGCCATGCCCGAGCTGCCGGTGGACCTGTTCATCGCCGCCTGTGACGCGCTCATCAAGCAGGACCGCGCCTGGGTGCCGGACTCGGGCGAAGCCTCCCTCTACCTGCGGCCGTTCATGTTCGCCACCGAGGTCGGCCTCGGCGTCCGCCCCGCCAACGAGTTCCTGTTCATCGTCATCGCCTCGCCCGCCGGCGCCTACTTCCCCGGCGGCGTCAAGCCCGTCTCCGTCTGGCTCTCGGAGGAGTACGTCCGCGCCGCCAAGGGCGGCACCGGCGCGGCCAAGACCGGCGGCAACTACGCGGCCTCCCTCGTCGCCCAGGCCCAGGCGGCCTCGCACGGCTGCGACCAGGTGGTCTGGCTCGACGCCGTCGAGCACCGCTGGATCGAGGAGATGGGCGGGATGAACCTGTACTTCGTGTACGGCGACCGCATCGTCACGCCCGAGCTCACCGGCTCGCTGCTCCCGGGCATCACCCGCGACTCCCTCCTCACCATCGCCCGCGACCTCGGCTACACCGCCGAGGAGGGCCGGATCACCACCGAGGACTGGCAGCGGGACAACGCCAGCGGCACCCTCACCGAGGTCTTCGCCTGCGGCACCGCCGCCGTCATCACCCCGGTCGGCTCGGTCAAGTCGGAGCGCGCCAACTGGATCCAGGGCGACGGCGAGCCCGGCCAGGTCACCATGCGCCTGCGCAAGGCCCTCCTGGAGCTCCAGACCGGCCACGCCGCCGACCACCACGGCTGGATGCACCCGCTCGGCTGAGCCCGGGTGCGACCGATCGGTACGGGCCTAACCTGAAGTGGGGCCCGTACCGAGGTGGTGTGCGATGTCCGAGGCAAGCAACTACTGGGCTTCCGGCAATTGGAAGGTCTCCGAGGGCAGGGAGGACGAGTTCGCCGACCGCTGGACGACCCTCCTGAACTGGACCAAAGAAGCGAACGACGGCTTCCTGTTCGCTCGCTTGATCCGCGATCTGGGCAACCCCGGCCACTACGTGTCCTTCGCCTCCTGGAACTCCATGGACGCGATGAAGGCCTGGCAGGACAAACCCGAGTTCGCCGAGTACTTCGGCGCCTGCCGTGCCCTGTGCGAGGACATGCAGGGCGGCGGTTTCGCTCTGGCACGAGCGGTGGACGCGTAGGGCCGTACGCGCGGGAAAGCCGTCCCCGCACGCGAAAGGGCCCGCCTCCCGGGGAGGCGGGCCCTTTCACGTGCGTACGGTCTCGGTCAGGCGGCTGCGGCCACCGACTCCGGCTCCTCGGTGCCGACCGCGGCCGGGGCGGTACGGGCGGTCAGCGCGAGGTAGACCAGCCCGCCGGCCAGGCCGGACAGGATGAAGGAGCAGTCCACGCCGCCGGTGAGGGCGAGCAGCGGGCCCTCGTAGAAGGGGGTGGTCACGGCGAGCAGGCCGACGCCGGCGCCGATGACCCAGGAGGCGGTGGCGGCCGTGTTCCAGCCGTTGCGGTACCAGTAGACCCCGCCCACCGAGCGGCGGTTGAAGACCTGCAGCGAGTCGGCGTCGTATTCGCCGCGGCAGCGCACGTAACCGATGAGGGTGATCACGGCCCACGGGGTGCCGATCGCGGTCAGCAGCAGGACGAACGAGGTCATCGCGGACTGCACGTCCCACGAGAAGGAGCCGAAGAACACGAACGCGGTGGCCACGGCCGCGGCGATCACGGTGGCCTTGGTGCGCGTGGCCTTGGGGACGATCGCGTCGAGGTCCAGGCCCATGGAGTAGAGCATCAGCCCGGCGTTGCCCACCGAGCCGGCCGCCGCGGCGACGAGCAGCGGAACCAGGTACCAGAACGGCGCGGCCTCCACGAGGGGCCCGGCGTAGTCCGCGCCGGCCTTGGCGGCGAGGGCGGTGTAGGTGCCGAAGAGCTGCGGGATCAGCAGGCCGATCAGCAGGCCCAGACAGGTGGCCCAGAACACCTTGCGGGAGCTGTGCTTGCGGGGGGAGACGTAGCGGGTGTAGTCGCCGAGCAGGGTGATGAAGGCGACGGGCCCGCTGAGGCCGGCGGCGACGGCCGCGAGCAGCCAGGTCGGCCAGAAGGAGCCGAGGAGGAGGGGGGTCTCCGGCGGCGCGGCGGTGGTGAAGTCCGGGGCGTAGGCGAAGAGGCCGACGGCCAGCAGGACCACCATGCCGATGGAGAGCAGCTTGCTCATGCGCAGCAGCAGCCGGTAGCCGAAGACGGCTCCGACGACGGTGCACGCGGCCAGGACGCCGTACATCACGGCCCGCCAGAGGCCGGTGTCCGGGAGCCCGGTGAGCCGGGAGAGCACGCCGACCATCACGTCGCCGCCGATCCACAGCGTGAGCGCCGTGTAGCCCAGCGCGAGCAGCAGGCCCACGATCGAGCCGACGAGACGCCCGCGGACGCCGAACTGGGCGCCGCTGGAGGTCGACAGGTTGGTGGCCGTCCTGAGGGAGACCAGCGCCAGCGGCGCGGTGAAGGCGATGCCGACCAGGGTGCCGGTCACGATGGCGGTGACCGAGGGCCACAGGCCCAGTCCGAAGGACGGGGGCAGCCAGCCGAAGACGATCACTCCGAGGCAGAGGTTGGAGCCGAGGAGGATCGAGATCAGGTCACGGGGACCGCTCGTTCGCTCCTCTTCCGGGATGGTGTCGACTCCGCGCTGTTCGATGGGCATGGGGGGACTCCCTTGGCAGGGCGGGGGGTGGTGGTGCACGTCTTTGAGCGACACTCAATGTGACTCACACCCTGGTGGTAGGTCAATGATTCCCAGCAAGGAAATGAAGAGTTAGAGTGATGCTCTAACCCATCGAGTCAAAGGGTGGTGGATCGCCGTGCGGCTGACCCCTACGGAGCGCGACCGGCTGCTGCTCCGCAGCGCAGCGGAACTGGCCAGGGCCCGGCGGGCCCGGGGCCTGAAGCTCAACGTCCCCGAGGCCACCGCGCTGATCGCGGACACCGTCTGCGAGGCCGCGCGCGACGGCAAGCGGCTGGCGGAGGCCATCGAGGAAGCCCGCAGCGTGCTGGGCCCGGACGACGTCCTGCCCGGCGTGGCCGACGTGGTCACCGAGGTGCACGTGGAGGCCGTCTTCGACGACGGCTCCCGCCTCGCCGTGGTCTCCTCGCCCGTCCGGGGCGCGGCCTCCCTCGGTGACGAGGCCCCCGGCGCGGTCGTCCCCGGCCCCGGCGTCCCCCAGCCGGAGCCCGTCGTGCACCTGCGCGTGCGCAACACCGCCGCCGTGCCGGTGAGCGTCACCTCCCACTTCCACTTCTTCGAGGCCAACCCGCGCCTCGACTTCGACCGCGCCGCCGCCTACGGGATGCGCCTGTGCGTGCCGGCCGGCTCGTCCGTACGGTTCGACCCCCACGGCGAGGGCGAGGTCGGGCTGGTGCCGATCGGCGGCGACCGCATCGCCGTCGGCTTCGCCGGCCTGGTCGACGGCCCCCTGGACGCCCCCGGCGCCAAGGAGCAGGCACTGAGCCGGGCGGCCGCGTGCGGGTACCTGGGCGCAGACCCGGAGCGCGCCGCCGGCGCAGCCGCCACCGGCACCACCGACCCCGCGGACGGAGAGCAGGCATGAGCCGCCAGACCCCCCACAGCGACCACTGTGCGCCGGGCAGCCGGCACATCGACCCGCACGAGTACGCCTCCGTCTTCGGCCCCCGCGCCGGGGACCGGGTCCGGCTAGGCGACTCCGGACTCACCGTCCGGGTCGAGTCCGACGCCCAGAAGCCCGGCGACGAGTTCCTCGCCGGCTTCGGCAAGACCGCCCGCGACGGCCTGCACCTGAAGGCCGCCGCCGTCCGCGAGACCTGCGACGTCGTCATCAGCAACGTGCTGGTCATCGACGCCGTCCTCGGCATCCGCAAGGTCTCCATCGGCATCCGCGAGGGCCGCATCCACGCGATCGGCCGCGCCGGCAACCCCGACACCCTCGACGGCGTGGACGTCGTCGTCGGCACCGGCACGAGCATCGTCTCCGGCGAGGGCCTGATCGCCACCGCCGGCGCCGTGGACACCCACGTCCACCTGCTGTCCCCGCGCATCATGGAGGCCTCGCTCGCCGCGGGCGTCACCACGGTCATCGGCCAGGAGTTCGGCCCGGTGTGGGGCGTCGGCGTCAACTCCCCGTGGGCCCTCAAGCACGCCTTCAACGCCTTCGACGCCTGGCCCGTCAACATCGGCTTCCTCGCCCGCGGCTCCTCCTCGGACCCGGCGCCCCTCGTCGAGGCACTCGCCGAGGGCGGCGCCTCCGGCTTCAAGGTGCACGAGGACATGGGCGCCCACACCCGCGCTCTCGACACCGCCCTGCGCGTGGCCGAGGAGTACGACGTACAGGTCGCCCTGCACAGCGACGGTCTGAACGAGTGCCTCTCCGTCGAGGACACCCTGCGCGTCCTGGAGGGCCGGACCATCCACGCCTTCCACATCGAGGGCTGCGGCGGCGGACATGTCCCCAACGTGCTCAAGATGGCGGGCGTGCCGAACGTCATCGGCTCCTCCACCAACCCCACCCTGCCCTTCGGCCGGGACGCGGTCGCCGAGCACTACGGCATGATCGTCTCCGTCCACGACCTCAAGCCGGACCTCCCGGGCGACGCCGCCATGGCCCGCGACCGGATCCGCGCGGGCACGATGGGGGCCGAGGACGTCCTGCACGACCTGGGCGCGATCGGCATCACCTCCTCCGACGCCCAGGGCATGGGCCGCGCGGGCGAGACCATCCGCCGCACCTTCGCCATGGCGGCGAAGATGAAGGGCGAGCTGGGCCCGCTGGCCGGCGACGGCGAGGGCGACGACAACGCCCGCGTCCTGCGCTACATGGCCAAGCTGACCATCAACCCCGCCATCGCCCACGGCCTGGCCCACGAGATCGGCTCCATCGAGGTCGGCAAGCTCGCCGACATCGTGCTGTGGCGCCCGCAGTTCTTCGGCGCCAAGCCGCAGCTGGTCCTCAAGTCCGGCTTCCCGGCCTACGGGGTCACCGGCGACCCGAACGCCGCCACCGACACCTGCGAACCGCTGGTCCTCGGCCCGCAGTTCGGCTCGTACGGGGCCACCGCCGCCGACATCTCCGTCGCCTTCGTCTCGGCCGCAGCGGCGGCCCTCGGCAGCGACGAGATGCCGACCCGCCGGCGCCGGGTGGCCGTCCGCGGCACCCGCGGCATCGGCCCCAAGGACCTCCTCCTGAACTCCCGGGTGGGCGCGGTCGATGTCGACGCGCGCAGCGGCCTCGTCTCCCTCGACGGGGAACCACTGCGCTCCGAAGCCGCCGATTCGGTCTCCCTCAACCGCCTGTACTTCCTCTAAGCCAGCCCGTAAGGACCTCCCCACCATGACTGCAAAGCCCGTGAACGACGGATTCCGGATGCCCGCCGAGTGGATGCCCCACGAGCGCACCTGGATGGCCTGGCCCAGCCCCAACCCCACCTTCACCAACGATCAGGAGCTGGCCGAGGCCCGCGAGGCCTGGGGCGCCGTCGCCCGCGCGGTCCGCACGTACGAGCCCGTGACCCTCGTCGTCTCGCCCGGTGACGCCGAGAGTGCCCGGGCGATCGTGGGCGACGACATCGAGCTGGTCGAGCGCGAGCTCGACGACGCCTGGATGCGGGACATCGGCCCGACCTTCGTCACCAACGACGCCGGCGAGCTGGCGGCCGTCGACTGGACCTTCAACGGCTGGGGCGCCCAGGAGTGGGCCCGCTGGGACCACGACTCGAAGATCGCCCGGCACATCTCCGACGCCGTCGGCACCCGGACGTACAGCACCCCCCTGGTCAACGAGGGCGGCGCCATCCACGTCGACGGCGAGGGCACCGTTCTCCTCACCGACACCGTGCAGCTGGGCAAGGGCCGCAACCCCGGCTGGACCCGTGAGCAGGTCGAGCAGGAGATCCACGCCCACCTCGGCACCACCAAGGCGATCTGGCTCCCGTACGGCCTGGCCGGCGACTACGGCACCTACGGCACCCAGGGCCACGTCGACATCGTCGCCGCCTTCGCCCGCCCCGGCGTGGTCATGGTCCACACCCAGCCCGACCCGGCCCACCCGGACCACGAGCGCTGCAAGACCATCGCCGCCATCCTGCGCGCCTCCACCGACGCCCAGGGCCGGCTGCTGGAGGTCGTGGAGATCCCGGCGCCGACCGTGCTGGAGGAGGACGGCGAGTGGGTGGACTACTCGTACATCAACCACTATCTGTGCAACGGCGGCGTGGTGCTGTGCTCCTTCGACGACCCGCGCGACGAGGAGGCGGCCGAGATCTTCCGCGGACTGTTCCCCGAGCGGACCGTGACCCTCGTTGACGCACGTACGATTTTCGCCGGGGGTGGCGGAATCCACTGCATCACCCAGCAGCAGCCGAAGGTCTGACCTTCGGGATCCGGAGAAGGAGTGGGCCCATGGCGGCGGGTGGAGTACCGGTACGGGCAGCGCGCAAGAACGCGCCCCCGCGCGAGGACGTACTCGCCGCCGCCATGGCCACGATCGCCGAGCGGGGCCTGGAAGGCCTGACCATGGCCGGTCTGGGCCGCGAGGTCGGCATGAGCAGCGGCCACCTCCTCTACTACTTCCGCAGCAAGGACGAGCTCCTGCTGCAGACCCTGGAGTGGAGCGAGGCGGCGCTGGGCGACGAGCGCCGGGCCCTGCTGTCCCGGCGCGCCCCGGCGAGCGAGCGGCTGCGGGACTACGTCGACCTGTACGTGCCGGAGTACGCCCGGGACCCGCACTGGACCCTGTGGCTGGAGGTCTGGAACCGATCCCAGAACGCCGGACCGGAGGAACGCGACCGGCAGGCGGCGATCGAGGGCGCCTGGCACCGGGACCTGGTGGCCCTGCTCGCCGAGGGCATCTCGCGCGGCGAGTTCCGCCCGGTGGACGCCGACCGCTTCGCGACCCGCACCAGGTCCCTGCTCGACGGATTCAGCATCCAACTGGCGGTGGGCCTCCCGCTCCTCTCCCGCGAGGAAATCCTGTCCCACGTATCCGAATTCCTGACCGAAGGCCTGACCCCCGCCCCAGGCGATTCCAGCCCCGCCGGCGTTTGAGGCGCGGGGCCTGGGGCGGAGCCCCGGCAGCGGCGCTGCAGCCGAAGACGGTCAGGCGTGGCGGGGGCCGAGGGGCCCAGCCCCGCCCGCGAAGCGGCTGCCCGCATACTGAGATCCGCGTCCGCGCGCCGCAGGCGTTATGGCACACTGCGGACGTGCTTGCTCAGCCCATGATTATCGGCAGCAGCGCGCCGGTCCGCACTGACCGCTGAACCGTGGAAGAACTCCGCGGCCAGAGGCCATCGTGCCCCAGACCCGCGCGCAGACCTCTCGCACCCGCGAGAGGTTTTTTCGTTTCCCGGCCCATTCCTGCCGGGACCGGACCGCGCGCGATGATGGGGGCAGTGGATCCCGGACACCCGGAGCCACTCATCCGACAGGAGCCAGATCAGCATGACGACGACAGAGGTCCTCGACGACAGCTTCCATGTCTTCGACACCACCCTGCGCGACGGTGCCCAGCGCGAAGGCATCAACCTCACGGTCGCCGACAAGCTGACGATCGCCCGGCACCTGGACGACTTCGGCGTGGGCTTCATCGAGGGCGGCTGGCCCGGCGCCAACCCCCGCGACACCGAGTTCTTCGCCCGGGCCCGTGCCGAGATCGCCTTCAAGAACGCCCAGCTCGTCGCCTTCGGCGCGACCCGGCGGGCGGGCGGCTCGGCCGCCGAGGACCCGCAGGTGCGGGCCCTGCTGGAGTCCGGTGCCCCGGTCATCACGCTCGTCGCCAAGTCCCACGACCGGCACGTCGAGCTCGCCCTGCGCACCACCCTGGACGAGAACCTGGAGATGGTGCGGGACACCGTCTCCTACCTGGTCGCCCAGGGCCGCCGGGTCTTCGTCGACTGCGAGCACTTCTTCGACGGCTACCGCGCCAACGCCGAGTACGCGAAGTCCGTCGTGCGCACGGCGCACGAGGCGGGCGCCGATGTCGTCATCCTCTGCGACACCAACGGCGGCATGCTGCCGGCCCAGATCACGGCGACCGTCGCCACCGTCCTCGCCGACACCGGCGCACGCCTGGGCATCCACGCCCAGGACGACACCGGCTGCGCCGTCGCCAACACCCTGGCCGCCGTCGACGCGGGCGCCACCCACGTCCAGTGCACCGCGAACGGCTACGGCGAGCGGGTCGGCAACGCCAACCTCTTCCCCGTCGTCGCCGCGCTGGAGATCAAGTACGGCCGCAAGGTGCTCCCCGAGGGCGCACTCGCCGAGATGACCCGGATCTCCCACGCGATTGCCGAGGTCGTCAACCTGACGCCCTCCACGCATCAGCCCTACGTGGGTGTCTCCGCCTTCGCGCACAAGGCCGGCCTGCACGCCTCCGCCATCAAGGTCGACCCGGACCTCTACCAGCACATCGACCCCGAGCGGGTCGGCAACACCATGCGCATGCTGGTCTCCGACATGGCCGGGCGCGCCTCCATCGAGCTCAAGGGCAAGGAGCTCGGCGTCGATCTCGGCGGGGACCGCGCGCTGATCTCCCGGGTCGTGGAGCGGGTCAAGGAGCGCGAGCTCCAGGGCTACACGTACGAGGCCGCCGACGCCTCCTTCGAGCTGCTGCTGCGCGCCGAGGCCGAGGGCCGGGCCCGCAAATACTTCCGCATCGAGTCGTGGCGGGCGATCGTCGAGGACCGGCCGGACGGCACCCACGCCAACGAGGCCACGGTGAAGCTGTGGGCCAAGGGCGAGCGGATCGTCGCGACGGCGGAGGGCAACGGCCCGGTCAACGCCCTGGACCGCGCGCTGCGGGTCGCCCTCGAGCGCTTCTACCCCCAGCTGGCCAAGTTCGAGCTGGTCGACTACAAGGTCCGCATCCTGGAGGGCAAGCACGGCACGGAGTCCACGACGCGCGTGCTGGTCGCCACCACGGACGGCGTCCGCGAGTGGTCCACGGTGGGCGTGGCCCCGAACGTGATCGCCGCGTCCTGGCAGGCCCTGGAGGACGCCTTCACCTACGGCCTCCTGCACGCGGGCGTCGAACCGGCCGAGTAGTCCCGGGCCGTCCTCCTGCCGAGGGTCCGCGCGGTGTCCGCCGTACGCCGCGCGGACCCTCGTCGGGTCTTATGTCCTCCTCACACAGGAAAATGCCGGTTCGGGTAGCGTCGTGGGTATGAGGACCAGGCTCGTATCCGTGTTGGCCGGTCTGCTGCTGGCCCTGTCCGGGACGGCCTTGGCGGCCGCCCCGCAGGCGTCGGCCGCCACCGGCGTCGCCGCCGTGGGGGAGGCCCTCAAGGAGGGGCCGGTCTACGTCGACCCGCGTGCCGAGGCGCAGCTGCCCAAGGCGGATGCCGAGGCGCTCGCCCAGAAGATCAAGGATGCCGGGAAGCCGGTGTTCGTCGCCGTGCTGCCGGCCACCGCCGAGTTCCCGCCGGACA
Organism: Streptomyces sp. NPDC088762; assembly: GCF_044750905.1. NCBI lineage: Bacteria > Bacillati > Actinomycetota > Actinomycetes > Kitasatosporales > Streptomycetaceae > Streptomyces > Streptomyces sp. NPDC088762. The sequence continues at coordinate 313,087 of NZ_JBIVKT010000007.1, forward strand.
AGGTGCTCACGGCCGTCCGCGCCGAGACCGGGATCACCGGGCTCTACGCGATCCGGCTCGGCGACCGGTTCGACGCCGGCGCCGACAGGGCGGTCATGCCGGTGAACGCGGTGCGCAACCTGACCGACGCCGTCACGGTGGGGGCGCCCGACGCCGCCACCCAGCTCGACAACTTCGTGGACCAGGCCCTGAGCCAGGTCAAGGGGAGAGCACCCGCGTCCTGGGCCGGCACCGGCGCCGAGAACGAGGGCGCCCCCGTCAGCGGCCTGATCACCCTCGGCGCGGTGGCCGTGATCGGCGGCGGTGGCGCCTACGCGCTGGTCCGCCGCAATCGCAAGAAGAAAGAAGAGGCCCGGCGCGAGGCCGTCGAACGCCTTGCCGTGGTCGTCGACGAGGACATCACGGCTTTCGGCGAGGAGCTGGACCGGCTGGACTTCCACCCCGGCGAGCCCGGCGCCGACGACGCGATGCGCAAGGACTACGAGCAGGGCCTCGACTCGTACGAGAAAGCCAAACAGATCATGGCCTCGGTCCAGCGCCCCGAAGAGGTCCAGGGCGTGACCCAGGCGCTGGAGGACGGCCGTTACGCGCTGGCCTGTCTCGACGCGCGCCGGCAGGGCCGTCCCGTGCCCGAGCGGCGGCTGCCCTGCTTCTTCGACCCGCGGCACGGGCCGAGCACCGAGGACGCCGCCTGGGCGCCGGCGGGCGGCGCGGCGCGTACCGTGCCCGTCTGCACGGCGGACGCCGTCCGGCTGCGCGACGGCCGGGACCCCGCGGTCCGTACGGTCGACACCGACTACGGGCCGCGTCCCTACTACGACGCCGGCCCGGCGTACGGTCCCTGGGCCGGCGGCTACTTCGGGGGAGGCATCCTGCCCGGTCTGCTGATGGGCACGATGCTCGGTTCGATGATGTCCAGCCCGGCCTACGCCTCCGACTTCGGCGGCGACTACGGGTCCGGCTTCGAGGGCGGGGACGTCTCCGGGGCCGACTTCAACCCGTCCGACTTCGGCGGCAGCTTCGACGGGGGCGGCGGCTTCGACGGTGGGGGCGGTTTCTAGGGACTCCCCCCAACCGCCCCCGGTCATCCGGTCAGAGCGCTGCGTCAGGCCTGCTTGACGGCGGAGATGTCGAAGGTCAGCTTCACCTTGTCGCTGACCATCACACCGCCGGCCTCCAGCGCGGCGTTCCAGGTCAGGCCCCAGTCCGAGCGCAGGATCTCGGCCGAACCCTCGAAGCCCACGCGCTCGCTGCCGTAGACGTCGGTGGCGGAGCCGTTGAACTCCAGGTCGATGGAGAGCGGGCGCGTGACGTCCTTGATCGTCAGGTCGCCGGTGATGCGGTACGTGTCGCCGCCGACCCGGCTCGCCGCCGTGGAGCGGAAGGTCATCAGCGGGAAGGTCTCGGCGTCGAAGAAGTCCGCGCTGCGCAGGTGGCCGTCGCGGTCCGCGATGCCGGTGTCGACGGAGGCGATCTTCACGTCGATGGAGGCGGTGGAGCGGGAGGGATCGGCGCCGTCCAGGTACAGGGCGCCCTCGTGCTCGGCGAAGCTGCCGCGGACGTTGGTGACCATGGCGTGGCGGACGGTGAAGCCGATGCTGCTGTGTGCGGCGTCGATGACGTAGTCGCCGGTGAGGGCGGCGAGCGCCGGGTCCACGTCGAGCGTGGCGACGGCGGCGCCGGTGGTGACGGCCTGCTGGACGGGCGTGGTCTGGCTGCGGCGGGTGAAGATTCCCATGACGTGCTCCTTGGTAGCGGTTCTGTTGAATGTTCAACGACTTCAACGAGAACGACGCTAGACCCATTCCGTTCAAATTTCAACATTAGGCAGCGTGTCCCCCCGATTTGTAGGACTACGACAAAGGACGAAGGTCCCGTATGGCGGAGTCGGCTCATGCCCCGGCGGTACTGTGCGGGCCGGACAGCTGATGACACCTGAGACTGTGTGGAATGAACGGAGGTTTTTCATCGCGATCTTCGTAAGGTCGGTACATGACCGTTGTGGACCAGACCCCGAGCGAGCCCACGGACGCCCGCGGGCGCGTGGCCGAGTTGCAGTCCCTGCGTGAGCAGGCGCGGCGCGGGCCGAGTGATCGTGCGACCGAGGCGCAGCATGCGAAG